>CALLUH010000001.1 GCA_938011445.1 uncultured Hyphomonadaceae bacterium
AAGCGGCGCGGGGGAGAGGTAGATCGTATTTTCATCCGCGCCTGAGAGCCCACGGGCAATCTGTATCAGGACATTATCGGCATCAATCGGAATGTCCCGTTCAAGCGGTGGCCGCAAGCCTTTGGGCCGCCCCGTTGTGCCGGAGGAATAGAGCATGTCCGTGCCCGCCATCTCGTCGGGAATTGGGGTGTCGGGAAACCGCTCGCGCCATGTCTCAAGCGGAGTAAAGCCGTCCACTTCTGCGTCGAGCGACCAGCGGTCCTTGACCCCCGCCAAGTCCGCCGCCTCCCGGCCCACGCCCGCCTTGCTCGCGCCTGCCACCAAAAGCCGGCTTCCGCTGTCGCTCAGAATATATTCAACCTCGGGCGCGGTCAGCCGTGACGAGATGCAGACAAAATAGAGCCCCGCCCGCTGCGCTGCCCAGCAGACTTCAAAATAGCGCGGTGAGTTTTCTGCGAAAATTGCAATCGTGTCGCCGGGTGTACAGCCCGCCTCCCGTAGCGCATGGGCGGTCTGGTTCGAACGCTTGTCGAGCTGGCTGAAAGTGACCACCTCGCCCGACCCGGCCATTGTGTAAGCAGGTTTGTCCGGATGCGTTCTCGCATGGTGGAATGGATGCATGTCAGGCCCTCCGCTATTCGTCCAAGCCAAAGCTTAGCAAGCAGGAGCTCTTTGTCGATGCCGGACGTAACGGAAACCTCGAAAGCGGGTCCTAGTCCGCAGCAAAGCAGTAGTAAAGCCCGTCCCCGCCAGAGCTTTGCAGGGCGCTTTGCGAACAGCCGCGCGAGCCATGCGCCGTGCTCCAATGGGTCGGGTCCGCGCCGCCGCCGATGCGGTCATGATGGCCAACGGTTGCCGACCCCGCCCCGTTCAGCGTCCAGTTTCCGCATGTGTCTTCGGTCGCAAGGCCATTGCCGTCGGAGCCGGTCAGAATATCATGCCGGTTTGGCCGGTCCCCGCGCCCATTGATAATTTCGCCGCGCTCGCTGATTGCGGTCGCTTTGGTCATATTGTTGCCGTCCGCATCGAGCAGATTGGCGACACTTGTGGCCACCACGTCGCCGCGCGCGTTCATCCAGGGCCCCGTGCCAATCCGGTCTTTCGCGTTTATCCCGCCTGCGCCATTGGTCGAAAGATAAGCCCGCCATGTGTGAGGGGTTGCGCCAGCGGCTTGGGCAAGGCTGGCGCAATGGGCGTCGGCACCCTCAAGCCCGCCAAGATTGGCTCCGTCGCCCGGGCCCACGCTCGTCAGAAAGAATGTCATATCCGTGGTGTTGACCTCGGCGAGCGTGCTGGTGTCCACGGGGACGGGTTGTTGGCAAGCGGCAAAGCCAAAAGCAGCCGCAGCGAAAGTGAGGGCACGAAGTGTCATCTGATCAATCTCCAAAAGGGTGAAACCAATAGGCCGCTAGCCGACCCGCTCAACAAAAACTGTCCCTGCCGAATACCCCGCTCCGAAAGAGCAGATCAGCCCTTTGTCGCCATTGGCAAAATCATCCGAATGTTTGTGAAACGCAATGATCGAGCCTGCCGAACTGGTGTTGGCATAAGTGTCAAGCACGGTCGGGCTTTCCTCGGCGCTTGCCTCATGGCCGAGCACTTTGGACGAGATCAGCCGGTTCATATTTGCGTTCGCCTGATGCAGCCATAGCCGTTTCAGATCGGTCGGTGCGAGCTTGAGCCGCGCCATCTCGTCGCCAATCATTCGCGCAACCATAGGCACGACTTCCTTGAACACTTTGCGTCCTTCCTGCATGAACAGCTTGTCCTGCGCGCCAATGCCTTCGGGCGCTGCATTGTTCAAAAAGCCGAAATTATTACGGATATTGTTCGAGAATTTTGTCTTCAGGCTTGTGCCCAATATGTCCCAATGGGTTTCGGGTGCGATCTCCTCGGCTTCAACCAGAACCGCTGTCGCCACATCGCCGAAGATGAAATGGCTGTCGCGATCGGTAAAGTTCAGATGCGCCGAGCACACTTCCGGATTGACCATCAGGACCGATTTCGCGCTGCCCGTGCGCACCATGTCGGCTGCGGTCTGTATCCCGAACGTTGCTGACGAACAGGCGACATTCATATCAAAGGCAAAGCCGTCAATGCCGAGTAAATCCTGTATCTCGACGGCAATTGCCGGATAGGCCCGCTGCAAATTCGAACACGCGCACAGCACGGCATCGACATCTTCGGGCTCCCGTCCAGCCCGCTCCATCGCTTGTTTCGCCGCATTTACGGCCATTTCTGCCAACAGGCTCGGCTCCTCATTTGGCCGCTCGGGGATGCGTGGCCGCATCGTCTCCGGATCAACAATCCCTTCCTTATCAATCACAAAGCGTGATTTGATCCCCGACGCTTTCTCGATGAACTCGACCGAAGAGTGCGTCTTTGCGTCTGCCGTGCCCGTCTCGATTTCGGCGGCATGTGCGGCGTTCCAATTGTCCGCCCATTGATTATAGCTTGCGACAAGTTCTTCATTGGACACGGACGCTTCGGGCGTCCAGAGACCAGTGGCGGAGATGACGGGTTTGATCATTTTGGCAATTTACGGCGTGTGCCGACCTGTTTCTGGTTTGGTTCAGGCCAAGCTTAACCCCAACGCGGTGCGCCGTCGAGCCTTCTGAACCATTTCGAAAGTATCAATGCATTAGCGCCGTTTGAGCCGCGATTGGCGCACTTTCTGGATGTCCTGCCGGACATCTCTGATCCGTGCGATTTCCTCTTTCTGGCAAGCATCCGCCTCTTCGCTCTGACAAGCCAGTTCGGTGGGGCCGTCCGGAACGCTCTGGCAGCCCGCCAGCATTATCAATATTCCAATTAAAGCCAAACCAGATTTCATCTTGCCAACTCCTGAACTTCCTTATGGCGCGGGCAGCCAGTTTCATGATCATTGACCATGCCAACCGCCTGCATGAAGGCATAGACGATTACAGGTCCGCAAAATTTGTGCCCGCGTTTCTTCAGATCCTTGGCCAGCCGTTCTGAAATGTCCGTTTTGGTTGGCCGGTCTTTGTAGTTTTCCGCATAGCTGACAATCGGTTTGCCATCGACATATGACCAGAGCCAATCGGAGAAATCTTCCCCGCCTTCCATTGCGTCGAGATAGGCCTGCGCATTGCCGATGCAGGCTGCAATCTTTTTCGGGCTGCGGATAATGCCCGGATTTTGCAAAGCCTTGTCGATGCGTTTTTGGTCCCAGCGTGCGACGCGTTCTGGCTCGAACCCGTCAAACTCTTCGCGCATCGTTTCGCGCTTGCGTAAAATCGTAATCCAAGAAAGCCCGGCCTGCATGCCGTCCAGTTGCAGTTTCTCCCAGAGCGCTCGGCCATCATATTCCGGAACGCCCCAATCTGTGTCGTGATAGGCGCGGTAAAGCGCATCATCAGCGGGTGCCCATGCGCAAGGCAAGTGGCCCGAATCCGCATCAGTCTTTGCCATTGACGAGGGCCTCCATTTCCGCTGTGAGCCAGTCAGGAATATGGGGGCGTGCGGTCGCATCGGCAGTTTTCAGCTCTGCGCCAGCCTCCAATGCCCCCGCCAAATGATCAATCCGCAACACGGCCAATGCATTCACCGCGCTTGCGCTCGTTATTGTGCCCAGCCGTTTGCCGCCCGCGATAATATCGGTTCCCGCTTCAAGCCCGTTCCCATCCAGCCGCACCGTCCGCTTACGGATTTTCCCCCGCCGCGCCATTCTACTGACCACTTCCTGTCCGACAAAACAGCCCTTTTTGTAATCCACCCCGCCGTCAATATCCAAATTCACATCGGTCGGGAAAATACTTGCCGTGCCGAAATCGTGCCCGAATGCCGGACTGACATTGCCAATCCGCGTCACATGATCAATCTTGCGCGCTTCTCCATCTGTCCGAACAATCTCGACATCCGCGCGCAAGCGAAACAGCTTGAGCCGCTTTTCGAGATCGGCCGCAATCTCCGGCGACACATCCAAAGCTGCGCCCGTCTCCGTTCGCTCCAGCAGAAAGTCCGCGAGCACCTTCCCCTGCGGCGTCAACAAAGCACCATGCACTCGCTCGCCCGCGCTCAAGCCTTCAACACGGCACGTCACCAAGCGCTCCAGCAGGGCCACTGTGTCAGGCCCGTCCAGCGTGATACGGGAGGTGTAAATCTCGGCGAGTGTGTTCATATAGGAGATTATGGCGGCCTCGCGCCCGAAAGGGAACCTGTTAGCCAAAGAAAAGGCGCGCTGATTGCCCGAAAACAGACCACCAACGCGCCATTACTTCAAATAGAAAACCGACCTAAAGCGAGCCGTCCAGCTTGCGGCAATCGTCCATCAGGCCTTTGACGGCATTGACCGAATTGTCGAACATGGCCTGCTCGTCCGCGTTCAGTGAGATCTCGACAATCTTCTCGACCCCGCCCGCGCCGATCATCACGGGCACACCGACATACATCTCGTTACAGCCAAACTCGCCCGACAGATACGACGCGCAAGGCAGAAGCCGCTTCTTGTCTTTCAGATAAGCTGTTGCCATCTCAACCGCGCTTTCCGCTGGCGCATAATAAGCCGATCCGGTTTTGAGCAGGCCAACAATCTCGCCGCCGCCTTTGCGCGTGCGATCAACAATGGCCGCCATTTTTTCATCTGTAGACCAACCCATTTTGATAAGGTCAGGGACGGGAATGCCCGCCACCGTCGAATAGCGCAGAAGCGGCACCATTGTGTCGCCATGTCCGCCCATCACGAACGCCGTTGTATCTTCCGCAGACGAACCAAATTCCTCACATAGAAAATGCCGGAACCGCGCGCTGTCGAGCACGCCTGCCATGCCGACGACTTTATTGGTCGGCAGGCCAGAGAATTTCTGTAGCGCCCAAACCATCGCGTCGAGCGGATTGGTAATACAGATCACAAATGCGTTGGGCGCGTGCGTCTTGATGCCCTCGCCGACCGCTTTCATCACTTTCAGATTGATGCCGAGGAGATCGTCGCGGCTCATGCCGGGCTTGCGCGCGACGCCTGCGGTAATGATGCAAACATCCGCGCCGGCAATATCAGCATAGTCCTGCGCGCCCTTAAGACTGACATCTTTGCCAAAAAC
>CALLUH010000002.1 GCA_938011445.1 uncultured Hyphomonadaceae bacterium
ATTTTCGGCTGCCCCGCCCACGATCAGCGCGACTTGGATTTCGCCCGCAAATACGACCTCGACGTTACACCCGTCGTCCTGCCCGATGGCGAAGACGCAGCCACCTACAATGTCGAAAATGTTGCCTACACCGGCGAGGGCCGCCTTTTCAACTCCGGCTTCCTCGACGGCCTGAACAAGACCGATGGCATATCCGCAGCCATTGCCAAAATCGAAGACATGAGGCTCGGCCGAGGCACGGTAAACTACCGCCTGCGCGATTGGGGCGTCTCGCGCCAGCGCTATTGGGGTTGCCCCATCCCGATCATCAAATGCCCGACCTGCGACACGGTCCCTGTCCCCGAAGCCGACCTCCCCGTCACCCTGCCTGAAGATGTCAGCTTTGATACCCCCGGCAACCCACTCGACCGTCACCCGACATGGAAGCATGTCCCCTGCCCAAAATGCGGCGCAGATGCGACCCGCGAAACTGACACGCTCGACACTTTCGTTGACAGCTCATGGTATTTCGCCCGCTTTGCCGCTGGCGTGGACAATGACCCCGAAGAGGCCGCCTACTGGATGCCCGTCGATCAATATGTCGGCGGCGTCGAACATGCGATCCTGCACCTGCTCTATGCCCGCTTCTTCTCCCGCGCCATGCGCGACGCTGGCATATTGGACTTGTCAAGCGGTGAACCTTTCGCCGGCCTCTTCACCCAAGGCATGATCACCCACGAGACTTATAAATCCGAAACCGGAGACTGGCTGTCCCCTGAAGAGGTTGAAACCAGAGCTGGCGACCTTATCCACATCGAGACAGGAAAACCCGTCAAACGCGGCGCGATTGAGAAAATGTCCAAATCTAAACGCAACACGGTTGATCCAACAGCTATCATCGAGAGCTTCGGTGCAGATGTCGCCCGCTGGTTTGTCCTCTCCGACAGCCCGCCAGAGCGCGACGTTGAATGGACCCAATCCGGCGCAGAGGGCGCAGCCCGTTTCGTCCAGCGCGTCTGGGCCGTGTTCCATAATTTGGGCGAGGCACCAAAAGCCGCCGATCACACAGACGATAAAGCCGCCAACGCCCTCCGCCGCCTCTCCCACAAAGCCGCCGCCTCCATTGACAAAGCCATAGAAGACTTCCGCTTCAACTCCGCCGTTGCCACCATCCACGAATGGGTCGCAGCGCTGAAAAAAGCCGAGGGCGGACCAGCCAGCCTGCTCCCCGCCCGCCTTGAGGCCGCATCCATGCTCGCCCGATGCCTGACCCCCTTCATGCCCCATCTGGCTGAAACCTGCTGGCAAGCTATTGGCGGGAAAGGGCTGGTTTCAGTGGCGCACTGGCCGGAAGCTGATCCCGATCTGTTGAAAGACAATGAGATAATCATGCCCGTTCAAATCAATGGTAAAAAGCGCGCCGAACTTCGCCTTCCACCGGACACGCCGAAAGAGAAAATCGAGACACTCGCCCTCGAGCAGGAGACGGTTGCCGCCCAGATTGATAACAGGCCGGTGAAGAAAATCATTGTCGTTCCGGGCCGGATCGTCAATATCGTTATATGACCAGATTGCGCCCGCCCCTCATCATCGTCCTGATTACATGTCTCTGGCTCACGGCCTGCGGATTCCAACCCGTCCACTCGAACCAGGGCCTCAGCACAACAAATGGCGTTAGCTCCATTGTCGTTCCACAAATAGAGGGACGCGCGGGCCACACCCTACGCAAAGCGCTCCTGCGCGAGCTTGGCCCAGGCCTGCCCGATATTGAAACCGGAACACTGACGGTCACGCTCGATGAAAGTCTCCGCCGCCTCGCGATCCGGCCAGACGAAGCCGCCGCGCGAACCGACATCACTGTAACAGGCCGCTACGTCCTTGATACCGGAACAGATGCCATTTCAGGCCGCGCATCCGCCGAGTCGAGTTTCAACGTTCCGACATCCACCTTCGGTGACATTGCCGCCCAAACCAGCGCATCGGACCGCGCCGTTACCCTGCTCGCCCAACGCATCGCCGACGATCTTCGCCTGAAACTTGCAGCCAGAGAATGAAGTTTACAGGCGCGAAGGCAGAAGCATTCTGCTCAAAACCTGACCGCAAAATCTGGGCCTGCCTGCTTTTCGGCTCAGATGGCGGGCTGGTTCTCGATCAGGCCAATTCACTGTGTGCCAGCCATGCCGCAAATCATTCCGAAACCGAAACAATCGGGCTGAGCGAGGATGACATTCGCAGAGATCCCAGCCTGCTATTTGACGCACTCGAAGCGGTCTCTCTGCTCGGCTTCAACCGTATCATCCGTATACAGACTACGGGCGACAAAATTGCGAAATACCTCCTCGAAGCCATTGCTCTTGGTGAAGAGAATCCGGAACGCTTCGCCGCCAAACTCATCATCACCGCCGGTCCGTTGACCAAGCGATCAAAACTGCGCGCCGGAATAGAAATGGCCAAACATGCCGCTGCGCTGCAATTTTTTGATGATGAAGCCGCAGACATTCTTGCGCTCACCAAAACGCGGCTCCAGGCCGATCAGGTCGACATCGAAGAAGATGCGCTGGCGCTATTCTCTACCGATCTGCCAGGCCATCGCGGCTTGGCCAATTCGGAAATCGAAAAATTGGCTTTGTTCGGCATCGGATTAAACCGCCCAATAAGCACAGCGGATATCCGCGCATTGACAACGGCGCAGGGCGATCAGGGACTTTACCAGCTGATCAGCGCAACCCTTTCTGGCGACACAAGCAGCGCGCTGACAATGCTCGACAAGCTCAGCAATATCGGCACGTCCCCCATCTCGATCCTGCGCGCCTTCCAACGAGAAGCCATGCGCATGTTGAACGCGCATGGTCTCGCTGCGAGTGGGGGCGAGGTTGGAATGAAGCTCAGGCCACCGGTCTTCAAGCAGGCATGGCCAGCCTTCCGGACACAATTGGCCCTATGGTCGCCCAAGCGGATCGCACGCCTGATCGAACGCATCTACGCCGCAGAGGAAGTCGCTCGAACTGCGGGCGGTCTCGCTGCACCCGTCCTGCGCAAACTCATTGCCGAACTGGCCAATGCCGCAGCCAAATCACGGATCTCGAGCTCGCCTTAGCCCTCGCTTCCCCGCTTTGCGGTAAGCCGTCGGCAAACATCATCAAGCTGTTCCAGATCGCGATACTTGATCCGCAATTCGCCGCCTCCGCCATCCTTGTGACGGATGTCTACCAAAAGGCCAAGCTGCCGCATCAAGTCCGATTCGAGCGCTTCGGTATCTACATCTTTCAGCTTGGTCACTGGCTTACTCTGATATCCGTCACCACTGACTGGCGGCACCGCCCCGCGCGAAAGCCGCGCCAGCGCCTCCACATCTCGCACGCTGAGCTTTTTCGCCACCGCTTGCTCGATCAGCAGATCCGGGTCTTCGCCGCCCATCGCCGCGCGCGCCGCACCAGCACTTAGCCGTCCCGCACGCAGATGCTCACGCGCCGTTTCGGACAGATTAAGCAGTCGCAATGTGTTCGTTATATGCACCCGCGATTTTCCCACGCTCGCCGCAAGGCTCTCTTGTGTCCGGCCAAAACGTTTCATCAACGCACCATAGGCCTCAGCCTCTTCGATAGGGTTCAAATCCGCGCGTTGCACGTTTTCGATAATCCCCACCTCAAGCAGTTCGAGCTCGTCAACATCGCGAACCACCACCGGAATACGGTCTAGCCCGGCAAGCTTTGCCGCGCGCCAACGCCGCTCGCCCGCAATGATCTGGTAGCGCTGCGCATCTTTCGGGTCGGGCCGCACAAGTATGGCCTGCAGCACGCCTTTCGCCCGCAGGGAATCGGCCAGCTCATCAAGCTTATCCTGATCAAAATGCCGACGCGGCTGCGTAGGGTTGGGCGTAATCCGGTGAATCGGCACGTCGGCGACACCCGGCGCGCGCATATCATCTCCGGCGGCCTCCGTCTGGACCGGCCGCGCGCCTTCAACCTCACCCATAAGCGCAGACAAACCTTTACCGAGCCGTGGCCGACCTTTTGGATCATTTATCATTACACAGCTCCCAATTGACGTTCTCTTTGCAGCACTTCAGCGGCGAGCCGGATATAGGCCTCACTGCCCGAACACCTATAGTCATAGAGCAGGGCAGGCTTACCAAAACTCGGTGCTTCAGACAGCCGGACATTCCGCGGAATAACGGTCTTGTAAACTTTGGTTCCAAAGAACTCGCGAACTTCCTCGGCAACTTGGTCAGACAAATTATTACGTCGGTCATACATGGTGAGTACGACACCCTGAATTTCAAGATCGGGATTTAGTCCCGTCCGCACAACTTCAATCGTCCGGAGCAATTGGCTAAGCCCCTCAAGCGCCAAAAATTCGCATTGCAATGGCACAAGCAGGGCATCCGCCGCGGTCATCGCGTTCAGCGTCAACGCGGATAGGGACGGCGGACAGTCAATCATCACGAAGTCGTACCGCGTATGCTCGCCACGATCGACATAGGCATGGATGGCCCGTCGCAATCGATAGGAGCGGTGTGGGTCGGATGCCAATTCGGTCTCCACCCCAGACAGGTTCTCATCTCCAGGCACAATATCAAGCCGTGGGACAATGGTGCTCAGCACCGCCTCTTCGAGCGGCACATTATCTACCACCAGATCATAAGACGTCAGCCGTCTTTCCGGCCGGGTGATCCCGAGGCCAGTGGAGGCATTACCTTGTGCATCAAAGTCTATCACAAGGACTTTACGGCCTACCGCAGCCAGCGCCGTCGCCAGATTAATGGATGTGGTGGTCTTACCAACTCCGCCCTTCTGGTTTGCCACTGCAAGTATTCTAGTCTGGTGATTGCCCACGTGAAACCTCCGCCACTTTCAGGATAACTCCGAACCCGCCGCTCATTCCGGGAATCGCTTGTGAAGCGAATGTCCACTCTGCGGACGCTGCCGTCAATTCTTCTTTCCAGCGCGCACCCTTGTGGAAAAAACCGGTGCCCCCGCGCAACAGCCATGATGACGACAGAGCCAATAATTTGGGTAAGGGCGCAAGCGCACGCGCGGTGACATAATCCGCCGAAATATCGCCTACATTCTCCGCCCGTCCCTGCCGGACCGTAGCGTTCAACCCAGCCGCTTCCACCGCAGCCGCCAGGAACCGCGCTTTTTTTCCTACTGTCTCAACCATTGTCACATGTCCCCCCGACCCGCTCAACGCGCACGCCAAAGGCAAAGCCGGAAAGCCACCGCCAGAACCAAGATCGACAAGCTGCGCATTGGCAGGCAGATGGGGGAGGAGCTGCAAACTGTCAAACACATGCCGCCGCCAGATATGTTCGCGTTCCGCTGGCCCGATCAGGTTCATACGTCCTCGCCAGTCATCAAGACAGGCAAGTACCAAGTCGAGGCGCTCAAATGTTTCACGTGAAACATCAATCTGTTTACTTATCTGTTCAGGACCGAAGCCATCCGCATCAGTCTGCACGCTGCACCGCCCTCTTCGCCGAGGGCTTACGCCGCACATGAGCCAGCAATGCCGTCAGCGCAGATGGCGTTACCCCCTCAATCCGCCCCGCCTGACCGAGTGTCGCCGGGCGCACCTGTTCAAGCCGACTGCGCACCTCATTGGACAATCCGCCAATTCGCGAGTAGTCGAGCCCCTCCGGCAGCCTCAGATCTTCGTCCCGCCGCAATGCCGCAATGTCCGCCTTCTGGCGCTCAAGAAACCCCGCATACTGCGCTTCAATTTCCATCTGCCGGCGGGAGCCATCAGACACGTCGCTAAGCTCCGGCCACGCATCTATCAGATTCTGAAAATGGATCTCCGGATAAGCCAGATATTCCCTCGCGGTTCGGCGTCGTCCATCCTGATTAATATTCCAACCCAGATGGGTGGCTTCATTGGGCGTCATCGAAAGTGTTTCGAGTTTCTCCCGCGTCTTCGTTAACAGGGCATGTTTCACGTGAAACATTTGTCCCCTCAAAGCCTTCACAAGTCCAATATCAATACCCTTCTGGGTTAGCCGCTGATCTGCATTATCGGCCCGCAATGACAGCCGGAATTCTGCTCGCGAGGTAAACATCCGGTAAGGCTCGGTCACACCCTTTGTTACGAGGTCATCTATCATCACCCCGATATACGCCTCCGCCCGATCAAAAGTCACCGCCGCCTGCCCGCTGGATTCTCGTGCTGCATTCAGCCCCGCCACCAGTCCCTGCGCCGCAGCTTCCTCATAGCCGGTCGTTCCATTGATCTGACCTGCCAGATACAGCCCGCCCAGAACCTCGACCTCCAAAGACGGCTTCAGCGCCCGGGGGTCTATATAGTCATACTCGATAGCATAGCCAGGCTGAATAATTTCCGCACGCTCAAGACCCGGTATGGTTTTCAAAAATGCCTTCTGCACTGTTTCCGGCAGCGAGGTCGATATGCCGTTCGGATAAATCGTGTGATCGGTCAGCCCCTCCGGCTCAAGGAAGACTTGGTGCCGATTCCGATCTGCGAACCGGTGAACCTTATCCTCTATGGAAGGACAATACCGCGGACCTTTTCCGGCGATTGCCCCGGAATACACCGCCGACTGCGTGATATTCTCCGCAATAATCCTGTGCGTCTCCGCGTTCGTCCACGTCACACCGCAGGCTATCTGCGGAACCTCTATTCGCTCAGTCAGGAAGGAGAACGCAACAGGCTCTACATCCGCCGCCTGCATCTCTATCCCGTCCCAATCAATCGTCCGCCCATCTAGCCGTGCAGGCGTACCCGTCTTTAACCGGCTTATCGGCAAACCCAATGCATAAAGCCGCTCTGACAGCCCGAGCGCCGGTGCTTCCCCAAGACGGCCGGCAGGTACGCGCTTATCACCAATATGGATCATGCCGTTGAGAAACGTACCTGTCGTCAACACAACCCGGTCACTCAAGACCTTTGTCCCATCAAGCGTCACAACGCCGCAAACGTGATCACCCTCAACAAGCAGGTCTTCAACGCCATATTCAAGGATCGTAAGATTCTCGGTTGCCGCCAATTCTGCCTGCATTGCACGCCGATACAGCGCGCGATCAATCTGGCTGCGCGGACCCTGAACGGCAGGGCCTTTTGACCGGTTCAGGAGACGGAACTGGATCCCCGACCGATCGGCAAGCCGCGCCATAACCCCGTCCAGAGCATCAATCTCCCGAACCAAGTGACCCTTACCCAAACCACCAATTGCCGGGTTACACGACATCTCGCCAATCGTCGATTTGCGGTGCGTCACCAATGCTGTGCGCGCGCCAAACCTAGCGGACGCTGCCGCGGCCTCACAGCCCGCATGTCCGCCGCCAACGACAATCACATCAAAATTACATACACTCATACCGCGCTCTTAGCGCAAAATATGCCGCTTGCGTAGACCCTATTTCCCGATACAAAACTCGGAAAAGACAGCACCGAGAACATCCTCCACATCTATCTCACCCACAAGATTCGCAAGCGCCCTCACAGCAAGGCGGACCTCTTCCGCTACCAACTCAGCACCCCTATTGCCGATCACCAGATCATAAGCGCTTTCAACATGTGTAAGTGCAGCTTCAATTCCCAGCCTATGCCTCGTGCGCGTAATCATCGGTGCACCTGCACCAGACAGACGCGCATCAAGACGGACCGTTATCCGCTCCAATAGCGCCTCGATCCCCTGCCCAATCAACGCTGAGATCACAACAGAATCCTGTGTTAAGGTCTGATTAACACTTTCATCCGCCTTATTTTTTACCCGCACATCTCCCTCTTGCATAAGCCCCTCTATGAGGGGAGGGGGGGGGATCTGTTCTGTAAAAACCAGCATCCGCAAATCCGACTCTGCTGCCGCTCGGTGAGCCCGCCGCACACCCTCCGCCTCGACCATATCTACCGCCTCACGTATCCCCGCCGTATCCGCAAACCAGACAATATGCGCGCCGAGCCGGCACCGGACTTCCACCACATCACGGGTCGTCCCCGGAATATCCGTGACGATCGCCGCTTCCCGCCCGGCCAGCCGGTTGAGCAAAGTGGACTTGCCAACATTCGGCGCACCAATAATCGCCACCCTGAACCCGTCACGCACCCGCTGATGAACCCGCCCATGCTCCAATGCGCTGCGAAACGATAGAGCAAGGGCGTCCAGCTTTTCCAAAACGGGTGTCTGTATCTGCTCTGGCGCATCGCCCTCATCAGGGAAGTCAACGGACACTTCCACCAGCGCCAGCACGCCAAGAAGATCGTTCCGCCAACCACCATATAATGCCGACAGCGCCCCATCCATCTGCGCCTGAGCCTGAGACTTTTGTGCGAGCGTCTCGGCCTCGACCAGATCAGCAATCGCTTCAGCTTGGGTAAGATCAAGTTTGCCAGCTTCAAACGCACGGCGGGTAAACTCCCCCGGTTCCGCAAGCCTGATTCCGTCAAAACGAACCAGCGCATCCAGCGCATGTTCTACGACCGCCCGCCCGCCGTGAACGCTCAATTCCAAGACATCTTGACCCGTATAACTCGCAGGGGCGGGCATAAACACCGTTAACGCTTGGTCAATGATTCCGCCATGCTGATCGCAAATGGTTCTTAGACTCGTAACTCGCGCAGGTGGCGGCGGGCCTTCAACATGCCGCCTGATCCAGTCTGAAACCGCAGGACCGGACACCCGTATCACCGCAATCCCGGCGGGAGGCGGGCCGGACGCCAATGCACAAATTGTGTCAGCCATAAATCAAGCTCGTATTTTCAAACATCACCGACATATATAGGGCAGCGTAAAAAAAGCCGCATCCAGTCCTGAACGCGGCCTTGTCTCCGGAACGATCAAAAGCGCTCGCGCTAATTATTCTTCGCCATAAGCTCGAAAAACTCGTCATTTGTTTTCGTCTGCTTCAACCGGTCAATCAGGAAATCAGCGGCATCCGCTGTTCCCATCGGGTTCAGGATGCGTCGCAAAATATAGACTTTCTGCAAATGCTCAGGCGGCGTAATCAATTCTTCTTTCCGCGTCCCGGACTTTAATATATCCATCGCCGGGAAGGTCCGCTTGTCGGCAATCTTCCTGTCAAGCACCACCTCTGAATTGCCCGTACCCTTGAACTCTTCGAAAATAACTTCATCCATACGCGAACCGGTATCAATCAGCGCCGTCGCAATAATCGTCAACGACCCGCCATTCTCAATGTTCCGCGCGGCACCAAAAAACCGCTTCGGCCGTTGCAGCGCATTTGCATCCACACCTCCGGTCAAAACCTTACCCGAAGAAGGCACCGTGGTGTTATAGGCCCGCCCAAGCCGCGTAATCGAATCAAGCAAGATAACAACATCACGCCCATGTTCGGCCAGCCTTTTTGCCTTTTCGATGACCATTTCTGCCACCGACACATGGCGGGTTGCCGGTTCATCAAATGTAGAAGCTACAACTTCGCCTTTCACCGTCCGGCGCATATCAGTAACTTCTTCTGGCCGCTCATCGATCAGCAAGACAATCAGATAACATTCTGGATGGTTTTCCTCGATTGACGATGCAATATTTTGTAATAATACCGTCTTACCTGTCCTCGGAGGTGCGACAATCAATGCCCGCTGTCCCTTGCCGATCGGTGCGACAATATCAATAATCCGGCCCGAACGGTCCTTTTTCGTTGGGTCTTTCGATTCCATCACCAACCGTTCTTCAGGATAAAGCGGCGTCAGATTATCGAAATGTACCTTATGTTTCGCTTTTTCCGGCGACTCGAAATTAATCGCACTCACATCCTCAAGCGCGAAATAACGTTCTTCCTCATGGGGACTTTTCAGCGGTCCTTCGATCGTATCGCCCGTCCGCAAGCCAGCCTTCTTTAGAAGCTTTGGACTGACATAAATATCGTCAGGACCAGGAAGATAATTGGACTCTGGCGACCGTAGGAATCCGAAGCCATCCGACAAGACTTCCAAAACGCCACCGCCAATAATCGGGATGTCCCGATAAGCCAGCTCTTTGAGAATCTCAAACAACAGATCCTGTGTCCGCAGCGCCTGAGCATTTTCAACCTCTAGCGTTTCTGCATAAGCCACAAGCTCTGTAGGCGATTTCCCCTTTAGCGCCATAAGCGTTACGGGGTTCGAGCTATCGATTGACGTATCAGCCATTGATCCAAGTTTTCCTGATTATCCGGTATCGCTCGAATACGAAGGCCAAAGCCATTCCATGCCCAGAGAACCCAAGCGGCGATACGCCGTCTATCCCGCGTCCTGACAGCCGCGTCAAGCCAATTATTAAAACGGCTTCAAAACGACGAGAAACACAATCACGATCAGCCCAATGAACGGAACCTCGTTCATCATCCTCAACCGTCGCGCATCCGCCGCTTCTACGCCCGCATCTATCTTTCGGCCCTGGACCGTAAACCAGCCATGAAACCCCGTAATCAGCAGAACAAGCCCGAATTTTAGAGGAAACCATAGGGCACCACCTGCGCTGACAATCGCCGGATTAACCACCACCATACCCAATCCGAAGGCCCACACAGCCAGGAGGGAAGGGGTCAGGATCAAGCGCCGTAAGCGTGCCGATGCGTCTTTCATCCGCTCGAACAATATCCCCCCGGCAACATCACCCAATTGGTGAATCTTGTACCGCGGATACAGCATCAATGCCGCCATCCAGGCAATCACAGCAACAATATGAAGCGATTTAAGAACCAGATAAGCCATCATCCACCCCTGACAATCTCGACAACCCGCTCAACATGCGCAATCGGTGTTTGCGGCAGAACACCATGTCCCAGATTGAAAATATGCGGCCGGCCCTGATAAGCTTCAATAAGATAGCGCACCCGATCATCGAGCCGACGCCCGCCCGCAATCAACAAAAGTGGATCAAGATGACCCTGAACCGGCATCCCCTCTGGTAAGGCATCCTGCACAAAGTCCGGCACGACGCTGGTATCAAGTCCCACCCCTGTCACACCTGTCTGGCTCGCATATGCTGGCAACATCGCCCCTGCACCGCGCGGGAATCCAATAATTGGAACCGTAACGGCAAGTTCGCGCAAGCGCGCCACAAGTTTACGCGTCGGTTCGATAATGATCTCAGCGAACACATCATTTGGCAGACCCTCTGCCCAGCTATCGAAAAGCATCAGCGCCTCGGCCCCGGCGTCCACTTGCCGCTTCAAATAATGCGCACTTGTTTCCACCAAAGCATCCAGCACACCCTGCAACTCGTCAGCCCGCTCATGGGCCCATCCTCTTGCTGTGCTTTTGTCAGTCTTGCCCCGTCCTTCGAGCGCATAAAGTGCAACTGTCCAGGGTGATCCAGCAAAACCGATTAGCGTTGTCTCATCCGGCAGCCCCGCACGCACCCGCGAAACTGTCTCATAAACGGGAGACAATCGTTCCGCCACAGCCGGCGCAGGCACCGCTAGCATATCCGCCGCACCCTCGATCACTTCTACCAGCGGCCCAACGCCTTTCTCAAACCTCACATCCCGGCCCATCGCGTCAAGAATCAGCAGAATATCAGCAAACAGGATTGCGCCATCCATGCCGTAACGACGTATCGGCTGCAGTGTCGCTTCTGTCGCAAGCGAAGGCGTATAGCAGAAATCGAGAAAGTTTTTAGCCCGCCCTCGCAATTCGAGATATTCTGGCAAATGACGACCCGCCTGTCGCATCATCCACATTGGTGGCCTCTTTGCGGTTTCTCCGGCAAGTGCTGCGAGTAACGGCTTGTGTACGTTGGATCCCACAAAGACCCCTTCCTTTTGAGTCAAATTTATTTTGGCTTATTATTATTAGTCTGTGGAGACGGTGAATAAATAGGTCAAATAGCGCCTATAAACGCTTATGCACAATTCTTCCACAGACTATCCTCTGGCACCCGGTAACTTTAACGTTTCGTTAATCCTTGTTCAGAGGGGATATTTTAACACTCTGTTAACACATTTGCTGGTTCCGGATCAGAGTGCGAACATCTGGCGTGCAGAACGCGCGCCTGTGCATGGATTGGCGACAATCGCCCGTTAACTTCCTATCCACAGCCAACACACAGGGGACTTGCCCGCAAGAGGGTATAAGGGCATCTCTTGGGAACAAAGACGGGAAAGTTTGCGAATGGGCCTTTGCATCTACTACAATATCCACCTTGTCTCGGATGCGACAGGTGAAACCCTGAATGCTGTCATGCGCGCCGCGTCCGCCCAGTTCTCGAACGTCCAGCCGCTTGAACACAATTACTATCTTGTCCGCTCTGAACGCCAATTGGCACGTGTTATTGACGAGATCGAAGCAGCCCCCGGGGTCGTCTGGTATACGATCGCAAATGAAGAATTGCGCCACCGGCTCATCACTTTCTGTCGCACCAAAGGCATTCCCACGCTTCCAGTTCTTGATCAGGCCGTTCACATGCTCAGCAGACATTTGGGCATGTCCGCCAATGATTCCACCGCCGGTCAGCATAAGCTCGATACCAATTATTTTGATCGCATGGAGGCACTCAACTTTTCGCTCGCCCATGATGACGGGCAAAATGTCGAAGGTCTGCGCGAAGCCGATGTCGTACTCGTCGGCATTAGCCGAACATCAAAAACCCCGACATGTATCTATCTGGGTAATCGCGGCGTGCGCGCTGGAAATATACCACTGGTTCCGGGCGTGCCTCCGCCCGATATCCTCGACAAGGTAACACGCCCGCTCATTATCGGATTGAAGATCAGCCCCGAACGGCTCATGCAAATTCGCAAACAAAGATTGCTCGCCCTGAATGAGCGCTCCCAGACCGATTATGTCGATGAGGATGCCATCCGCACCGAATGTACCGATGCTGCGCGACTTTTCCAGCGCAAGAAATGGCCAATTATTGATGTTTCCCGCCGGTCTGTCGAAGAAACGGCGGCGGCGATTTTCAACAAGCTGAACAGACATCCCAAATGAGCGTACCGAGGATCATTCTTGCATCAGGTAGTGCCAGTCGCCGCGCTCTGCTGGCGAATTCCGGGCTTGTCGCGGAAGCGGTAAAACCTCTGATTGACGAGGATGGTCTGCGGCAGGGTTTCCGTGCCTGTGATATGCCAATCCGAGAACAGGCCATGCAGCTTGCCGAACTCAAAGCGCTCAAAGTATCGGCCGATAGGGGAGGGCTTGTTATCGGTGGTGATCAGATGCTTGCTCTGGGTGAGCGGGCATTTGACAAGCCGGACAATATGGATGTCGCGCGTGGCCACCTCGAAGCGCTATCGGGCAAAACTCATCGTCTGGAAACCGCGATTGCCATTGCGGAAAATGGCCAGATTGTTTGGCGTCATCTGGCCCGCCCAAGCCTGACCATGCGTGAGCTGTCGCCTGACTTCATCAGCGATTATCTTGCCGTAAATGGTACCAGGCTCCTTGAGACGGTTGGCGCTTATCAGCTTGAATCAATGGGAATACAGCTATTTTCCTCAATTGAAGGCGACTATTTCTCCATTCTGGGACTACCCCTCTTGCCGCTTCTCGACTATTTGCGGCTACGTGGCGTTTTGAGCCAATGACCAAACTTTATGGTGTTATTGGCGACCCCATCGCCCATTCCCTGTCGCCATTGATCCATAATGGCTGGATGCGCGATCATCAGCTCGATGCCCAGTATTTTGCCCTTCAGGTTGCCCCACATGCCCTTGCCGACGCGATTGATACGCTGGCACGGCGCGGTGCACGCGGGGTAAACATTACGTTGCCGCATAAGGAAGAGGCGCTCGCGCTTGCTCAAACCAGTACCGGACGCGCATCGGAAATTGGAGCAGCCAACACTTTATGGCGTCCGGGCGACGGGCACTGGCATGCCGACAATACCGACGCACCGGGTTTTCTCGCATCGTTATCTCCACACTTGTCGCGCCCCATCAAAGGCCAGACCGCGCTGGTTCTCGGTGCAGGCGGCTCGGCCCGCGCTGTGGTACACGCCCTACACACCGAAGGTGCGTCCGTCATCGTCGCCAATCGCACCCTCGCGCGCGCTGAGGCCCTGCTCGCCGGATACAATGAGTTAGCGCGTAGCCGGCGGCATATGGCGCTGCCATTCAAAACCGGGCTGAACCAGATCAAAAGCGCAGATTTTGTAATCAACACCACAAGTCTTGGTCACGCGGATACAGGCATTGATCTTGGGCCCGGACATGGCCGGCTGTTTTATGATCTCTCCTATGGCAAGCCGGCAAAGGCCATCGCTGCGGCCGCAATCAGCTCGGGCTGGAGAGCTGAAAATGGAATGCAAATGCTGGTCTATCAGGCCGCTTTCGCCTTCGAGCGCTGGTTTGGCATCATGCCGGATATCGCAACCGCTATCGAGCGCGTCCGCCGGACCCTTGAGGCCACATCATGACCGTGCAACACATAGGGCTCGATTGGGAACACCAAGCGGCGGTCTTGGGAACGATCTGCGAACAGATATGGCCATGCGGGCAGGGAGACCAGACATGAAAGATCTCGGCCTGACCGGCTCAATCGGCATGGGAAAATCAGCCACCGCCGCCATGTTTGCTGACGCCGGCGTGCCGGTTTACGATGCTGACGCAGCCGTTCATGCGCTCTACGCCAAAGGCGGTGCAGCGGTTGGACCCATCGGTGTTGCTTTTCCCGAAGCGATCATTGATGGAGCCGTCAATCGCGCGCTTCTGCGTGATCTGGTGCTGCCCCACCCCGACGCCCTCTCGCAACTCAATACCATTGTCCACCCGCTCGTCGCCGAGAGCCAGATTGATTTCCGCGCGCAGGCCAAAGCGTCAGGGGCGCCGCTGATTGTTCTCGATATTCCGCTCCTCTTCGAAACCGGCGGGGATACGCGTGTCGATTATATTGCCGTTGTTAGCGCACCGGCCAGCCTTCAACGCACCCGCGTTCTGGCGCGCGAAGGCATGACCGAAGAGGCGTTCGAAGCCATCCTTGCCAAACAGACCCCTGATGCGGAAAAACGTGCACGCGCCGATTTCATAATCTCCACAGCTTTCGGTTTTGAATTCACCCGCTTACATGTCAACGCTATCATCGCGCTTCTGGGCCAAATCGACGAGGACTGACAGATGACCGAACCAATCCGTGAAATTGCTTTTGACACTGAAACCACAGGCTTTGACTTTAATGGCGAAGACCGGGTGGTTGAACTCGGCGCGGTCGAACTGATCAATCATGTTCCCACCGGCAAGACCTTCCGCCAGCTTGTTCATCCCCGTCGAAAAGTCTCCGAAGCCACCATACGCATTACCGGCATCACCGACGAAATGCTCGCCGACCAGCCGCATTTCGAAGCGCCAGAAGTGGTCGATGCCTTTCTGGAATTTTTGGGCGACGCCACGCTGATCGCACACAATGCTGCTTTTGACCGCGGCTTCCTGAACGCCGAGCTGGCGCGCTGTGGCCGCAAACCCATCCCGCCCCTGCGCTGGATTGACACGGTGGCGATGGCCAAGAAGAAATTCCCCGGCGCACCCGCCTCGCTCGACGCCTTGTGCAAACGTTTTGATGTATCGCTCGAATCAAGAACCCTTCACGGAGCATTGCTTGATGCGCAATTGCTGGCAACTGTCTACCTTGAATTGCTCGGCGGTCGCGCCCGCGCTTTCGCGTTCGATGGTCCGGTAAATACCACGAAGACCGCGCGCAAACCGGCAAAACACCGCCCTAAGGCACTGCCCCCGCGCCTGCTTTCCAGTGAAGAAGCGGCCCATTTGGCCCATCTCGACACGCTCGGCGCACCGCCTTTATGGACCAAACCGACAGACTAGCATGTCAGGGTCTAATTTCTAAACGCGTATTGGGCCATTGGGCGGGCTCGCCGCACCCCCAGGCGCTGCCGCTTGTCTCTGTTTCTGAGACAGATACAAAGCGCGGAAATCAATCGGATCGACGAGCAGAGGCGGGAAGCCACCATCGCGTGTGATGTCCGATATAATGCGGCGGGCAAAGGGAAAGATCTGCCGCGGACACTCGATCAGCAAGGCCGCTTCCATATCTTCATTCTTGAAATTCTGAAGCTGGAATAGCCCGGCATAGTCCAGCTCCAGCATGAACATTACCTTGTCTCCGGTAAGCGCCTTGGCCTGCATCCGCAGGGACACTTCGTAAAGATTCTCTCCGCCGGTGTGCGCGGTTGCGCCGACATCAATCCCCAAATCAATATTGGGCTGCGCCTGTGTGTTCAACAGTCCGGGATTCTCGAATGATAAATCCTTGATATATTGCGAGATGACGCGAATATTCGGCCCTTGGGGTGCGGTTGGGGCGGGTTGGTTTCCGGCAGGGACGGATTGATCTTCGGCCATGTTTCCTCGCATAAACAAAAGAGAGCGCGTAACATGAGGCCGTTGACGGTGCAATGGTGCTGGCGTGACCGGACACTTATCTATATAGATAGTCGGGATACTAATTATGCGAAGTGCTGACCTTGATTGAAGTTTTGATAACTGCTGCCATCGCTCTGTTCGTCTTGAGCCGTCTCTATGTCGCGCTTGGGCGTGACGACGGGCCACCATCGGGCCGGAGCCGTGAGCGTGTCCCGTCCGGCGATCTGCAAACCGCCAGATCCAAACCGGACGCCCCGCCGCGTGCCACGCATTTGCGCCCGGCTTTCACCGGTCCGGCTGCTGCCGGCCTTGAAGCAATCTATTCGGCCGATAAGAGCTTTGATCCTGAAACCTTCGAGCGCGGCGCGCGGGCCGCATATGAGATGATCCTTGCCGCTTTTGCGCGCGGCGATCGCAAAGCGCTCAAGCCTCTT
This sequence comes from uncultured Hyphomonadaceae bacterium, assembly GCA_938011445.1. Taxonomy (GTDB): domain Bacteria; phylum Pseudomonadota; class Alphaproteobacteria; order Caulobacterales; family Hyphomonadaceae; genus CALLCD01. The sequence continues at coordinate 16,685 of CALLUH010000002.1, forward strand.
TTGGATGACGATGTGTACGAGCCATGGGTGGAAGCGATAGAGGCGCGTGAACAGGCTAAAATCGACCCCTATGAACTGCTGCGCATCCGCAAACTTGATATTGACGATGCCGAGCTTGATGGCACCATCGCCCGCGTCATGATCCGTTATGAGGCCGAGCTTGGCGATGGCGTCAATACCCGCACCGCGCGGGACATCTGGACTTTCAAGCGCGACATTAAAAGCTCCGACCCAAATTGGCTCCTTGATGATGTGGAAACTGCATCCTGATCGGGCAAACGGGTCGTCGCTGACCCGCTGGATCGCGCGAGCTGGCGCAAGCCTCTTGGTGTGCCTTGGGGCTTGTGTTTCAACACCGCCAGCACCCGTCTCGACCGGTCCCCAGCCTAGCCCGCAAGCTGACACGGTTTCCGACACGCCCGAACAGACCGCCACGAACCCCGAAATTGCGCCTGCTCCATTCCCGCGGCCGGTGCCCTATGAAGCCCTTCCTGGCTGGGACACCGCCAATCTTTTGCCCGCCATTGAGGCCTTTTCACGAACATGTGTGTTATGGTCCGCGCGTCCGGCCACGTCGCCCGTTTCAAACCGTGTGGCCTATGCCGGAACCATCTCTGACTGGGCAGGGGCGTGCGCGGCGCTTGAGACAATATCGGATGCGTCAAGCGCCCGCACCGTGTTCGAGGCCTTGTTTACCCCGCTAGAAATTCTGCCCGGTGATAAGACGCCGAAATTTACCGGCTATTTTGAACCCCAGATTATGGCCCGCCGAACCCCGCAATATCCCTACACCCAGCCGGTGCCGGGCTTGCCCGATGATCTCGTACAGGTTGACCGTTCAGAGCTTGGCGGCGAACCGGGCCGCAAAGTCCCTGCCCAAAGACAACCCAATGGCCAGCTCCGGCCTTATCCGCCCCGCGCCGAGATTGCGCTGAACACACAGAATATTCTCGGCTATGCGCATCCGGCTGATGTGTTCTTTCTCCAGATCCAGGGGTCGGGCCGGCTCGTCTTTGAGGATGGGTCGGTCATGCGTGCCGCTTATGCTGCTCATAATGGCCAGCGCTTTGGCTCAACGGCGAACTATTTACTCGAACGTGGGAAGATTACGCGCGGCGAAGCATCAATGCAGGGCATTCGCGCATGGATGGACCGGGTGCCGCGCGAAGAAGCCCGGGCGGCGATGAACTTCAACAAGCGCTTTGTTTTCTTCCGGCCGGTGGAAATTGGCGATCCGAGCCTTGGCCCTGTCGGAGCACACACCGTACCGCTCACCCCGCTTGGCTCAATGGCAATAGATCCGAGCCTGAACGCGCTGGGTGTGCCCTTTTTCGTAAACACCACATCACCTGGCCTTGGCGGAAATTGGTCTGGCCTACTGATCGGGCAGGACACAGGCGGCGCGATCAAGGGCCGTGTCCGCGGCGACATCTATTTCGGCACAGGCGATGAAGCCGGTCGCCGCGCGGGAACCCAGAATGCAGCTGGCCGCATGTGGGCTTTCCTGCCGCGCCCTCTTGCTGCACGTCTGATTGAGCCCGCCAGAGATCATGGCAGGCCGGAAAGCTGAGCCCCATGTCTGACCGCAAGCTCCTGCCCCATGAGAAACGCGCTTGGAATGGCGTTGCAAAATCCGTCCGTCCCCGCAAGGATGTGTCGCTGCCGGATATGTCCGAACTCGATATATCCCTGATCCCTGCCGAGCGTAATTCAACTGGACCCGCGCCATCGGCCAAACGCCCCACCAAACCCCCCGCCGGGCCTTTGCGTCACCCGCTCGCTATTTTCGCCATGGAAGGCCGCAAACAGCTCAAACCTCCGCCAATAAGCGGCCTGCCCAATCGCGGTAAGGAACGTAAAATAAGGCGTGGCCAATTGGGTATTACCGGCACACTTGACTTGCATGGTCACACGCAGGTAAGCGCACAGACGGCCCTTTTGCGCTTTTTGCGCCAGCATCAGGCAACCCGTAGCACCTGCGTCCTCGTCATCACTGGCAAAGGAAAAGCGGGCGAAGGGGTGTTGCGCCAACGCTTTTTGCAATGGCTCAACAGGGATGACGTTCGCAGCTTGGTTTCAAGCTATGCCAGCGCGCATCAGAAACATGGTGGCGGCGGAGCCTTCTATGTCTTCTTGCGCAAGCGGGCTCACTTAGACAGTCTCTAGCCACCAGCCCGGCCTCCGCTAAGCAAAACACACCTAATTGGGATCTTATTGGCGTATGGGTGTCAGCCCCTGGGCTTCGAGCATGCCGATCAGGCTGTCAGGCCCTGCCAGATGGGCTGCCCCCACCGCGACAAAACTTGTGCCCGGAATATTCAGCATAATCTTGATTTTCGGGATCCAGTTTTCATTCCGGCGGCGAAGCAGTGCATCATAAAACGGCTTATCCATCTGGATTAGCGGGTCGGAAATAATCAGGCCCAAACCGTCAACATCTCCATCAACCCATTCATCGACTAAAACATCCAGAAGGTCTGGTCCTGTCGTTTCCCGCCGGAGACTGTCTATGAGATCTGCGACTTGATCTGCCATGCTTGCACTGGGAAGTATCGACATCTGATCATCCAGGCTCTCAATATAACCAAGCGTCTTGCCTGCCCGCAATGCATCGACAAGCAACACTTCCTCAACCCCTGAGGCTCTCTGGAAAGCGTTCGCATCCGCCTCATACTCTGTTTCGCCGGATAGAATTGATTTCAGCAACCATGGCTTCACTCTCAAAAGCCACTGATAAGGCAGCCCAAGCCTGGTTGCCGCCGCCTTCAAAGTCTCAACATCTGCGTCATCATTTATATAATCAAGCAGGCTGTATCCATGAGCAAACAAGCCATAATGACGCCAAAGCCGGATCATTTCCTGTTGCGCGCCATGGCTATGAATATCAACCTCGACAATCAGCCTGTCAGCCGCCTCAAAAGCGGCGTCAATATGGGGTGTGCGCCATTCGGTCTGTGGCCTTAATGCGTGAACCGTACCAAACAGATAGACAGTGCTGTCATAGTCCGAAACTTTCCAAAGCGCAGGTTCACCGGGCCCCTTCATTGCTTCGGCTTCGGCGAACAGCGCCTCGATGGCTTCGGCATAGGCCTCGTCCGTCATGGCAATCTGTAAAGAAGCGGTCTCCTCGCCCGTGCTCGCTAATGCCGCCACCTCAGGCGTGCCTCCAAGGGCAAGCGGCGGCGAGGGGATTGGCGTCTGCTCACCGCCACATCCAGCCACGAGACAGGCAGCAGCCAAACCCGTAAACCAACTGGCCCTGCGAAATATATTCATAACTCCGCCCCGAGGCTAAACCTATCGGAGGATCGCCCGACAAATTTAGCTTAACGCAGGGAGCTTAAAACGGGCTTCGGGAAAACGGCTCGTTTATGGTCGGCCTATTAGGCATTTCTTAATAAGGCTCGACCGTCAGCCCTTCAGCGCGCAACATGCTGACCACGCTATCAGGGCCGGCCAAATGCGCTGCGCCAACCGCGATCAGGCGTGTGCCCGGATCATCGAGCATGGCGACAATTTGCGGAATCCAGTTTTCGTTCCGGTCCACCAGAAGCCGCTGATAGGCATTTTCACCGCCAATCGAGTTCGGATCAGCCATAATGGCGCCAAGGCCAGCCAGATCACCATCGGCCCATTCATCGACCAGGGCGCCAAGCATCTGAGGCCCCATATCCAGCGTCTCCGAGGCAAATACGAGCCCGTCAATTTGCTCCTCCAGCGTGCCTCCGGCAAGTGCGTCCATTTGCTGTGTGGCGGTTTCAAGAAACCCCAGTGCCTTGCCTGAAGCTTTCGCCTCTTCGGTTAGAACGGTCTCCACCCCGGATTCGGTAGAATACCCGCTTTGCTGGATCTGAAACAGGCTAAGCGTCAATCCGGCCATCCATGGCTGCATCGGATCCATAGACGCCATCGGTATCCCGACCGTCTCAAGCGCGCTGGCAACGATCTCCTCCTGTGTGTCATCGAGCACCCCGCTCAGCGTTCTGCCATCCGCAAACACACCGCGCTGGACCATCAAAGCCTGAATTTCTGCAAGTCCCTCTGGCGACCCTGTATCAACTTCCGTGACCAGCATGTCTGCCTCGGCAAAAGCTTTGTCGAATTTTGCCGTTCGCCATTCGGTTTCCGGCTTCAGCAAATGTATGGTGCCAAACAGGTAGAGCGTCGTATCGTCATCTGCCACACGCCACATGGCGGGCGTTCCGGGCCCTCGTGTCGCCGCCGCCGCATCCAGTGCTTGTGCGATTTCAGTGCGCGCATCTTCAACCACGCGCGCCTCATCAGCGCCACCCTCTGCCGCCGCTGTCGCAGCCGCTTCTGCGGGCTGATCTGTCTGATCGCCATTGCTGGCTTCACTCTGACAGGCACCCAATAGCGCGATTGACACGGCGGCCATCATGTTAACGGCAAATTTCGACGGTTTCATAGACTTTCCCTCATGGACTTCTCTGTGACCCTTTGGCCTAATTCACTCCTTATAGCATGATATAACGCATCCCCTAGCACGAGGGTGCGCTCCAGCTAAGCAAAACCGATAATCTCCAATTGCTAATGTCCTCTTGCCTTTGCCTGTTCAATCACCCACATATTTCCCGATGCAGACACATTCCGAACATGGGCCAGCCCTCTGGTACGGCACCACAATACTTGCCGTGCGCAAACCGAACAAGCTTGTCGTCATCGGCGATGGTCAGGTCTCGATGGGCCAGACCGTGATGAAGGGCAATGCCCGTAAAGTCCGCAGGCTTGCGGGCGGCGACATCATAGCAGGCTTTGCCGGGGCCACAGCGGACGCGTTCACCCTGTTTGAGCGTCTCGAAGAAAAGCTCGAACGCTTCCCCGGCCAGCTTCAACGCGCCGCCGTCGAATTGGCCAAAGACTGGCGCACCGAGAAATATCTGCAAAAACTTGAAGCGCTCCTGATTGTCGCCGACAAGGAAACCACCCTCGTCATTACCGGCATGGGCGATGTGTTAGAGCCCGAACACCATGTCGTCGCCATCGGCTCGGGCGGCAATTTCGCCCACGCCGCAGCCCTAGGCATCCATCAATATGAGGATGATGCCGAGCTTGTCGCCCGCAAAGCCATGGAAATCGCCGCCAATATCTGCGTCTACACAAACACCTCATTCACCATCGAAACACTCGATCTCTAGGAGGGGCAGGGGATGGACCGCCAGAAAATCGAGGCTGCGCGTAAAGCCGGCGTCCTCGACGAAGCCAAAGCCGCCGAGCTAGAAGCCTTCCTCGCATCCGAGCGTGGACCGGGCGCAAGTTCGGACGACGAAAACCTGCGCTTCCTTGCAAATTTCAATGACATCTTCATCTCGATTGGCCTTGTCCTGTTAACAATAGGCCTCTCGCTCGGCTCTACGCTGATGCTGGCAGGCACCGGCAATGCGTTAATCATCAGCTTGCCCGTCCTTATTGCGCTTTGGCTCATGCTCGAATATTTCGCTGGCCGCCGCAGACTGCTCCTGCCCAGCATGACCCTCTCGCTCCTGTTTACCTGGTTTACTATGTTCCTCGTCGGCGTCGTTGCTGCGGGCTTTGGCAGCGTGGACGCGGCAGGGGAAACCGCCCTGAGCAGCGCTTCGAGTGGACTGGGGGTCATCAGCGGCATTAGTGACGCCCTTGAAACGTTCGGCTTCTGGTCGGCGACCGGTGCCGTGCTTGCCAGCGGCGCGATCTATGTCCGTTTCCGCCTACCATTCGCGCTCTTTCTGATGGCCATAGCGATCGCGTTCGGGCTTTACACCTTTGCCTTCTCGACCGACGGGGCAGGCTCCATCATAGGCGGCACGGCCAGCCTCCTGATCGGGCTCGGAACATTGCTCGCGGCCATTTTCTTCGACGCGCGCGACCCCGAACGCAAATCCCTCAGCTCGGACAATGCTTTCTGGCTTCATTTCGCCGCCGCACCGCAAATCATGCTCGGCCTGCGCGCCATTTTCTCGGGCGGCGCCTATAGTTCCCTATCAGGCCCCGAAGCCATACCGCTCCTTTTTGCTCTTGCCGTTTTCAGCATTCTCTCGCTCGCCTTGAACCGCAGAGCCCTGATCGCTGCCGGATTACTCAGTTTTTGGGTCGCGCTCACCGCAATTACATCGCCTGATGGCAGTAACCTATGGGGTTTGGCGACGCCATTGCTCCTGCTCGGTGGCGGTATTGTTTTGCTCGGCGCTGGCTGGAAAACCGCCCGCCGTCTCGTTCTGCGCTTTATGCCGAAAACCGGCCCATTTGCCCGTATTTTCCCGCCTGAACCCGCCTAACAACCCGACCGGACCCCTATATGACCCTCCTTACCCCGCGCGAGATCGTCGCCGAGCTTGACCGCCATATTGTCGGCCAGACCGCTGCAAAGCGTGCCGTGGCGATCGCCCTGCGCA
>CALLUH010000003.1 GCA_938011445.1 uncultured Hyphomonadaceae bacterium
AGCCGTGTTCGCTGGGTGCTAAACAGTTTTGCCGCATAGCTGCCCAAAGCTTTGCCGTTCAGCAGTGCCAGTAATTTATCATCCGTGCCAAACCGCCTTGAAAGCCCGCCTGCGAGCAGGATTATGGCGCACTTATCATCGATCATCTGGCGGCCTCGCTATGGAACTTGCCGATGATTTCAGCAAGGCAGGATATGGCGAGCATCGAGGCGTCGCGCATGGACGGCACAAGACCAACGGGGCCATGAATGCGGGCAATATCGCGATCCGACAAGCCAGCGGCTCTCAGGCTCTGGCTGCGCAGCCTATGCGTGTTTGGGCTGCCCACCGCGCCGATATAAAAAGCTGGTCCATTTAGCGCTTGACGCAAGAGCGGGATTTCCCAATCCGGATCATGTGCCATCAGGATGAAAGCGGTGTAGGGGTCATCATGTGCGTCAGGTAGCGCGCGTGGTGTGGTCAGCGCGACAGGCGGGCTGGGCAGGGACAGGCTGGCGGCATGGGTGCGACAGGCTTCGTCTTGGGACCATAATATTGCTTCAATGCCGGAGGCTTGCCCCAGTCGCACCAGTGCAACCGGATCTGCGCCAAGTCCAGCAATGCGAAGTCTCAGCTTAGGGCGATACTGCGCGGTAAAATCGGGCAGGCGGGATTGGGCCGCTTTATCGCTGCATAGATCGACAAGTCTGAGTGTGGCAGACTTGCGGGCCTCTAATTGGGTAAGCGTTCGATGGATGGTCTCTAGCTTGGGTGTCGGGATAATGGCCAGATCAATGCCGCCGCCGCAGGGGAGTTTTATATCGGTAAACGGGGAGCCCCTGCCATATCTCAGCGTCAGCGCTGTGTTTTTTGCCAGAGCTTGCTGCGCGTTCAGGGCAATGTCGGCGTCAATGCAGCCGCCGGATAGATAGCCTGTTCTTGCGCCTGTTTCGGATACAGCCATAAGTGCGCCGGTCTCGCGGACGGCTCCGCCATCTGTGTTTATGATCATTGCCAGCGCGCAGGGCACACCGCACGCGGCTTGTTCGAGGACAAAGTGCAATATGTCTAGCGCGTGTTCATATGCGATTTGCACAATGCGGGGTTGATCGCGAAGAAGCGTGGTGGAATCCATTACCCGTTATAAATCACTGTTTATAGCGGCCGCAAGAGCACGCGGCTATTTACTGAGCCTGGTAAACGTTTGCAACGTTTGGGTATTGGCGGAGCCAGCTTCGGTTTTCAGCACCCCGTAAAGTGCGCTGACTTCTGCGCCAAGCGCGGTGACATTGGCGCCGCCGCGCATTGAGCCGCCCTGAAAGGTCTCCACGAGCGGTTCGGCAAATTGTGAGTTCATCTCGTCAATGAGCCGCAGGGCTTTGGGATAGGACATATCGAGTGCACGGGCGGCAGCGGAAATGGAACCATGCTCGGTAAGGGCTATCAGCAGGGCGGCTTTGCCGGGGCCGAACCGCGAGCCGTTTGGCAGATCCAGCCTTATGCTTAGCCGGATGCTTTGAAGCGTATCTGTGCGGGTCGATTTGGCCATTGCGATATAGCAGGCTTATCGCCCTTCGAAAGCAGGATTGGCAAGGCTGGCATCAAAGTCGGCTTGAATCACGCCGTGACGCGCTTCGACCATTGCTTTCATTGAGCCATGGGTGAACACATAGAGCCGGTTGGCCTCGATGCAATCAGCAGTCCATTCGGCGACGTCGGCAGGATCGAGACCCTGGTTGATCACGGCTGCAATTTCGCCCATTTCTTCGGGGAGGACCACATCGCCGCGTGACGGGCTGGCCGCGCTACTTTTGTGGATGTTCGTTCGCACCCAACCCGGGCAGAGGACGCTGACGCCAATGCCGCGCCCGGCCAGTTCCTGGCCAAGGCTCTCGGAATAACCGACCACTGCAAATTTGGTTGCATTATATGGAGCCATGGTGGGCGCTGCCATATGGCCTGCCATAGAGGCAACATTGACGATATGCCCGCCGCCTGACGCCTCAATCAGCGGCGTGAAAATTTCGACGCCATAGACAACGCCCATCAGATTGATGTCTACTATCCAGCGCCAGTCCTTAAGGCTGATCTCGCCGGGCTGGCCGCCGATAGCGACGCCTGCATTGTTGACGATGATATTGACCGCGCCGAACGCTTCCATTGTTGCCTCTGCCGCTTTGCGCATGGCCGCTTCTCTTGAGACATCACACAACACGGTCTCGACCTTGGTGTTCATGGCTTCTAATTCTGCCTTGGCGTTTGCGAGGGCGTCGGCATTTATGTCAGCCAGCATCACGCTTGCCCCGCGCTTGGCAAGCGACTTGGCAACCGCGAGGCCAATTCCCGATGCGCCACCCGTTACGAATGCAACGGTTCCATCAATTTTGCTCATTGCGTGTTTCCTCGCTGGTGGTCTGTCGCTAAATGCGTTCTATGATAATAGCTGGTGCCATGCCGCCCGCCGCGCACATTGTGATGAGCCCATACCGTCCGCCCGAACGCTCCAGCTCGTCAAGGGCTGTGCCGATCAAGATGGAGCCTGTTGCGCCGATGGGATGGCCGAGCGCCATGGCCCCGCCATTGATGTTTACCTTGGAGCGATCAAGTTCGAGATCGCGGATGAACTTTTCGGCGACGACAGAGAAAGCTTCGTTGATTTCGTAGACGTCAATATCGTCTGTTGTCAGGCCTGCCTTGGCGAGCACTTTTCGGGCTGCGGGCACCGGCGCATTGAGCATAAGTGTCGGGCAGTCGCCCATATTCGCCGTGGCGACAATGCGCGCGCGAGGCTTGAGGCCGTTTGCGTTGGCATAGTTTTCAGAGGCCAGCAAAAGGGCTGCCGCGCCATCGACGACACCGGACGAATTGCCCGCATGGTGAACATGATTGATGCCGTTTTGCAGGGCTTCATATTTGCCGGTGATTAGATTGCCATATGTGTTGCCCGCTTCATCGACGGGGATGTCCATATACATGTTGAAGACGGTTTTCAGCCCGCCAAGGGTTTCCATCGTGGTGCCAGGGCGCGGGAACTCTTCCCTATCGAGCGCGAGGGAGCCGTCGAGATTGTGCACGGGCACGAGCGCCTTGTCGAAACGGCCTTCTTCAATGGCAATGGCGGCGCGTTGCTGGCTGGTAAAGGCGAGCTGGTCCACGGCTTCACGGTCAATGCCTTCAAGCGTGGCAATGGCGTCGGCACAGACGCCTTGCTGGGTTTGGGGATGTTTTGCCCGCAGGGACATGTTACCGCCGTCGAGCATAGGCGGAACCTTCGGGTCAGCGGTTGAAGACGTATAGCTCATCATCTC
>CALLUH010000004.1 GCA_938011445.1 uncultured Hyphomonadaceae bacterium
GCTGTGCCGTAAATGCGGTGTAGCATTTCATTATTGGAGTCACCACGCCAATAGGCACCGGCGAGCTTCATCAGCTTGAAGGCTTTGGGCAGTTTGCCCGTGGACGGTAGATGCGGCCCGCGGCAAAGATCATACCAGTCACCTTGGCGATAGACGGTAATCGCCTCGCCTTCGGGGATGATGTCATCGATGATCTGGGCTTTATAATCTTCGCCGATGGATTTGAACGTCTCTATGGCTTGGCCCTTCTGCCAGACCTCACGGATGATCGGATGGTCAGCGTCGATAATCTCATCCATTTTTTTTTCGATCTTCTCGAAGTCTTCGGTCGAGAACGGTTCCGCGCGGGCAAAGTCGTAATAGAAGCCGTCTTCAATTGTCGGTCCGATTGTGACCTGCGTGCCGGGAAACAGCTCCTGAACGGCTTGGGCTAAGACGTGCGCGGCGTCATGGCGGATCAGCTCCAGCCCGTCCTCGTCTTTGGCCGTTAACAGCTCGACTGATGCACTTCCCTCAAGCGGACGGGTGACATCATAAAGATCGCCGTCAACACGGGCGACAAGCACTTTTTTCGCAAGCGAATTGGAAATGGACTTTGCCACATCCATCGGTGTCGCCCCCGCCTCGTATTCGCGCACGGAGCCATCTGGAAGCGTTACCTGTATCATGTCGGTCTCTATTCTTTGTGATCTTGAGAACAGGACTTAACGTGCTTTCGCCAGCGTGCAAGTTTCCACGGCGCAAAAAACGGCGCTTCGGGCTTGGTCTCGGGCACCGGATCATAGCCAGACGAGCCACCCGGGCGACACCGGACAAGGCGTCCGAGCGTCATCCAGCCGCCCACCCACCAGCCATGCCGCGAAGCTGCCTCGGCCCCAAACTCCGAACAGGTCGGCATATGGCGACAGCGCACACCGAACGCATAAAACAGGACTGAAAACGACGCTTTATAGATACGCAAAAGCGCATAGGCGATGGGTTTATAGGGGTGGCTTTTCATTCTGACGACATCTCGACTGTGCCTTTGAACGCTTTTTGAACAGATTGCCAGCCTGATTGAAAGTCAATCGGTGCCTCCCGATAAACCCGCCAAATATATTCATCTTACAAACTAGCCTCGATATTCTGCTATTTTCGACGCGCTAAGCTTTCACAATTTTCCTAATCCATGTAAGCAGTCATGAAACCTTCAAACGGGAGCGTGAGGGATCTTATGGATGGCATTTTCACGGGGGCTGATACCGCCACCCCGTCAACCAATACGCAAAGCACACTGCGCAATCTTTCTGCCATGCTGGAGCCTTTCAATCGCAACAACAAGGCTCTGTCGCGGGAGACGCAGATCGCCGAGGATCTGGAGGTGGACTCAGTTGCCATTTTCGATGTTATCATGGATGTCGAAGACGAGTATGATGTCACCTTCCCGATGGAAGCGATTAGTGAGATCAAGACCATTGGCGAGCTTGCAGATATGATCGAGACGCTCCGCAAGACCTAGCTCCTAATCAAGTCCTCGCGCCACACCGTCACGCCGTGGGTCCGCGCCCCCGTCAAGGCCGTCCTCACGCACGACAATGACATGCAAGCCGGAATTTTCGCCGCGCCGTTCGCGAACCATATAACCAAGTTCTGTGAGCGTATCGGCAATCTCCTGTCCATTGGCGCGGTCCACTTCAACGCCAACACTTTGCCCGCGAGCGATGATATTTGGCGAAGCGGTCGACTCTTGCGCCGTCTCGCCGCGATCGAGCACGCCGACCAGCGTCTTGGCGACATAAGCGATAATCGAGTTGCCGCCCGGCGATCCGGTGACCATGAACAGATCATCGTCCGCATCAAACACCAATGTCGGCGACATGGACGAACGCGGGCGTTTGCCTGCTGCGGGGGCATTGGCAACGGGTCGGCCGTTAAGCTCTGGCTGGCGGGCAAAATCAGTCAGCTCATTGTTTAACAGAAAACCGGACGCCCAGATCGAAGAGCCGAATGCGGCCTCGACGGTCGCCGTCATGGAGACCGCATTGCCGTTCTGGTCGATGATCGAGATATGGCTTGTGCCAGGTGCGTCTTCGGTCGTATCGCGGCCCCACAGGTCGATCATTGGCGCGCGGCCTAACACCTCCCCCGGATCGCCGGGCTGAGGGGTTGCTCCTGCCGGACCGCCTTGGCCGGCGCGCACATCGAGATAGCGCGGATTGATGAGATCATCGGTTGGCACCTGCACAAAGTCTGCATCGGCGACATAATGATCACGGTCAGCATAAGCAAGCCGCTGGGCTTCGACAAAAGCTATAAGCCTGTCTTGCGCACTTGGGTCCGCAGGGCCAACTTTCAGAAGACGGTCATAAAGGCCCAAAATCATGTTCTGCGCGATCCCGCCCGAGGATGGCGGCGGGGCAGAGCAAATCTGATAGGTGCGGAACTTGCCGCAAACAGGTGCACGGGTGACGGTTTCATATCCGGCGAGATCTTCGAGCGTCAGCGCACCATCGGACGCCTGAACGGCATCGACCATGGAGCGCGCAATCGGGCCACGATAAAAGCCCGCTGGCCCTTCGCGCGCAATCGTCCGCAATGTGGCAGCATAATCGGGATTATCGCGCAGATCGGTTGCCTGTAATGGCGTCCCTTGCGGATAGAAATAGTCCGACGCGCCGGGGTTCTCATCAAGTTTGACCGCGCTTCGGAGGCGATCACTGTTGAGTAGGTTTGCCAGGCGCGCGCCCACGACAAAGCCGTCTTCAGCGAGGGTAATTCCACTATCGAACAGGCTGTTCCATGGGGTCATCCCGAAAGCGTCGTGGGCCGTTTTGTAGAGCGCAATCTGGCCGGGCACGCCGACCGAGCGGCCAGACTGCCAGCTTTCGATAAAGCCCATGACCTCACCATCCTTGATAAAGAGGTTTTCGTCTATCCCGGAAGGCGCTGTCTCGCGTCCATCAAACACAGTGGTCGTGCCGGAAGCGCGGTCATAGACCAGCATGAACGCGCCTCCGCCAAGCCCCGAGCTTTGCGGCTCGACCAGGCCAAGCACGGCGTGAACGGCAATCGCTGCATCGACCGCATGTCCGCCATCGCGCAGGATTTTGAGGCCTGCTTCAACCGCTCGCGGATCGGCGGCGGCGACCATCGCGCCCTTGTCCCAAACGCCCGAACTGTTCTGCACCGCCGCCCCCGCCTCAACGGGCGTGCTCGCAGGAGACTGGGGTGTATCGGTCGAACAGCCAACAAGCCCCAGCAAGACTGCGCTTAAAAAGATCTGTCTCATCATATATCCGCCACCTGATCAGGAACTAACCGCTTTTCCCTGAGTTCCCACAAGCATCAGGCAAGCGCAAGTCAACACCGCTTAACAGGCGCGAAAACATGGTCAAACCTGCCAGCCGCTTTGCATTCGTGCACGGGGCAGCTTAGGGAAGAACAACACACCCATTGGCCAGACGAGACAAAGATGATGAGCAAAACCGGACCACACAATCTGATCACCGATGTCGCCGGATTGTCCATAGGGCATGCTGAAGACGAACAGGTGCGCACGGGCGTGAGCGTTATTCTGGCGGACACGCCCTGTATTGGCGCGGTCGCGGTGGCAGGCGGCGGACCTGGCACGCGGGAAACGGATTTGCTGGCCGCTGGCACACTGGTTGATGCGGTTGACGCGATATGTCTTTCAGGTGGCAGCGCTTTCGGGCTGGCAGCGGCAGATGGCGTTGCGGCGGGACTACACGCGGCGGGACGCGGCTTTGGACTGATGGATGTGCCCGGCGTACCAAAAACGCCGATTGTACCAGCGGCAATCCTTTATGATCTCGCCAATGGCGGGGACAAGGATTGGGGCGACACATCACCCTATCAGGCTCTGGGGCGGGCCGCCTTTGAGGCCGCTTTGAGCGGCAAGCGCGGCGGCTTTGGACTGGGCAAAACGGGCGCAGGTTTCGGCGCACGTGCGGGCGCCATTGAGGGCGGACTGGGTTCGGCAAGCCTTGTCACAGATGACGGCATGACGATTGGGGCTCTAGCGGCTGTCAATTGTTTTGGGGCCACCAAGATGCCCGGTACGGACGCATTCTGGGCGTGGCCTTTCGAGATTGACGGCGAGTTTGGCGGGGCACGTCCACCGGCGGACTATTCAGCCGATGCCGACGACTGGGGCGCGGCCAAAATCAATCCGGCCCTTGGTCAGAACACAACAATTGCCTGTATCGCGACGGATGTGGCACTGACCACCGATGAAGCCAAGCGGGTCGCTCAAATGGCCCTGTCGGGGTTTTCACGGGCCATTCGCCCTGTTTTTGCGCCCTTTGATGGCGATGCAGTCTTTGTCCTATCCACCGCGCAAAAACCCCTTAACGAACCAAAACCGCTAAATTTGGCACGGATTGGCGAATTGGCAGCCAGTACGCTCGCGCGGGCGATTACGCGCGGAGTTCATGAAGCGAACGCATCCAGCGCCCAAGCCTGACTAAGCCTATAAATCACGGAACTTGTCACGCAAGCGGCGCTCACGGTCGAGCAGGATCTCTTCGAGCACGCCGACACGGTGGGACAATTCGTCAATCCGTCTCATATCTTGCGGCGGCGGGCTATGGCGACCACGCCTACGGTCTGATTTTGGTTCTCGGGAGATTAGGAAAATGACCAGAACAATAATAGCGATCACGATCAAATTCATCGGGTTTCCTCTTACAATTAGTTTTTATTGATAAACAATATGTAATAAGGAATTTTCGACTTACAAGATCTAGCTGAACAGAAATTCAGCTTTTCGTGTGGCCGGGAGAGCTGGAGAGCATTGCGGTTCTGTTTCACCCCGCTTTTCTTCCCTCATCCTGAGCGAAGTCGAAGGATGTCTGGCGAAGGTTTTACGGACCTCTTCAAGCCCGCCTCGTGGTTCGACTTCGCTCACCATGAGGCTCGTATTTCGCCCACCATTAATCTTTGAGAAGTCTGAGTGATTGACGCGCAAATTCTAAGCGAGTTTCCGGAACGCCGCGCGCAAATCAGCATCATTGTCAGTTGCAAGCTTTTCCATGACTTGCATGCGCTCGGTCAGGTCGGCTATTTCAGAACGCAAGCGCTCGATCTCGCCGTCTTGCACGCGATTTTTTTCGGCTTTGGCTTTGTGTTTTACCCAATTGTCGATGCTGCTTGTCACGCAGCCGATCACCACAATGGCGACGACCATTTCAAACACACCCATATTGCTCTCCTCCATCCATATTGAATATCAATATGGTGATCTTTCATAAGGATTGCAAGCGCTCTTGCGCGATTATTGACCCGTCGAGCCGAACCCGCCTGCCCCGCG
>CALLUH010000005.1 GCA_938011445.1 uncultured Hyphomonadaceae bacterium
ATGGCAGGCACGATCATTCCAGCAAGTCTTGTCACAGGTCTTAATTCGGACTTACCAGGGCAGATCATCGCGCAGGTCACGCAGAATGTTTATGACACGACAACTGGCCAGCACTTACTCATACCCCAAGGGTCTCGCCTGATCGGTCAATATGACAGCGTTATTGCCTTCGGCCAGTCACGCGCATTGGTCACATGGCGTCGTATCATCAGGCCGGATGGCACATCCTTGGTGCTGGAGAACCTGCCCGGAACCGACCTATCTGGATATGCGGGGTTGAAAGACCGCGTGGACAATCACACACTTCGCTTGTTTGGCGCAGCAGTCCTTTCAACCGTTCTTTCGGTGGGAAGCGAACTTGGTCGCGATTCCAATGAGAACGACATCGTTGAAGCTATCCGCGATGGGGGACAGCGCACATTCAATCAGGCCGGCCAACGCATCGTCAATCGCCAGCTTAATGTGCAGCCAACAATCCGTGTGCGCCCCGGATGGCGGCTTAATGTCATCGTGAACAAGGATCTTGTTCTACACCCTTACGAAGGTTGACCCATGACCCAATCACTCAAAATCGGGAAACTGCCCGATACCACGCCTGTTAAACATACGATTAGCGTTGAGCCCGACTTGGACAACGACCTGAAAACCTACGCCGCAATTTACGAACAGACCTACGGCGAAAAGGCGAGTGTTCCGGCGCTCATTCCATTCATGCTGCGCGCCTTCATTGCCTCCGATAGCGGGTTCAAAAAGGCTGTGAGAGCCGCGCAATCATCCTGATTTATAGCAGTAAAGGAGCAGACCTATGGCAACCATCGGACAGTTTCGTCCCGTCAATGATGGCTACGAGGGCACGATTTCTACAACCCTGATCGCAAGGAAAGTGCGTTTCGTTGTTAATGACGATAAGAAAGGCGAAGGGTCACCGGATTTCTTTATCAAAACCGGGCAGTGCGATCTTGGCGTCGCTTGGCGCGATGAGTCAAAAGGCGATAACCCCAAACCTTATATTCGTGTGCTTTTAGACGACCCATGTTTCCCCGCACCAGTGAATGCCGCTTTGTTTGAGCATGATGGGCGCGCGGATTTAGTTTGGTCACGTCTCAAACGCGAGTAACTAAAAATATCTTCCACTCCAATAACGAAACCTCCGCACCCAATAGGCGGAGGTTTTTTTATGTTCAGCTCGGTTTTTCCGAACTACGTTCCCTTAGCAATTCCGCCGCCTGTTCAGCCAGATTAGAAAGCGTGTGATTGGTCAGATGGGCATAGCGCGCCGTAGTTTCCGCCTGGGTGTGACCGAGCATGGCTCCGATCATCGGCAGGCTTGCGCCGTTTGATGCAAGGATGCTCGCGACATTATGCCGAAGATCATGAATACGGACATCGTGGAGGCCGGTGCGGTTTCTGACTTCGGCCCAGATTTTTGCCAAACCCTTGTACCAGTCGTTTATCTTGAGTGATGGGAACACATAATCGCAATTCATCAGGCGCGGTTGCGCGGCGATGATGTCCAGCGCAGCACTGGAAAAAGGTATCACCTTAGCCCCGGTTTTCGATTTTCCGAAGGAAACAAAGCCGCGTTCAAAGTCGATCTCCGACCATTTCAGCGATTCAATTTCATTACGGCGGCAACCGGTCAGCATCAGCACCCGGATGATGGCGCAACCCTTCTGATATTTTGCTTCCTGTTCCATATTGCACAGGACGGCTTCAAGTCTGGCCTGTTCAGCCTTGGTCAGATAGCGCTCGATTTTACGGCAGGAAGGTATCCGCACACCGGCGGCCGGATTAACCGCCAGCAGTTCTTCCCGAATGGCATAGTTTAAGATACTGCATAAGGTGCGAACGGTTTTTCCCGCTGTACCTTCGCCGCCGGTCACCCTGGCGCGGCCATGTTTCTTTGTTTTCACATCCACCGCCGTTTTGCCGACCGAGACATCATCGCGCATACGTTCAATATCTTTTCTTGTCAGCTTGCTGATCTTAATGTGGCCAACGGTCGGTTTAATGTGTCGTTCAACCTGCGAAATACTGTATTTGAGATTGGCTTCACTGCGCAGCGTGCCAAAACGGGGACCACGCATTCGCGACCGTTTGGCATCAGTTTCAAGCCACAGGTCGCACAGTTCAGCAACTGTCAGCTCTGCAATTTTTGCAGCTTCCTCCGCTGCGATGCGGTCGCGCTCCTGCCTTACAACATCATTGCCGAATTGCATCTTGGCAATGGCATCAAGCGCCATCTTACGGGCCTGGACAAGACTGACTTCCGGATAACGCCCGATGGTGATTTTGCGTTGCTTTGCGCCACGCCCAGACCCGATACGACGCTGGACGATAAAGGCGATTTTTCCATTCGCATAAAACCGCGCTCCAAACCCTTTTGGGGACTCATCCCACAGGATGAGGTCTGAGGTATTAGGTTGGTATGTATTTAAGACCTTAGACGTCAGCCTAACAGTACGCTTCATTTTGCACTCCTCCAATTTCGCTGATAAATCAACGCTTTGCGGAAGATGTGTTACCTTTTTCAAATAACACGCTCTGACTCGACTGTCCGATTCCAAAAAGGTAACACATAGGTAACACCATACAGTGAAAACCCAGTATTCGGACAGTTGGAAATACAAAGAAATTATTTCTGAATCAGAGACTTAGTGACTTTGCGTGACTTACCGTGACTCAGTACTTACTGACTCCGAAGGCAGAGGTCAGAGGTTCGAATCCTCTTGGGTGCGCCAGTCATCTATGTTGACTCAAAGCGTCCCAGCCTGAACACTGGTTTTACTCGGATAATGGAGCAAGTGACGTGGCCGATAGCGGTATCCACAAGACCGGCTGGACAAATTGGTCCGGCAACCAGATCGCGCCCGATGCGCAGTTCTTACAGCCACGCAGCGAAGAGGATTTGCGCGAAACCCTGACCCAGGGCGAAGGCCCCGTCCGCCTTGTCGGGGCGGGACATTCCTTCACGCCGATTGTCGCAACCAGCGGCACGGTGATCAATCTCGACCATATGGGCGGGGTCGTCTGCGCAGACCCGCAAACAAACACGGCCACCATCCGCGCGGGTACGCGGCTCAAAGACCTCTCCCCCGAACTTGAACAGCATGGCTTGGCATTCAAGAATCTGGGCGACATCAATGTCCAGTCTTTCGCAGGCGCAACGGCGACCGCTACCCACGGCACCGGCGAGACATTTGGTTGCCTGTCAAGCGAGATAACCGGCGTTCGCATCATGAAAGCCGATGGCAGCATTCTCGAAGGCACGCTCGACACAAATCCCGATCTCATCCGCGCCGCCCAAGTCTCCCTCGGCGCACTGGGGGTTCTGCTCGAAGCGACCATCCGGCTTTGCCCATCCTACAATCTCCACCGCCGCACCAGCGTCGAACCCATCGAGACGATACTCCAAGCCGCGCCCGAACGCTGGTCCACACATCGCAATTTCGAGTTCTACTATATCCCCTTCTCCGGCCTCGGGCTGAACATCTCCCATGACGAGACAGATACGCCCGAAACCGAGCGTCCACCCTCTGACGACGAGGCCGCCATGGCCGCGATCAAATCCATGCGCGACAAGTTCAAATGGTCAAGCTTCCTGCGGCGCAGGCTCTTGTCGGCTGGCTTCAAGAACACCAGGCCCGAAAGCACAATAGGGCCAAGCTGGCAGCTCCTCGCCACCACTCGCGAGACACTGTTCAATGAAATGGAATACCATCTCCCCGTTGAAACGGGGCTGGACGCCTTTCGGGACGTGATCAAATACATTGAACGCCATCAGCGCAAGGTCTACTTCCCGATCGAAATCCGCAAAACCGCCGGAGACGACGGCTGGCTCAGCCCGTTCCAAGGGGCACCGCGCATTTCCGTCGCCGTGCATGCGCCCGCAGATGAGGACCATTTATGGTTCTTCGAAGCAGCCGAGCCCATCTTCAGAGCCGCTGGCGGACGTCCCCATTGGGGCAAGCTGCACTCGCTTGAAGCCGAAGACCTCAGCGGCCTTTATCCGGACTTTGCGCGCTTTACCGCCTTGCGCAGAGACCTCGATCCAGAAGGCCGCTTCATGACCCCAGCCCTCGCCCGCACATGGGGGGAAAGCTGATGGCCGAACGCGCAGCCTATTTCAAATCGCTCGACAGCGCGCTCAAAACCGCAGGCATCTATCAGCCCTCCCTCATCATAGACCTTGACCGGCTCGACCAGAACATCGACACGCTGCTCGCAGACCTGCCCGACGGCATGGCCTATCGCATTGTCGCCAAATCCCTGCCCGTGCCGAAACTCCTCGCGCACATTCGCCAGAGAGCAGGGACGGACAGGCTGATGACGTTCAACCTGCCCATGCTGCTCGACCTGTCGCACAGCATGCCGGACGCCACCCAGCTCCTTGGCAAACCCCTCCCCGCCGCCGCCTTCAAAGACTTTCTGGGCCAAGCCTCTGACGGCGCACTGGACCGGATCTACTGGCTGATCGACACGCCCGAACGGCTCGCCGCCTACTCGCAAATCGCTCAAGACGCGGGGCAGTCCATCAACGTCGTCGTCGAACTCGATGTTGGCCTGCATCGCGGCGGTTTCGAATTAGGCGATGAACTACATGCCAGCCTCACACAGCTTAAACAAAGCAACGTCCTGCAGTTTCAAGGCTTTATGGGGTATGAACCGCATCTCGCCTCCATCCCCACTGCCCTCGGATGGCGCGAACGCACCAAGCGGGGCGCATGGGACACCTACACCAAAGCCAATGCGCTGGCCGGCGAGATTTTCGGCGAAACCTATACCAGAGACACATTGCGCAATGTTGCCGGCAGCCCGACCTACAGGCTCTACAAGGACACAAAAATAGGCAATGAGGTCTCCGTCGGCTCGGCCTTGGTCAAGCCCACCGATTTCGACACCGAGCTTTTGGAGCCCTTCATCCCCGCCTGCTTCATCGCAACGCCCGTTCTGAAAGCCACCGGCGCAACCCGGCTACCCGGCCTCGAATTTACCGAAACCATCAACCGGATCGTCTCGCCAGACACCGCGCTGACCTTCTTCACCCATGGCGGCAAATGGATGGCCACGCCCGTTGACCCACCCAATCTCAAATACAACAAGGTCTTCGGCCGCTCTTCCAATCAGGAAATGCTCAACGGCCCCGCTGACACCGACCTCAAACCCGACGACTTCATCTTCCTGCGCCCCCACCAAAGCGAAGCTGTACTCCTGCAATTTGGCGACATCACCATCATCCGCGACCAGAAAGTCATAGACCACTGGCCCACCTTCAAAATCAGCGCCTAGAAACAAGTCGAATGGTACTCTGGCCGGACTCACAAACAGCAACTAATACGTTGTATTAAAAAATTATTTACTGAGTGATTTTTCTCGATACCCCGAAAAATACCCTGTTTTTGTATTATCATGCACCAAAAGCACATAATTTCAGCGACTATAACTCGACAATGGAACGGTATCATCGCAACTATGAAGGATACTACGGGAGCGGGCGATGATCCAAGAATTTCTGTCAGAAGTAGCGGCAACATACAAGACTGGTGTGGCCCGCGAACATGCGTACAGACCAGCCTTACAAAAACTATTCAATGCCCTCTCAGAAGACGTGCGTGCGGTCAACGAGCCCGCCCGTGTAGACGTGGGCGCACCAGATTTTGTTTTCCTTCGCGGTGATATCCCTATGGGGCACTGCGAAGCGAAAGACCTGGACGTCGACATTAAAGCGCCAAAGGGAACGAATAGAAGCCAGTTCCATAGATACAGCGAGGGCTTCCAAAACCTCATATACACCAATTGCCTTGATTGGCGGTTTTACCGCGAAGGCGAGTTGATTGCCGAGATAACGATTGCTGATTATCTGATGGGCATACAGCCCCGCCCGGAGCGTTTTGATGCGCTCGAGCAAATGCTAACTGACTTCATCGCGCAGACGCCGCAAACGATTACCTCTTCAAAGCGCCTGGCCGAACGCATGGCAGGC
>CALLUH010000006.1 GCA_938011445.1 uncultured Hyphomonadaceae bacterium
GACTTACTCACGAGATATGCCAAGTATGAATAGGGCTGCCCGCCGGTCAGGCGTTTTGGGCCGCGTAAGATTGCAATCCGAACTCCCGGCCCGCATCCATCATCCCGTGCCATAGACTCTCGGCAAACCCCGCATAGCAATAAATATCGAAAGCAGGCGTCTCTTCGCTCTTATAGACAAGGACACTGATCTCATGAAAGAGGCTTTGCGCCCATGTTCCAGCTCTTGCAATGCGTGGATCAAAATCTATCGGACATCCTTTTGACAAGATGGTTTCGCCATGGGGCCCGGAGAGTAAAAACCGATTGCGCGAATTACTTTGGTCGGAAACAAATCCGAGATCACCAATCAAACGCACTAAATCTGTATACGTACTTGTCTCCGGACCAATTGCCGCCCATTCGAACGGGGTTATGGGCAAAACCATCCATTGCTCAAACTGGCACGCTGCCCGATCTGAGAGATCAAGGCCCAGCAATTTCGCAAGTCCGTCACGCTTACCCGGTGTGGTCAGAATTTGCACAAAGCCTGGAAAACCCCGGTCAACAAGCACTGGGCAATACGAAGGCGCTGGATGCGTTAGAGGCGACAGTCCAAGATGAGAAAGAGGTCGGTTCATTTGATGTTCAACCACGCAATCTCTCCCCGTCCGGATCGAAAAAGCAAGGGTTGCAAATCTCGACTTCAACGGCCTCGTCTTTGAGCGGGTACACGCACATGGCGCGCTCACCTATCCGGGACTGACCGCCTTCAATAAATCCCAACCCGATCCAGTGTCCCAGATTCGGGCTATCGGCAACCGAACTCACCCACCCAAGGCTTTGGACCGGCTTGGACACGCCAACATCATGGGGCGAAACAAAATGCGCGCCGCCTCGCAAACGATCCGCCCGATTTACCGGCTTTAAGCCAATAAGAGCGGGACGCTTTTCGTCAACCATTCCGGGGCGCATGGCCATCGCCTTTCCAATACAGTCCTTCTTCGCCATCATGCCGCCAAGTCCAACATCTTTCGCAGTTGTCCGGCCGTCAATTTCAGAGCCAGCAACATGACCTTTTTCTATCCGTAAAACCCCAAGCGCCTCCGAGCCATATGGTGTCAGGCCGAACGATTGTCCGGCCGCCTGTAGCTTCTCCCACAAGGCCGCCGCACACCCCCAATGCGTATTGATCTCATAAGCAAGCTCACCCGAGAAACTGATACGGAATATCCGCGCTGGCATTCCGTCAAATTCAGTTTCCCGCACCCCCATGAACGGGAACGCTTCATCTGAAACATCAAGATCCTGAAACAGTCCTCCAAGAACCTTCCGACTATTTGGCCCCGCAAGGGCAAGCCCGCACCATTGCTCCGTTGCCGAGCAAAACCCGACATCCATCTCCGGAAACAAAATTTGGGAGGCGTAATCCATATGCGCCAGAACCCGGGCCGCATTCGCTGTCGTGCACGTCATAAAGAAGTGATCCTCTGCCAGACGTGAAGTCGTGCCATCATCAAGCAGACAACCATCTTCGCGCAGCATAACCCCATACCTTGCCTTACCGACGGCCAGTTTCATCCAATTGTTTATATAAAGACGGTTCAGGAATTTTGCCGCATCCGGCCCAAACAATTCGATCTTGCCAAGCGTTGAAACATCGCAAACACCAACACTGGTCCGGACAGCTTTCGCTTCGCGCTTGATTGCTGAAAATATATCTTCGCCAGCTTGCGGATAGTAGCGCGGCCGCAGCCATTGACCTACTTCAACAAAGACAGCGCCCAAATCCTCATGGCAGTGATGGAAAGCTGTTTTTCTGATAGGCTGGAAATCCCTACCGCGCGCATGGCCCGCAAAAGCGCCGATTGCAGTTGGCGTGTAAGGGGGCCGAAAGCGGGTGGTTCCGACATCGGAAATGTCCTTCCCCAAAGCATCGGCAAGGACAGACAATCCGTTGACACTGGAGGTTTTCCCTTGATCGGTTGCCATGCCAAGTGTCGTATATCGCTTTAAGTGTTCGACCGATTGGTATCCCTCCTGAGCAGCCAGTCGAACATCAAATTCGGTCACATCATTCTGGAAATCGACAAAGGCTTTGCCCTTTCCCGAAACGTGTAACCGATCCAGAGTCGCGCGCGACTCAAGGACTGGCCCTAAAGATTTGACCCCAAAAGGAAATCCAGCAGCCATTGCCGCATTGGCACCGGCTACCTCGCCATCAACGCGACAGGCTGACGCGTCAAAGATCCCGCGGCAGGCTCCCGCAGCCCATATTGGTCCGCTGGTATCGGCGGGCACAAACGCGTGTATTTCTTCCTTCCAGACCGGAGCCGACCCGGCATGGCTGAGAAGGTGGACATTTGGATTGTATCCGCCCGCAAGAAGAATGGCGTCGCATTTCACATTTTCAACACTGCCGGCATGCTTCAAGCGAAGTCCCCTAACGCACGTTCTCCCGAGCGCCTTGATCGGTTGAGCCGCTTCGATAACACGTATGTTCTCGGGAATCTGCGCGCGTGCAAAGCTCGGTATTTGATCGCGCATATCGGCAATCGCAGAAATCTTTATGCCTTTGGCGTGAAGGTCCGCGGCCACTTCATAGGCCGTGTCATCGGCTGCCAAGATCACCACGTCCTTACCCGCGGCAACAGCAAAACGGTTCGCCAGTCCCCGCGCCGCTGACGATAGCATCACGCCGGGTTTGTCATTATTGTCGAACGTAATCGGCCGCTCCAATGCGCCCGCTGCGACGACGATCTGCTTGGGCCTTATAATCCAAAGCCGCTGTCGCGGATGTCCGTCAGCTATTTCGCCCAGATGATCACCGCTACGTTCAAGCGCCAACACCACATTATGATCATAGATGCCAAGCGCAGTTGTCCGCCGCAATATTTGCAGATCGTCGCGCCCGTCAAGCTGCGCCGTAAAGTCAACCGGATCATCGTCATAAGCACTGACACCACCAAGCCAGGCATGTTCCTCAAGCATCAGGACACGCGAACCAGCCGCAGCCGCTGTCTGCGCGGCACTTATTCCGGCCAGGCCCGCGCCGATGACAAGCACATCGCAATGGATATGGCGGTGTTCATAATGATCGGAATCAGGCCCCTCTGCAGCGCGGCCTAGTCCGGCGGCGCGGCGAATGATCTTCTCATAGACGGGTTCCCAAAATGCCGAAGGCCACATGAATGATTTATAATAGAACCCGGCGACCAGAAATTTTGAGAACAGCTGGTTGACCGACATCAGATCAAATCGCAAGGACGGGAAGCGATTCTGGCTCTGCGCGATCAACCCGTCATGAAGCTCGACCATTGTCATCTGCACATTGGCTTCTCGTCTTGCGCCTTCGCCTATTTCGGCCAAAGCGTTGGGCTCAGCCGACCCCAGCGTTACCAGACCTCTTGGGCGATGATACTTGAAGCTACGCCCAAGCAGGCTCACACCATTGGCCATCAGTGCGGAGGCAAGCGTATCGCCATCAAACCCGGTATAGGATTTCCCATCAAATCGAAATTTGACAGGCCGCGCGCGATCAATTGCCCCGCCATTTTGGATACGGTAGCTAGCCACTAGCTCTGCTCCTGATTTTGAGGAGACCGTGCAAGGCGAGCGCTTCGAATTTCATGGGTCAAAGTATGCCGTTCGACAATGATATATTGCCGACAGCCAGAGACATGGTGCCAATATTCCTTATGCAGTCCTTTCGGATTGGGTCGAAAATAAAGCAGATCCTCGATCTCTTCAGGCGCCTTGCTTTGGGTGGCGATCCGGCAGTTTGCGTCTCCCTGATAGGAGAACTCGTTTTCATCTCGGGGGCCACACCAGGGGCAATTTATCTGATGCATGATGTCTCTCCTACTGAATCCACGGATTGGGCCCGACGCCCTTTTCATCGAGCAGATGCCCGGTGCGAAACCGGTCAATCGTGAACGGAGCATTCAGGGCGTGGGGCTCATCCTTGGCGATCGTGTGGGCAAAGCAAAAACCCGAGGCCGGTGTCGCCTTGAAACCGCCATAACACCAACCGCCATTCAGATAGAGCCCTCCAATATCCGTTTTGCAAATAATCGGTGAGCCATCCATGGTCATGTCCATAACACCACCCCACTGACGCAATAGACGCACACGCCCGAGCGAGGGCATCATAGCGACGCCCGCCGCCATGACATGATGCATCATCGGGAAACCGCCGCGTTGTGCATAAGAATTATAGCCGTCAAGGTCACCGCCGAAGACAAGCCCCCCCTTGTCCGACTGGCTGACATAAAAATGCCCGGCGCCAAATGTAATGACCGTATCGACAAACGGCTTTAACCCTTCCGTGACAAAGGCCTGAAGCACATGCGTCTCGATTGGCAGACGTATGCCTGTCATCTTCGCAACCTGCGACGTGTGACCGGCCACAGCGATGCCAATCTTGTCGGCATGGATCGGCCCTTTGGATGTGGATACGCCAATGGCTTTGCCGCCTTCATGAATAATGTCGATTACTTCGCAATTCTGAATAATGTCCACGCCGCGGCTATCCGCAGCACGCGCATAGCCCCAGGCCACCGCATCATGGCGCACCGTTCCACCGCGCGGTTGAAACAAACCTCCCTCAATAGGAAAACGTGCATTTTCAAAGTCCAGCCGCGGCGCAAGTTGGCGGACCTGTTCCTTGTCCAACAATTCAGCGTCAACGCCTGCAAGCCGCATAGCATTGCCTCGCCGGGCAAACGCATCGCGCTGCGGGTCCGAATGGAACAGGTTCAGCACGCCGCGTTGTGAGACCATTGTATTGAAATTGAGATCCCGCTCCTGCTGTTCCCAGAGCTTCATCGAGAAGTCATAAAAATGCGTGTTCGCGGGGAGCATATAATTTGATCGGATAATGGTGGTGTTGCGCCCGACATTCCCGCCCCCGATCCACCCTTTCTCGAGAACAGCCACATTTGTTATGCTATGTTCTCTGGCAAGGTAATAGGCCGTTGCAAGCCCATGACCGCCACCGCCGATTATAATCGCGTCATATCGTTTCTTCGGCTGTGCATCACGCCATGCGCGGGGCCAATTTTTGTGTCCGGTAATCCCTTCCCGAAGCAAAGAAAGTTCTGAATATTTCATGACATGGCACCACTCCGCCCAAGCGGGTCGCCAAGCAATATGGTCTTAAAGA
Source organism: uncultured Hyphomonadaceae bacterium (assembly GCA_938011445.1). Lineage (GTDB taxonomy): Bacteria > Pseudomonadota > Alphaproteobacteria > Caulobacterales > Hyphomonadaceae > CALLCD01. The sequence continues at coordinate 5,143 of CALLUH010000006.1, forward strand.
CTGTTGCGCATTCTAAACAGGGAACTGCGATACGATCCTTAATTCGAGCTTGCAAGCGCCGAGCGTCTTCCTTCCCATCAATCAATTGCGCCATTCTTACCACCCCAGATAGAGGGGCGATAACACCTTGCCCTCATGCCCTTGCTTGCTCCCAGCATATAAGGATTGGTTGCATCAGGATGCCACGAGACGGACAAAAAACATCATCAATCCGACATATTAGATATTTCCCCTGAAGGCACCGGGCGTTGTACCGCATGCTTCCTGAAAGTATTTTGACAGATGAGAGGTCGATGAAAATCCGCTCGCGACAGCGATCTGTGCGACGGTCAAACTTGTTTGCCTCAAAAGCTGCTTGGCACGCTGAAGGCGAAGGTTCCGATAATAGGCTCGCGGAGTGATGTTAAACTCTGCCCGAAAGATCCGGTTGATTTGCCTTTGCGACAAGGCAGATCGTTCGCATATGGTTTGAATGGCAATCGGTTCTTCGAGATTTTCTTCCATCAGAAAAAGCGCCCGAACAAGCCCAGGGGCCCGCCCGGCATGGCGCAGGATTGAGCTTGCGCGCTGAGAATGGTCGGCCTCGCGAATGGCATCATGATGAAAGTTCTCAGCGACCTGGGCTGCGATACCGACCCCATGTGTCTCCATGATCAGATGCAAGAAAAGATCAAGTGCGGCGAGGCCGCCAGCACAAGTCATGATCGGTCCATCAATCTCGAATATCGAGCCTTTGACACTCAAATCCGGGTGAGCTTCTCGAAACGCATGCTGTCGCTTCCAGTGAATTGTGCATTGGCGCCCCGTCAGAACACCGGCCTCCGCCAAAATGTATGACGCCTCGGACAAGGCACCAATTCTTTTACCTTCTCGCAAACCCCGCCGGATTTCGTCATAGAGATCCTCGTTCGTGTAAAGGTGTGATCTCTGACCGCCGCATATAATGAGTGCATCAAAGACACAGTCGGGCCGAAAACTGGATGTGCCGAGCCGGAGACCACAAGAGCTCTGTACGGGCTCATCCGCCTCAAGCGCTAAGACCGTCCAACCATAATAATTTGTCCCAAGCGCAGCGTTCGCGGCACGCAACGCATCAATGGCACAGGACAGTGCGATTAGCGAATAATCAGGTGTAGTAATGAATGCAAAGCGCTGTTTCATCGACAATTATCAATTAAATCCCAAGCCGATCGAACATGTCATAAAGGCATTCGTCAGATCGCAATATTGGGAATATAGCCGATCTCCAGCCTGTGTATTTGACGCTAATATACGCCTCCTCTTCTCTTGAAGACTAATAAAAAAAAGATAATAATGTATCAGGTTAATTCATTTGCCTTATATTCGGTCTTAATTGCAATATTTTGCCTGTGAAATGCTGCGCGGTTGAACCTGATGCTTGGAGGGCGGTTCATCCCATATCATGAAATCAGGAAGTCACTCGGGAGGAATATAATGAAAAAGAACCTACAACTCAGCGCCTCGCTATGCGCTATAATATGTGCAACGGCGAGTGCCAGTTTTGCGCAAGAAGACTCAAGCGCCGCGCAGGAAGAACAGAGCGGCCTTGACAGGGTCCTCGACCAGGTTGTCGTAACGGCCACAAAACGAACTGAATCTGCACAGGACATCGCAGTTGCCGTTTCAGCGATTGGAGAGCAACAACTCGAGGACTTCCGAGTTGATAATTTTTCAGACTATTTGTTGCAAATACCGACCGTCACAGCGGGTGGCAGTGGACCTGGCCAGAACACGATCTACATTCGCGGCGTCGCCTCCACAACTCCAGCCCTTACAATTGCAGGTGTCGCCGGGCTCGCCCCAAATGTTGCACTTTATCTTGACGAACAACCTGTTTCGCAACCAGGGCGCAATCTCGACATTTATGCTGTTGATCTCGCCCGGGTCGAGGTTTTGCCAGGGCCTCAAGGGACACTTTTTGGCGCAAGCTCTCAAGCGGGTACTGTCCGGCTGATCACGAACAAGCCGGTGCTTGGTGAATTCGAGGCCTCTGTCGCGGCATCAGCCTCATTTACCCAAGGCGGCGAAATGAGCAACAATGTTGAGGCCGTCTTTAACTTCCCCGTTACCGATAAGTTGGCTTTTCGGGTTGTTGGCTATGTAGACGATCGCGGCGGCTATATCGACAATGTTTCCGGAACGCGATCCGTCGCAGAATCCGCCCGCTTCCGTCAGGAAGGCACAGTTCGTCCCAATGGCGTTCCGGTTAGCGCAGCCCGCGCTGGCTTTCAGGCCGGGGCCGATTTAAGCGGTGTGACATTTCTGGAGAGAGACAACGAAGCTTTTGTAGAGGACGATTTCAACGATACAACTTATGCTGGCTTTCGTGCTTCAGCCTTGTATGAGTTCAACGAAGACTGGTCATTTTCCCTTTCACATGCGCGCCAATCAATCGAGTCCGACGGTGTTTTCTTCTCCGATCCCGAATTGGGCGATCATGATGTCCAGCGGTTTAATCCAGACCGCATTGAGGATGACTATGAAAACACGGCATGGAGCGTAGAGGGTCGCTTGGCGGGTCTGGATCTGGTTTATACCGGCGCGTTTAATGACCGCACCACCGATCAACAGATTGATTACACAGAATATCTGTTTGTTGGACAGTACCTTCCCTATTACATTTGCGATAGCAGCGTCACCTATCCGGGAACTGCTGCGCCGACCGGAACTTGTCAGGAACCGGACCTTCGGGCTCCCTCGCTTACTGAGGCTGAAACATTTACCCAGGAACTGCGCTTCAACACACCAGCGGACAGACGTTTGCGCGCAACCGTAGGCGGTTTCTACAGCAAACTGGAGCTCAAAGAGCAGGTCGAATTTACCTATGTTGGTAGCCAGCTTTCAGATATTTTTGCATCACCGGGATTTTTCCCAAACTTCCCGCTTGATTTTTCGCAGGCAGGCGATTCCTTCTTCACCGATACCGGTCCATTCGGGACAGACGTAATCTTCCGCAATGACTTCCTTCGAACAGATGAGCAGTTCGGCATTTTTGGTGAGTTCAACTTCGATATTATCCCTGACACTCTAACAGCGACATTCGGGACGCGTTATTTCGATGTGGACGTTGATCTTGAAGGCACCGCGAATGCGTCTTTTTGTAATTCCTTCCAGGCCGATGCGCAGGCATTTGGCACGGATGTAAATGACCTGTTCGACGGAGACGGAATCTTCACTTTCACGGGCGATTGTAGTCCAGCTTCGCGGATTGCATTCGACATCGCAAACAATCAGACGGTCGAAGAGATCCTTGCAGAGCTTTCCGCTGTTGACCCTTCTGCCACACTTGCCCAGGCTAGCCAGATCTTCAATGCCCTGCGCGCGCCGGATGAAGCCACAACTGACGGCTTTATCTTCAAAGGCAATTTGAGCTGGACCCCGACCGAAGATCTACTCTTCTATTTTACATATTCAGAAGGCTTCCGCCCTGGATTGCTTAATCGACCCGGCGGCGCGGCTGGTCCGGATGGGTTCGTCGTACCATTTGCGGTTGACACCGATGAGCTGACCAATTGGGAAATTGGCTGGAAAACTACCCTGTTCGACAACCAATTACGCTTCAACGGCAATGTATTTTTCCTTGAAATTGATAATCTTCAAACCACCATTTTCGACCCGAGCATTACAAATCTCTTCTTCTCGGATAATGCCGCAAACGCGGAAACGATTGGCTTGGAAGGCGATTTCACCATCGCGCCAAACATCGTCCCTGGTTTGATTATTGGTGGGGGCTTCTCAATCCTTGACACGGAAATAACCGACGTTCTGACCCCGACAGGGGATGTTATCGAGGGTGAGGAACTTGCCTTTGCACCAAACTTCCAGGGAAATCTCTACACCCGTTATGAGTGGGATGTGACACCCGAATATGGTGCCCATGTCCAAGCGCAAGTGGGCCATTCAGGGTCTTCGCGCAGCGATATTATTGAAATCAACTCCACCAATGTGGCTGGGTACACAACGGTCAATCTGTCGGCAGGCGTTCGGAAGGACAATTGGTCCGGCGAGGTCTTTGCGGAAAATATCAACAATAGTAATGGCGTAACAACTGCTAACTTCCTAAACGATGTTGATCGTCTGACCCGCCTACGTCCACGTACAATCGGTGTAAGGTTCCGGTTCGATTACTAACACCGCGATAGCGTAAGGCAATTTGCTTCGCTATTAGCATCCAGCCCGAAAGCGCCCGCCGCGGGCTGGATGGCGCCATACCGTCGAATGACGACATGCGAGATAAATTCAGCACGGTGGGTTATTATGAGGTGGCGTGTTGAGCAATATTCTGTTGACTGTAGAGGATGTTCGCCAGCTTGCGTCCGAATGCCTCTTACGAAATGGTTGCGATGAGGCAAATGCCGCTGCCGTCGCCGATATTATCACGCGCGCGGAAACTGATGGGTGCCATTCACACGGCCTAATGAGGCTGGCCGGCTATGTTGCCGCGCTGAAAAGCGGCAAAGTTGACGGCACTGCACGTCCAAAAATCAGAAACCTCGCCCCAGCCATAATTCAAGTAAATGGCGGTGGCGGTTTTGCGCCTTTGGCGCTGGAGCAAAGTCGGTCTCATCTGGTTGAAGCGGCGCGAAGCAATGGCCTCGCTGCCCTCGCACTGGTTAACATACACCATTTTGGCGCACTGTGGTGTGAAGTCGAGCCGGTCGTTGAGGCAGGCCTTTGCGCCATGGCCTGCACCTCTTACAAACCGGCAGTCCTGCCAGCGGGCGGACACGAAGCCCTATACGGAACCAATCCGGTCGCTTTCGGTTGGCCCCGCCCTACAGCCTTCCCGGTCATTTTTGATCAGGCCTCAGCGGTCATGGCCCGGGGCGAAGTGATGCTCGCCGCACGCGAGGGACACGAACTGCCCGCCGGAACGGGTGTAGACGCAGATGGAAATCCAACGACAGATCCAAATAAAGTGCTCAAAGGCGCCCTGCTTGCCTTTGGTGGTTACAAGGGGGCATCAATCGCAATGATGGTTGAATTGCTCGCTGGCGGACTGATCGGAGAAAGCTTCAGCTTTGAAGCAGCCGAGCGTGACAATGGCGACGGAGGGCCCCCTCAAGGTGGCGAGTTCATGTTTGCTATTGATCCGGCAATGTTTGGTGATGCGGACGGGTGGAGCGATCACAGCGAAAAGCTGTTCGAAAAGATTGAAGCACAAGATGGTGCCCGGCTACCAGGTGAGCGTCGCAGGCGCAACCGCGAGCATTCTGTTGCAAATGGAGTGGAGATTTCGCAGACTGTGATGGAGCAGATAAAGGGATTGTAAGATTAGGAACTTACCGATCAGCCTTCGGCATCTGACCGCTTTTGTAATCGTGGCCGAGAAGTGCAGTTTCAAAGCTGCAGCCGAAGAGCTAGGGCGCACGCAACCGTCAATCACACTATCTGTCCAACAATTAGAGGAAACCGTTGGGCTAAAGCTCCTTGAACGTACAACACGCAAAGTTATACCGACAGCTGAGGGCGAACGCTTCATCCCGATTGCCAAACGTTTGGTCCGTGATTTCGATTCAGCTCTATCCGATCTCGTAGCAACCTCCGAAGGGCGCTCTGGCCACGTTACCATTGCGGTCAATCCATCGGTCGCCGCCAAAATTCTCCCGCCCATAATCAAGATATTCTCCGAGCGCTATAGCGGCATCTCGGTCCATGTCTCGGATGGAAACTCCCGCCAGATTCAAAACCGTATTCTGCGCAACGAGGCAGATTTCGGAATTGGTAGACGGGTCGGAGGACGACAAGAATTAGAGTATGAACAGATCCTCGAAGACCGGATCGAGCTGGTATGTCACAAATCTCACCCCCTCGGGCAAAGCGATACAGGATTGAAATGGCAAGATCTGGAAGGCCATGAACTGCTCGATTCCGGCTTGAGCGACATGATGCCGGATCGGACGCTTGCGAAAAGCTCGAAATACGAATTCTCGACCACAGCCACCTTGTTCGCAATGATAAAGGCAGACATCGGTGTTGCGATCCTGCCAAGCCTCGCGGCTGGCGTTGATGATCAGATGGTCGTTGCCAGACCGATCAGCGGGCCAACTGTAAAACGTGACATTTGTATTGTACGCCGCAAACAGTGGACATCATCACCGCCCGCCCGTTTACTATTGGAGTTATTGCACGAAGAATTGCCATCAGTCGTCGCATCGCTAGATTTGAAGAACGTCAAACTGCGAGCGGACAAGACAAAGCGTAAGGCTTGAAGCGGCGCAATGAGTTAGACTTCACCAAAGCCCCGTTATGGCGCGCTTTTTCGCCTGTGGGTATCAGCATCAGACACTTCACTTATGATCCGGATTTTTCGTAATTTTGATACTCATAAATAAGTAATTCATAATAAACGATACGAACTACTGACTTGTAACACCATCAATTCAACGGGATATTGAACTTTATTACAGATTGAGAAAAATGGTGATGAATGCCCGATATCCTGAATAATTTTGTCGATGGACGATGGCTTGACGAAGGCGAAGTCTTCGAGAGCTTTAACCCCTCCGACACCAATGATTGTGTCGCGCGTTGCCGAAAGGCAAACCTTGCTCATCTGGAGACCGCGATAGATGCCGCCCGGCGTGCGCTGCCGATCTGGTCAGAAACAGGCCTCGAAGCGCGAAAGACCGCTCTCGACTTCATCGGTGCCGAGCTAATTCAGCGCAGCCCGGAAATTGGGGAGTTACTATCTCGTGAAGAAGGCAAACCCCTCGTGGAGGGCATTGGTGAAACCTATAGAGCCGGTCAATTTTTCCAGTATTACGCCGCTGAGGTTCTGCGACAAATCGGCGATCTGGCACCTTCAGTCCGCCCGGGCATAGACGTAGAGGTGACACGCGAACCGGTTGGGGTCGTCGGTGTTATTACACCTTGGAATTTCCCTATTGCCGTGGCTGCATGGAAAATTGCTCCAGCCCTCGCATTTGGCAACACGGTCGTTTTGAAACCGGCAGAATTGGTCTCGGCCAGCGCTTGGATATTGGCAGACATTATTTCAAGAAGCGGTCTTCCTGACGGTGTATTCAATCTGGTGATGGGAGCTGGCTCCGTGCTGGGCGAAGCGATGAGCCTTTCGGCGAAGATCGACGCCCTTTCCTTTACAGGGTCTGTCGGGACCGGACGAAGAATAGCACGAAATGCAACCGAAAACATGACGCGAGTCCAACTCGAGATGGGCAGCAAAAATGCATTGGTCGTGCTGAATGACGGCAATCTGGATAACGCGGTTGCTTGTGCGATAAATGGGGCTTTCTTTGGCACCGGTCAAAAATGCACCGCCTCGTCCCGCCTGATTGTTGAAGCTGGCATACATGACGCCTTCGTCGAGAAAATGATCGCAGCGACAGAAAAGCTTAAAGTCGGCAACGCCCTTCATGAAGGGGTGCAGATTGGTCCTGTTGTCGACGAGAGGCAGCTTAAAAAGAATCTGGAATATATTGAACTCGGTCGCGAGGAAGGGTGCGAACTGGCAACCGGCGGCCAGCGACTGGAAATGGACACGCCCGGATACTTCATGCAGCCGGCCGTGTTCGTTAAATCGGAAAATCATATGCGGGTGAACCGCGAGGAAATGTTCGGACCGATTTCCTGTATTATAAAGGCGGCCGATTATGACCAAGCTCTCGAGATCTCTAATGATTCTGATTTCGGACTGACATCCGGGATCATCACCAGTTCGCTTAGCAAAGCCAGCCACTTCAAGAAACACTCTCAGTCGGGCTGTGTTATGATTAATCTGCCAACGGCCGGCACCGATTATCATGTTCCATTTGGCGGCCGGAAAAGCTCAAGCTATGGCCCGCGTGAGCAAGGCCAATATGCCAAGGAATTCTATACGATCGTAAAGACCGCGTATGTTTCAGCGACCTGACCTGAACGTCAACGCCGGGACATATGTATAGTCAAGATAGGGATAAAATGTATATCATTGACGGCTTGCAATATTCCAATTGGACTCGGGAGCTTTTCACCGAAGCGCGGGATGCCGGTGTGAACGCCATCCATGTGACAATTGCTTATTGGGAAGATTCGGAGGAAACATTAGCCAATATCGGCCATTGGAACAAACGGTTCAGAGAATTTGCTGATCTCATTATGCCCATTTCCGCCGGCACCGATATTAAAACGGCCAAAGAGCTCGGACGTGTGGGGATCATTCTTGGGTTCCAGAATTGTTCTCCGCTCGAAGACGACCTGCACATGGTCGAAACGCTGCATACACTCGGTGCACGCATCATGCAATTGTCTTACAATAATCAAAGCCTCCTGGCGACGGGCTGTTACGAACACAAGGATTCTGGTGTCACCCGTTTTGGACGAGAGGTTATCCGCGAGATGAACCGGGTTGGCATGGTGATCGACATGTCCCATAGCGCCGAAGAATCAACGCTGGAAGCGATCGAATTGTCTGAGCGCCCCATTGCAATCACGCACGCAAACCCATCCTTTTTTCACCCGGCAAAACGAAACAAATCGGACACCGTGCTGCATGAGCTGGCACAATCGGGTGGCATGTTGGGGCTCAGCCTCTACCCGCACCACCTAGCCGGAGGCGCCAATTGCACACTTGACGAGTTCAGCAGAATGGTTTGTGACACCGTTGAACATATGGGGATCGACCATGTTGGACTTGGGTCAGACCTCTGTCAGAACTGGGATTACTCCGTGCTCGAATGGATGCGGAGCGGTACTTGGACTATGACGCCCGATTTTGGCGAAGGCGATGCACAGAACAGGGATTGGCCCGAACAGCCATCCTGGTTCAGAAGCAATCGCGATTTCCCAACTATTGCCGTAGGATTGAAAGCCGCTGGCATGACCGAGACCGAGATCGAAAAGATAATGGGGCTCAACTGGCTGCGCTTCTTCGAGGCGTCATTCTCCAGCCAAAACGGGCGCACTCAAACCATGCAAGAGGTTTCCCCAACTTCAAACGACAATGTGCCCAACGCCATTGGTGCTGGCAGGTAGATGGCATGAACAGCTACCATCCGCCCGGTAACAATTATGTCGGTCAAACACACCGCTCTGCGGGTATGGTTATGGATCTGAAACGCCTGGGTGCATCCTTTCCAACTAGGTTGAGCTTTATACGTCGATTAATACGAAGGATTATGCAGGAAAAATGGTCCATTACGCGTATCTCATTTGACTTGGATGATAATGGTTTCGGGCAAGCCATCTACCAATTGGAAATCGACGATAAGGTTTATAGTTTCGTTGTGTTCGCAGATTATCTCGACCCGGAGCAACGCAGCGACCGGGTGATTGCCGAAAAATGGGATATGACAGCAACACTATGTGAAGGCCCCGTTTCAGATACGCAACTGCAGAGTTTGAAAGAGAATGTTCCGTTGCAGGAAAAGGGCCGCGTCAGCTCGAACTGTCTCGTATTGACCCGAGCAAACAAAAGCCAACGCAACTTTGAATATGTCGTCGGCAAGCTCGCGCAAGGGCAACAACCATCTTCCAGATCAATGGCGGATGTCGGCTATCTCTACCGGACAACCGCGGTCTATGGCAGCGGCAAGTTTGGCATGGCAGACTGGCAAAAAGTCAGCCACATATATAAGACCTTCGCCAGCCCGTTTGCAGCAGAGATGTTCACCTGCTTTCTGATCCGTGAATTTAGCCTCGATCAAGCCGAACACCTCGCCAGACGGCGTAACCCTGTAACTGCTATTCATCTCGATCCGGCGCTAAAGCGATATATCGGGATCGGCAATGCTACCGGTCTCGGCATGGCACCCTATCTCATCAATCATCCGCTATTGATTGAAAACTGGATCAATATTCGGGAAACCGCCCTGAACGCCGTTCTAAACCAAAGCATGCCCGATGCGAATGGTCTTCATAATCTTCTCGCTCTATGCAGAAAAGCACGCCAGCATTTCGCCGAAGCCACAATAGATGATGAAATTCAAACGAGGAAAAACTCAACCCTGCTTGACCATTTACAAGAGCTTATCACCGAGCTTGAGAACGGGACCCTCAAGCTTTCCAACTGGTCTGATATTCTCGAACTCGCATCCGATAGATGGTCCTTGGAAACTCAGGAGATTCTTGTATCCATACTGATCGAAATTCATGCGGATCTTGTCGACGATTTACCGCAAGTCACGACGGTCGATGAGCACTATCCTCTTCGGCCAGCAATGAGACTGACCGAGCTGAGATCACGTATTGAACAGAAATATGATTGGGCGCTGCGTTACGACTTTTCCAAGGACGATGAATACGCTCTTTTCTGGTATCGCTCTGTGGAAAAAATGGAGCCACGTCTCGGCGTGCGGAAAACCGAACCTGGGTCGGATCGCGAAACCCCGCTCGGGATCGCACATGCGGTACAATCTTCTTTCAAAGCGCTCAGCAGCTTCATGGAGACCAATCAGGACGGTCTGGTTGGTGAGTTTGTTCTAGCCCATCCCGAACATCGGGCAATTATACGCAGAATACAGACAATGTCGGAAACTACATATGGCGAAATTCGAGCGAACCTTTATCATGCCGACACGCTTCCGCTAAATCTCCTTCGCTGCAAGCTGTCATTTTTCGGTGTCGGAAAGTTCTCCCCCCGGTCGCGTTTTTGGGTGCGAAACATCATGTTTCAAGGTGCCCCTATCATTGCCGATATTGGTCAGGACTTTCAGGACGACTGGTGCTTTCCGCTTGCGCCAATTGAAGCGGATGCTCCTGCATGACGGGGACGAGCCTCTCCTGCTCCTACAATGAGTTGAGCGCCCTTCTCCGCCGCTTCTTTGAAGCGCTTACAGGCGGGCGTGGAGATTATGCGACCGCTGCAAAATCTGTCTGCTGGCTGGAACTCAGAGGTTTGGATGGAATAAGACAACTTGTTGCGGACAAGGATAATTATCAGCAAGAAGTGCGCCCCTTAACCGATATAGTAAGCTCCGAAAGCACCCCATACTCGGTCGATCTTTCCGGACGCGGCGTTTTCTATGACGGTTTTCTGGTCTTTGACACTGCGATCGGCTTTGCGATGCATGGCGCAGCTTTAGTCTATCATATAGATTGCGAAGGTGATCCCCGTTTTGTCCTGCCAGGGCTCGTATTATGCTCGGATGCGGGGCTTTTTGCGACAGTTTGCTGGACAAACGAAGACGGTGCTTCAATGTCTGTCGCGTCAATTACGCCCGGCAGCAAGAACCCGACCCTTTCATTCATCGCCGATAAGATATCAGATCTTTCTCATAAGATAATGCTCGCCGTGTCGCAGGACGCAGCTTTTACCCAGCAGGCCTTACTGGACACCGGCATCGACCTGAAGACGACACGGGTGCAATCATCCATCACACCGAAAGAATTCCAAGAGCGCGTTGACGCGAGCTTGGTAAATGGAATTTCTGTCAATCGCGAAGACCTATCAATATTATCATCTATTGCTGATCGTGTTCTGGTAGAGTCCTCTGATCAATCCCGAAAAGGAGCTGGCGATTAGTAGCGATACTCATACTCCTCACGACCCTACGATGAATCAGAAAGGAAAGATCTCCTGGCTGACTTTTGGGTTGAGCGGCGGCGGTCTGATCCTGTTCGTTATCGCTGCCTTGATAAATCTCGAATGGCTGGCAAACACCGTGCAAGTGCTGGCAGGCTGGTCAACCAAATATTTCGGTGCTTATTGGCAAGTTCTTTTGTTCTTGACTTTCTTTATTGGTCTCGGCGTTGGGTTCAGCCCGTGGGGGCGTGTGCGATTGGGCGACCGGGACAAGCCGAACATCGCAACCCCGCAATGGCTCTGTATCATTATGTGCACACTGCTCGCTGGGGGTGGGGTGTTCTTTGCGGCAGCTGAACCGATGGCACATTTTGTCTCGCCGCCACCAATTTTCCCATCGATTGAACCCCTATCACCCGCCGCTGTTCAGCCCGCGCTCGCGCAATCATTCATGCATTGGGGTTTTTATTCGTGGGCGATCCTCGGCAGCCTGACATCAATCGTGTTCATGTATACCCATTATAATCTACGCCTCCCCCTAAAGCCGAGAGCACTCTTGCAACCTGTTTTTGGCGACCGCGCAATGAGCTCTCCTTTGGGTGATGTGGTAGACGCTGCTTGCTCTCTGGCAATCGTTGCCGGAACAGTGGGTCCAATCGGGTTTGTGGGCCTTCAGGTCAGTTATGGGCTCGCCGAATTGTATGGGACACCCGATACATTCCTGACCCAAGCGAGCATCATCCTGGTCCTCATCCTGATCTACACAGCCTCCTCGGCCAGCGGAATTTCGCGTGGCATCCAAATTCTAAGCGTGGTCAACATAGTGATCGCCATTATGTTGATGGCGTTTATTCTCATCGCCGGACCGCGCGATTTCATCATCATCAACTACGTCAAATCCGCCGCCGTGCATATTCAAAACCTGATACCCATGTCTTTCTACCGAGGTGATGCGGCCTGGCTTGATCTGTGGACGGTCTTTTTCTGGGGCTGGTTTCTAGGATACGGCCCGCTCATGGCGATGTTTATAGCGCGCATCTCTAACGGCCGGACAATACGCGAAATCGTCCTCTGTATCTCAATCTGCGCGCCGATTGTCACAACGTTCTGGTTCACGATCGTCGGTGGTTCCGGCCTGGCCTTTGAGCTCGCCATACCTGGATCGGTTTCCGGACCATTTGAGGGGTTTAATATGCCCGCTGCACTTCTCGCAATCACGCAGCAATTGCCATTTGGTCAGATCATATCCATATCATTTCTGATCTTGACCTTTCTCTTCGTGGCCACGACTGGCGACTCGATGAGTTACACAATCTCCATGGTCAACACAGGGACAGATACACCGCCCGCACTCCTACGCATCTTCTGGGGCACCATCATGGGTATTGTTGCCATTATACTCATTTCTATCGGAAATGGCGGCATCGCAGCCCTCCAGAACTTTATCATTGTAACAGCAGTACCCGTCTCCCTGATCCTGTTACCATCCTTGTGGACCGCGCCACTGATCGCACGAAAGATGCACCGGATTGACATTCTTGAAAGCGCTAAAACGGGACACGATAATTAGCTCATGCCCCTTTTCGAAAGATGGTGAGCATGGCAGCTTTAGACTGGACCTGACGATCCGAAGCAACGTATGGATAATGGAAATTTGAGAGAAGGTATTCAAGGCGTGACCTTATTTGATGATTTAAAAAATATCACCGTAACCCTCGATGAGGACGACATTGCGACCGTCAATCTGAACCGTCCGGCAAAGCGCAACGCGCTTAATGCAGAAACCATCGAAGAGCTTATTTTTACTTTCACTAAATTACCGCGCGCGGGGGCGCGTGCCATCATTCTGCGTGCGGAAGGCGATCATTTTTGTGCCGGGCTCGATTTGGTCGAGCACCATTCCGAAGACCGAACGGCCGGAGAATTCATGCATATCTGCTTGCGGTGGCACGAAGCGTTCAACAAAATGGAATATTCTGGCATTCCTGTAATTGCAGCCCTTAAGGGTGCAGTGGTCGGCGGCGGGCTCGAATTGGCATCTAGCGCCCATATTCGCGTCGCTGATGAAACAACCTATTTCGCACTGCCAGAGGGACAAAGAGGGCTTTTTACCGGCGGCGGCGCGACAATAAGAGTTGCCGACCTTGTTGGTAAAGCGCGCATGATCGACATGATGCTTACAGGTAGATCTTATAAGGGCACAGAAGCGGTCGAAGTTGGGCTTTGCCAATATCTGGTCGAAGGCGACAGCGAGCTTAAGGCGAAAGACATTGCACTTGCCGCAACGAAAAATCCGCCGCTGTCGAATTTTGCTATTTGCTCGGCCATCTCGCATCTTACCAACATGTCGGCGCTTGATGCCTCTTATGCAGAGGCGGCTGTCGCTGGAATTGTAAACACCCAGCCCGCATCTCGCGAGCGGCTTGAAGCGTTCGTCAAAAAAAAGGCCCCGCGCGTCAGGCCCGACGGCATGCGTTAAGTCGTATATCTCACCACTGAACCGCCCCGGGTTTGTCGGAGGCTCCAACACATGAGTAGTATGGAGCATTATGACCAAGACATCGAAGAAATATTCGCCAGAAGTTCGCGCGCGCGCGGCCCAGATGGTTTTAAGCGGGATTAGCGAGCATGGCAGCCGGTGGGCCGCAATTGTTGCGATCGCCAGTAAGATTGGCTGCGCACCCCAGACGTTGAATGCCAAGCGTTGAATAAATGGGTCAAGCAGGTCGAGACAGATACTGGCAAGCGTGGTGGGCTGACGACAGAGGAGCGTGACCGGATCAAAGCCCTTGAGCGCGAGGTTAAGGAGCTGCGCCAAGCCAATGAGATAAGCTCGTTGCCTTCGTCACTCGAACCAATGGCGTGACAGGCAACTTCGCGCAGGCGGAGCGAGCCCAAAAGTCTGGCGTCCGTTCAAGAAATGACTGCTTTTATTCGGGACCAACGTACCATCTAAGGGGTTGAGCCAATCTGCCGTGTTCTGCCGATTGCCCCGTCGACATTCTATGCGCATGACAAGGGAGGCCGACACCCTGAGTTGGCCCCGCCACGAGTTCGGCGTGATGAACGTCTGAAGCCGGAACTTTTGCGCGTTTTCAACGAAAACCACAAAGTATATGGCGTTCGAAAGATCTGGCGGCAGCTCTTGCGCGAGGGGTGTGATGTGGCGCGTTGCACCATCGCAAGCCTGAAAGCTTACATCCAGTTTCGCCCGTTTCTCTGCTGTACCTTGGATATGAACGTAGATATTGCGGGCTGCGCAACCCCGGTCTCGTTATCATCAACCTATGCTATTTGCGCGCTACCCGCGCAGGTCTTTGGGGGACCCAAGGGAGATATGGGACGTAATGCTGACAACTTGCGTGAGTGTGCCGAGCGTATCAGCATGGAAAGCTTTATAAGCCTCCAGATCAGCAACTTCGACACGCAACAGATATTCGACTGCGCCGGTGATGTTGTGGCATTCACGCACCTCTGGCGCCCGCTCCATAGCTCGCTCGAAAGCCTTGGCGTCTTTGCGCAAATGGACGGACAATCCGACCATAACAAAAACAGTAATTGCCGAGCCCAGTTTGGTGCGATTTAGCACACCTCTATAACCGAGAATATATCCACCACGCTCCAGATCCTGCACACGGCGCAAACAGGCAGACGGTGATAGCCCGACCCGCGCAGCCAGATCGGTATTGCTGATGCGCCCGTTGCGCTCAAGCTGTTGCAATATATTATGGTTTATAGCGTCAATACCCATCATTCGTTGCGCAGACTCCTCGATTTCTAACAAGTAAGCAAGAATATTAGGCTTCAGAACAGATATCATTGCAACAAGATTCGAAAATGAGGAAACACCGATGAACCTGCGCCAGCTTGATGCCTATGATATGTCCGCCGATCGCGGCTTCCTGTGCCGCCACGATGCAGCGGCAGTGTCCCTGAAAGGTGACCTTGAAACCGCAGCGTCGATTGCGATGGCACTGCCGGACGCGCTACCGAGCGGCAATATCCGCGCTATCCTCGAAAAAAGCCTTCCTGATACGATCACACATGAAGACGTTGCCGCTTTGTCTGACCCGCAAACCCGCATGGCGATGGTGCATTATTCTTTTCTAGTGCAATCCTATGTCTGGGGTGAACCCGAGGCACCCATCCGCCTGCCGCGATGTCTGGCTGTGCCGATGGTCGCGCTTGCCGACCGGCTCGGCCAGAAACCCCTCTTGCCCTATAGCGGTTATGTGCTCGACAATTGGGCAAAAATTGATCCAGACGGCCCGATCAGTCTGGACAACACCTATATGATCCAGAACTTCCTCGCTGGCCAGGATGAGGCCTGGTTCGTGCTCGTCCATGTCGCAATTGAAGCGCGCGCCGGAGCCGCATTGTCGAGAATGGACCCCCTCATACAAGCTGCCTCGAACGCCGATGCCCAAGCCGCCCAATCCCAGCTCGAAGCCATTGCCGAGGTTTGGGAAGACATCAACGCCATTTTCGACCGGATGCCTGAACGCTGCGACCCTTACATCTATTTTGAGCGCGTGCGCCCTTATATCCATGGCTGGAAAGACAATCCGGCTTTGCCCAATGGCCTCATCTATGAAGGGGTTGAGCGTTATAGCGGCGAGGGCCAATCATTCCGTGGGCAGACGGGTTCACAATCTTCCATTGTACCATCCATGGATGCACTGCTCGGCATTGGCCACGCCGCAGACCCGTTGCGCGAATATCTTGACCAGCTACATGATTACCGCCCAACTGGTCACCGCAAATTTATCGACGATGTACGGGCCAGCAGCACACTCCGCGAATTTGTCAGCACCAGCGGACACAAAGGGCTGACCGATACCTATAATGTCTGCATTCAAGCCGTTGCAGACTTCCGCTCGCGTCACCTCGAATATGCCGCCCGCTATATCAACAAACAGGGCAAAACCTCCTCGGGCAATGATACTGAGGTTGGGACCGGCGGCACGCCCTTTATGCGCTATCTCAAGAAGCACCGCGACGAGACGCAGGACAACCTGATCAAGCTTTAGGTGTCCTGTAGAATGTCGCCCGCGCGGCCTCGCTCAGGCAAATGCCCGCACGCTCATTGAAAGCAAAGACGACCAACATGCGGGTGACATCGCCAAGTGTCGGCGTTACCCGATGCATGGCGTCGCGGCCACGAAACAAGACCAGATCGCCGGGGTCAAACTCAAGCGTCCTGACAGGCTCTTTCTGATCCAGAATCGCTGCAACGCGATCATAGGCCATGTCGCCCGCTTCTGCATCGCGGACCGCTGGCACATATTCGAACACACCGCCCGCCTCTGGGGCTTGGAGCAACATGGTTACGGCAAAAGCGGAATTGTCGAAATGCCAGCCCAGCTCGCGTCCCTCGGGCGCGAAGTGAATATTAATAGACGACACCTCATCTGCATAAGGATGGATTTCGGAGATACCAAGGACACCGCACAGAAAAGTCCGGAACCGCTCATCATTATAAACGGTCCGCAAGGGCGACATCTCAGGGATTTGATTGTCCGCAATCAACCCCTTGCTGCTAACCACTTGGCGGTTGAATGTATGATCGGCACCGAGCGCCGGATCTTGCTCGGTGAGATATACATTGTGGGTTGACCGGGCATAGTAAGCGGCTGCCTCGCAGTCGGCCGACTGTTCGACAATCTGCCTGATGGCCTTGGTCGAAAAAAAGCGCTTAAGAACCAATGCGCCAGTCGCCTCAAGATCATGGCGGCATTGATCGGCATAGTCTTTGGTATCTATAGGATGCAATAAAAACTCAATGGCATCGCAGCAGTTCGTAAAAGAGGTGTAATTATTTGAGGAAACCATGGCAAACGTCTACAAGAGTTATCGGTTCGGAGAAACGCATTATTACCGAGCGACAGCAAAATCTCCATCAAAACTCTAAGCCCGATTTACTGACGTTGCAAAGGTTCCGTCTAATAGCAACTCAAGCGCGATCACCTAATCATGCAAAATGGTCCCGCAATGGGCAGCACAAAGCCAACCGGCCAATTGCAGGAGGGCCCGCGCGATTAGTGAAGACAGAGGTGCAATGATGGAGCCAAAATATCGCGCTGATTGGCATATGTTAAATCATCACCTGTTCAGTTGAAAAACGATATTTTTCTCTATAAGATTAAATTGGAATAGCCTTTCCGGCAGGCGGATCGCTCATCCGATCTTGGCAATTTACTGCGCTGAAAGCAGCCGAGCGGGAAGAACGCGCGGGGGACATAACAGCAAAGACCGATTTGCGTGGTAGGTGAAACCGCCAAGTACGGGCTGTCTGGCATGACTCTGCAATGGGAAACCGAGACACAGAACGTTTCTCGGTTAGGGGATAGAGGTAGAGTGGTCGAGGTTCTGAAAGTAAACTGGGAGCGAAAGCGGAAGGCATTTGCCGTAGTAAAACCTGAGACTGCCTTTCTGGCTGTGCTGGGCATCGGTTTCTTGCTGCGTATCTATATCTTCATAGCCGGCCGGATGATGTGGCAGGACGAGGCTATGCTGGCGGTAAATCTGGCAACTCGCTCCGGCAGCGAGCTACTGGATCCCCTCACCTTTACTCAAATTGCACCCATCAGCTGGCTTTACTTAACGGACTGCCTCCATGCGTTATTTGGGAATTTTGAGTATGCAGCGAGACTGCCCGGCTTCGTCGCATCTTGTCTTGCTTTGTGGATATTCTCGCGCGTATGTCTGAAACTATTTTCAGGCTACGTGGCTGTCATTGTTCTCGTGCTCTTTGCACTAAACGGCACATTGGTAGATTACGCCGCGCAATTGAAGCCCTACGCGTTTGATGTACTCCTTGCTGTCGCCGTCCTTTGGTTCACGGCAAAAGCGATAACCACCGGACGGCTGACAGGGAAAGACAAAGTCTCACTTCTGGTGACATGTGTTGCTGGCGCTGTTTTCACATTTACCGCGCCATTTGTAATCGGCGGGATGGGCGGTACATTATTGTTAAAATACATCAGCGAGAGGAAGTGGCACGAGTTTGCATGGTCCACTCTGATATGCGTAAGCGCTGGCGGAATTTTCCTAGTCCTTGGCATATCACTCTATCAGGGACAAGCGGTTGATGCAGGCTTCCATTCTGGTTTTGCCCAGCAATACTTCATCAATCAGTATGCGCCTTTTCCACCCAAAGGGTTAGGAGACATCAGTTGGTATTTTTGGTGGCTAATGTCTGCTCTTGAACTCTTTGCGGGGTTTCAGTCGGCTTATATTTGGCTCGTCCTGACCGCAACAGGCGTGCTTTGCTTGGCTTGGCGCGAACCGTGGCTTGCATGCGCGCTCGCCTTTCCGGTGCTTATTTCCCTCACGCTCTCCATCCCAAAAATCTATCCAGTCCTGCCGCGTGTAAACCTGTACTATATCCCAATCTTCATGATCCTTATCGGAGAAAGCATTCGTGTGCTGATGACCACTTCACGAAGACGCAATCTTTTGCTCGGAATGGTGCTATCTTTTGCACTGCTTGCTGGTTCATTTTGGAATTTACGGTACATGTCGTTTCCTAACTTCGAGAATGCAAACCGTGATATTTCCGGCGAGTTGAATTTGATCGCCGAAAAATATCAAACCGGTGACATAGTTCTGGTCGCAAGAGACGAAGTGCCGAAATTCATTGTCTATCGCCACGCATATGGATTGGAAACCGCCGACTGGGGAATGTCGGACTTGGGAGACAACTGCGCGAACGCCTTTTTCCGGGCCCAGACAAAGGACCGTCGGGTCTGGTTCCTCAAAAGTGCCAAAGCCAAGCATTCAACCGATATCCAGACAGGTCGTCTTATTCAATCTGAAGAAGGTTTGCGAATAGCCGAGCGCCATGTTTTCGCTCCGCAGCTTGATCTTATTGAATTGCAAACACCAACTTCGTCAGGCGGACCGGTACAGCCGTGCGCTATGCCGTTCAAATTAACTCGCATGGAGATGTTGGGTGGCTCGGAGCCAATCTGGCCACCAACGTCAATGTGGAAACGTAACGACTAGGTAGAATGGGACACCATGCAAAAGCGGGGACAAAATGGCTGATACGAAATGGGGACTACCGAGCGGGGGCACAGAACCCGATATTGCGGTCATCCTGCCCTGTTACAATGAAGAACAAACAATCGGCAAAGTCATCGAAAACTTCCGATTGGCGCTTCCTGGCGCGCAAGTTTGGGTATGCGATAACAATTCCTCCGACCGCACCACTGAAATGGCGCAACAAGCGGGCGCAGAGGTGATCTTCGAAGCTTATCAGGGGAAAGGAAATGCGGTCCGTCGGCTATTTGCTGAAGTAGACGCTGATATATACATTATGGCGGATGGCGATGAAACCTATGATCCGAGCGCCGCACCAAGACTTGTTGACTGTCTGATAGATAACCGTCTGGATATGGTCAATGGAGCACGCATCAAGCGCACGGATGAAGCTTATCGCAACGGACACCAGATCGGGAACAAGCTTCTGACAGGGGCGGTACAGATAATTTTCGGGAACCGGTTCAAGGATATGCTTTCTGGTTATCGCGTCTTCAGTCGCCGGTTTGTCCGCAGCTTCCCCGCGCTTTCCAAAGGCTTTGAAATAGAGACCGAATTAACCGTGCACGCACTGTGTCTGCGGATGCCAATCGCCGAGATAGAAACCGACTACGTCGCCCGTCCGGCTGGTTCCGCCTCCAAGCTAAGCACATTCAAAGACGGCTTTCGTATCCTCAGAATGATTGTGCGGCTGGTCAGAGACGAGAAGCCTTTGGAGTTCTTCGGTGGTATCAGCCTGTTGCTGGTTTCGCTCGCGGCGGCGCTATTCTATCCCATACTGCTGACATATTTGCAGACGGGCCTTGTTCCGCGCTTTCCGACACTCTTTGTTGCAGTCGGCTTGAGCATCGTCTCTTTTCTTTCTTTTTCGATTGGCCTCATTCTCGATACGCAAGCACGACGGCGTGTTGAGGCACGACGATTTGCCTATCTTGCCGAGGCACATAGATGGGCAAACCGAACGCAGACAGCCTTTAGCCTAACCCGACAAAAACGTGGCTAAAAGATTGGTCCAGTGCGCGCTATTTCGATTTGGCATTGCATCGCTTTTCGCGCTATTGCTTGATCTCGCGCTCGTTCTTGTTCTTGTAAACATCTGGAACCTTAGCCTGCCAATTGCCGCTGGTTTGGCATTTGTAATTGTCGGTATAGTCTTTTACTTCGTACACGAACATTGGACCTTCAAACGCCAGCACTCCAATACGTCTTCGAGCCGTCTGGCCCGAAGCCT
>CALLUH010000007.1 GCA_938011445.1 uncultured Hyphomonadaceae bacterium
CCCTGCGGCCGAAGAACTGGCTGGTAAAATGTGTCGGGACACCTTTGCCGATCGTGTTTTCTTTACCAATTCGGGGACCGAGGCAGTCGAGTGCGCGCTCAAGGCTGCGCGCAAATATCATTGGGCCAATGGCGCGCCGGAACGCATTGAATTTGTCACCTTTCAAGGTGCGTTTCATGGCCGTTCGCTTGGCGCGATCAATGCGGGCGGAAACCCGAAATATCTCGAAGGCTTCGGCCCGCCGCTTGAAGGGTTCACACAAATTCCGTTTGGCGATCATGAGGCGCTTGAGACCGCTGTAACCGATAAGACCGCAGCCGTGTTCGTCGAGCCGGTGCAGGGCGAGGGCGGGGTTCGCGCGATTCCTGAACAGTGCCTGACGGGGCTTCGCAAGCTTTGTAACGAACGCGGCGCTTTGCTGATTTATGACGAAGTGCAGTGCGGTATGGGGCGGACGGGCAAGCTCTTTGCACATGAATGGGCGAGCGATGCAGCGCCCGATATTATGTGCGTGGCCAAGGGCGTTGGCGCGGGCTTTCCATTTGGGGCTTGTCTGATGACCGAGGCGGTCGGGCAACCCATGCAGCCCGGCTCACACGGCTCGACCTATGGCGGCAACCCGCTGGCTATGGCGGTGGGCAATGTGGTCTGGGACATTATCTCGGACGAAGCGTTTCTGGCCGAGGTCCGCCGCGTATCAGGCACGCTGACCCAAGGGCTCAAATCACTCGCCGACAGTCACCCCGACAAGGTTGACGGTGTGACAGGGAAGGGCCTGCTTTGCGGGTTAAAGCTCAAATCCTTGCCCAAGCCATTTCAGGCAACAGCGCGCGACATGAAACTATTGGTCGGTGTGGCTGGGAATAATGTGCTGCGTTTGGCACCGCCCTTGATCATTACAGATGAGGATGTTCGCGAGGCCGTGTCCATTCTTGATCAAGCCATTGAGAATACGCCGCTGGGCTAAACATCAGAAAGAAAAAGCGGGCACCAATCATCTCGGTGCCCACTTCTATGTTTAAGCTTTGAGGCCAGACGCGGCCGCGTTCAGCGCGTCAAGCCGCGTGTCGAAAGCATTGTCGCTGGAGAGATCGGAATCCGCATCAAGCGCCTTGAGCATTTTGCGGATCTTGTCGCTCATGCCGACAGTAAACAGCGCATTGCCGCTGGCTTTGGTATCAAGCGCAATGGTCTCAACCGCCCGAATGGCAGACACGTCTATCCCGCCCATCCGCGAGAAATCAAGCACAAGCGCTTTGACACCTTGCTTGGCCCGCAGGCGCATATAGTGCCCAAGATCAGAGGCGGCACCAAAGGACAAAGGTGCACCGAAATCGTAGAGCATGATTTTGCCATCCGAACTGTCGATCACAGCTCTCTCGGCATCGTCAATGTCAGCCGGTGCCGCGCTCGCAACCGCTTCGGTTTGCGTGTCGGCAATTTGCTTGACATACCCAAGTGCGGCCATGAACACGCCAATACCCACAGCGAAGATCAGGTTCCAGAACACGGTCAGCAGGAGCACAATGGCCATGACAAGAAAGTCCCAGCGCGGCCCGTTAAACAGTGTCTTGATATATTTGAAGTCAATAATGTCAAAGCCCACCTTGACGAGAATACCGGCCAGAACTGCCATTGGGATCTTCGCGGCAAGTGGCGCTGCCACCAGAACAATCGCCGCGAGGACAAGCCCGTGGATCATGCCCGAGAGCTTGGTCTTGCCGCCCGTACGAACATTGACCATGGTCCGCATGGTGGCCCCTGCACCGGGCAGAGCCATAAAGAAGCCCGCTACAGTGTTGGCGATGCCTTGTCCGATCAGCTCCTGATCCGAATTGTGCCGAGTGCGGGTGACATTGTCTGCAACAAGAGATGTGAGCAGGCTGTCAATCGCGCCGAGAATGGCGAGCACGATGCCTGCTTGCAGGACCAGCATAATCGTATCACCAGAGAAGGCAGGGATCAGAAAATCCGGAATACCTGCCTGAATGGTGCCCAGCAGCGGTGCGGAGGCGTTGGCATAGTCCAGCGCGCCATCGGCTCCTGTTGGTACGTCAATCAGGAAAAGCCCGACAATTGTGCCGATGATCAAGGAGGCCAGCGTCCCGGGTAGGTATTTCGAGATGGCTTTTGGCCAGAAGAACACAATTGCCAGTGTCAGCGCTCCCAGTATCAGCGCCGTCGTATTGGTGTTGGCAATCGAAGGGCCAATCGCGGCAATCGCGTCAAACACTTCCCCGCTTGCGGGCTTGCCGCCAAACAGGCGTGAGGTCTGAAGCAGGATGATGATGACACCGATCCCGCTCATAAAGCCGGATATAACGGTATATGGCACAAGCTTGATATATTTGCCGAGCTTGAGCACCCCCATCGCGATCTGTAAAACACCGCCCAGAATGACCGACGCAAATAGCAGCGGTATCACCGCAATCAGCAATTCACCCGGGTCGGTAATGTCCGGGTTTGCTGCGCCGACGGCGGCCGTCAGCGAGGCAAGGAGGCCCGCAAAGACAACGACCATAGGGCCGGTCGGGCCAGAGATCTGCGTGTTTGTTCCCCCAAAGGCGGCGGCAAAGAAGCCAACGAGGATCGCGCCCCAGAGGCCCGCTGTGGCGCCTAATTGTTCGTCGCCCGGAAAAACGCCCGCACCAAAAGCAAGGCCAAGCGGGAGCGCCACAATACCGGCCGTCAGACCGCCATAGAAGTCGCCCGTAATGTGCGAGAAATCGAAAATCTTCTTCTTCTCTACGAGGGCATCAAGATCTTGAACGCTCATAAGGACCGCTCCTGTGTAAAGTTTTGAATGTGATTAATGGCTGTGGCCGCCCGAAGCATGCTGGGCGACGGCCTCGGCATAGCGTTCGTCAACGAGGATAAACTTCTTCTGATCTTCATCATAAGCGGTAACGCCGCCTGAGCCGATATTGTAGATCCAGCCATGTAGTTCGGTGCGGCCTTCGGCCAGTGCAATCGCAACCGCCGGATGGGTTCTAAGGTGTTGAAGCTGGAGAAGCACATTTTGTTCGATGAGCGCGTCCATTTGCTCCTCTTGCGTTTTGTCTGCGCAAGTCGCCTTAACGACATCGACGGCCGCTTGAGAGAAGGACAGCCAGTCTTTGACATAAGGCAACCCGTCAAGGCCTTCCGGGTTCATCGCGCCAGCCATGGCACCGCAGCCTGAGTGGCCACAAACGACGACATGCGGGACTTTCAGCACAGACATGGCATATTCAATAGAGGCGTCCATACCATCAGTGTGGTTTGAATGGGGCGGCACGATATTACCCGCATTGCGGCAAACGAAAAGTTCACCGGGCTGGGTCTGTGTGATCATCGCCGTTTCAATCCGGCTATCAGCGCAGGTAATGAAAAGGGCCTCGGGCGACTGGCCGGTACTCAGGGTCTCAAACAGTGACCGCTTGTCGGGGTACACATTGTTTTGGAAGTTCAATACTCCGGCTGCAAATTTGGGCATTTTTTTATCCTTGTCATAATGCTTTGAGTTGGCGTTTCTGCGTCATTTGTTTGGAGGACAGAGTGGTTACATTATCTTTACACAGTGTTTTCTGGAAACAATGCCCAGTTGCGCATCGGAACAAGCCCTCATGAAAAGTCCATACGCGTTAACAAGTGGAAAGTTTATTCAAATTCGTGTGAAGGTTCCAGACCCTTTTAGCTTTGTGCATGGCCAAGACGCCTCGCACAGTTTGTTTCGCGATCCAAGTATCCGGCGATCCGCCATATTGCCAAAGTTCAAAGTTTTGATGATTTAGATAGCTTTTTACTATGTAAGAAAATGCGCGAATGCAGGGATATTTCTGTCATTGCCTGAACGGGCTTTTTCCCCTGTCTGTTTCTTTGTGCAAACCGCCAAACCGCTTGCCTGTTCGCGGGCCTTCGCGCATTCAAAAAGAGCTAATAATAGAGTCTCCGACGAGATAAGAGAGTCTATTTTGAGGGATAAATTGTCAAGCCGGGCAATTGGCGGCATAGTCCTCGTCCCGTCAAAGAGGCCGGATATGACCAAGCTAAAACTGGCCTGCGTCCAAATGCGTTCGGGCGTCAGTGTTCCCGCAAATGTCGCTGCCGCAAGCACCCTGATCACCGAGGCGGCAAAGCAGGGCGCTGAACTTATCGCAACGCCCGAAATGACGAGCCTTATCGACATACGCCCCGGCATGGCCCGCCCCAAAATTGTCAGCGAGCCGGACGACACAGCCCTTGCCGCTTTCCGTGACCTGGCTGCCCGCCTGAATGTTTGGCTTCTGATCGGTTCGCTTGCCGTAACGCTTGAAACCGAAACAAGGCTTGCCAACCGGTCTTTCCTCATCGCACCAACGGGCGAGGTTCATGCTCGCTATGATAAGATCCACATGTTTGATGTCGAGATTGGAGACGGTCAAAGTTACCGCGAATCAAAGTCCTATGCGCCAGGTGAGGGGGCAGTTCTGGCCCGCACGCCGCTCGGAAACATCGGCCTGACCGTTTGCTATGATGTCCGTTTTCCGGCGCTTTATCGCACACTTGCCCTGGCTGGAGCGGATATTATTTGCTGCCCCGCAGCCTTTACTGAAACCACTGGAAAATCCCATTGGCATACGCTTGTTCGCGCCCGCGCCATCGAGACAGGTGCCTTTCTAATCGCACCTGCACAAACAGGCCAGCACGAAGATGGTAGGCGCACATTTGGCCATTCACTCATCATATCGCCCTGGGGCGATATTCTTGCTGAGGCGGCCGAGAATGTGCCGACTATCATTACCGCGCAAATTGATCTGGCCGATGTCGCCAAGGCCCGTAAGCGTATCCCCGCGCTCCAAGCTGGCAGCGCCGAATACCGGCTCAAAATTGTACGCTGATTCCCCTTGCAAATTCACCCGGACCAAAGTAACCACACACGATCAAAGCGGGTATAGCATAATGGTAATGCAGTAGCCTTCCAAGCTATCGATCTCGGTTCGATCCCGTGTACCCGCTCCAGAAAAATGCTTTGAAAATACAAATATTTAGCAGGCGTTTCCGATATACCTAGAACTGATTTCGCAACGTCTTGGCTTGCGGGATTAAGACCGCGCTATCGGTCTCAGAGATGGCTTGTCAATATGTTGTTTTGATGGGCAACTGTGCGCTTGGACATCTTCGCTTCACAAGCCAGTACGCTCTTGTCCGATCATTAGCGGACAACGCTTGAAAGCAGAATGAAGATGCCGCCTGAAAGCAGACCCGCCATCGGCACTGTAATCAGCCAAGCGGCAATAATGGTCAGAAAATGGTGACGCCGAACCAGTCGGCGCTGGCGTTTCATGTCCGGGCTAATGGCCGCTTCTTCTTCGGTCCGGCGTCCGGCGGTGCGGCGGATATAGCGTCGGCGGCGCTTGGAATTGGCCGTATACCATTCGCGGAAAAACCCCACACCAAACACGCCGCCCACCGCGATATGGGTCGAGCTTACGGGCAAGGCGAGCCAGCTCGCAATGATCACCGTGATCGCAGCAGAGAGGGCGACGCAAAAGGCACGCATCGGATTAAGCTTGGTAATTTGCGCCCCAACCATATTGATCAGTTTTGGACCAAACAAAGCGAGACCGAACGAGATACCCAGCGCTCCGATCATCATGACCCATAGCGGAATATCAACCTTTTCAGCAACCAATCCATCCTGCACGGTAGAAACGATGGCTGCAAGCGGTCCGATAGCATTGGCTACATCATTGGCCCCGTGCGCAAAGGAAAGCAGCGCGGCAGAGAAAATAAGCGGAATTTTGAACAATGTCCGAAGAGACCGGTTACGGTTTTCCATGCCTTCCGATTGGCGTTTGATCAGTGGTGCGGAGATGATCCATGTCAATATCGCAAAAACGCCTCCAACGGCCAAAGCCTTCAACACGTCGCCCTGAATCGCGTCCTTGACAAAATCAATCTTCTTCAAGCCTTTAAGCGCGAGATAGGCTGCGAACGCGCCCGCCATAATGGCAACAAGGACAGGCACCCAGCGCCGGGCAGCGGCAATTTTATCATCTCGGTAAATAATCATGATTTTGATGAAGGCGAGAAATATGGCTGCGATCAGCCCGCCCAGAAAGGGTGAAATAACCCAGCTCGCCGCGATCCGGGCCATTTCGCTCCAATCGACTGCCATAAAGCCGGCCGCAGCAATTCCGGCCCCTGCCACACCGCCAACAATAGAGTGCGTCGTCGATACGGGCGCGCCGAGCAGGGTTGCCAGATTAATCCAGACAGCAGCGGAGATCAGGGCAGACATCATCAAAAGTGTAAAAACGCGCGGGTCAGATACAGCCTCGCGATCGACAATTCCCTTGGAGATAGTGCCAACAACATCACCACCTGCCAGCAAAGCGCCGGCGCTTTCGCAGATGGCCGCAATGATCAGGGCCCCGACAAGCGTTAGCGCTTTTGAGCCAACTGCGGGTCCGACATTGTTTGCCACATCGTTTGCGCCGATATTTATCGCCATGTAGGCACCGATTGCGGCGGCAGCAGCAATCATCAAAGAGCCGGGCTGATCATTGGTCAACCCCATGGTGATGGCAGCGCAGGCTGCGATAAAGATAATGGCCAGCCCGGGGAGCAATAGCGCGCGCCCAAAGGTGCCAGACGCTTGCTCCATATAGCTGATCTTGGAGAGGTCTTTGTCCAGTGTCGGTTTCATCTTAGGTGGAGAATTCTCGAAATCCGAAGCCATGAATCATTCCCTGTAAGCCTGTCAAATTCATGTCAGATGCCGCCGGCTTTTGCAAAGCACATTCCGGTCAGCGAGCTATGCGATAACGAGCATTTGTCCTCGCGCAGCAGCGCGGCAATAGAGCCGGGTGGAGCTATTGCGGAGGCTCGGAGGGCGCAAAGCTTTCCAAGAGGTTCGATAGTTCGGGGTTCGAGACCTGCTTTGCTGCGTCTTTGGGAGCGAGCCAGAGGTGTTTACGCTGACCAGCTTCAGGGAAGTCTTCAAGGGTTTCAGTGACGACAACCTCGTAAACATAGGCAATGCAGTCGAGCGGCAGGCCCTTCTTTTTTATTTTCCGGTAGCGATATGTACCGATGGGCTGCTCGTTGATTGTGCCCCGGATACCGGCTTCTTCATAAGCTTCGTCCAATGCCGTCTGGGCCGAGCTCTGACGCTTTTTCGGCCACCCTTTTGGTACGATCCATTGGCCTTTGCTAAGGCTCTCGATTAGCAGAACTTCCAGCCCATTTGCACCCTGCCGGTAGCAAATCGCGGCAACCTGCATGAAAGGCGGCCGCAGGAAGCCGATCGTCCCCAGGAACTCGGTAATGGATTGGGAGGCTGAGGAAAGAAAAGTTTGTGTTCGCTTCGTCATAGTTTCCGAAGTATTTCCTGATTTGTCTTGAAATTCAAGGCACGGTGACAGTTAAGCGGTGAATGCCGCGGGGGCCGATTGTCGGGTCAAATGTTTTGTCTGAGGCTCTTTGGCCCTGGCCACTTCCAATTCCAATCACGATTGGGTCAAAGAAGTGTTTCATCATTTTTGGCAAATTTTGCGAGCAGATAAGCTTGTGTATCTTCAATCTTGTCGAGTTTTCCGAATGCAAAGGCGGCGCGGTCCATGACCATATCACGCGGCCTGAGCGTGCGGGATATTTCAAGTCCTTCAAGGCTACGAGCCCGTGAAAAGGCGACATAGGCTTGGCCATGGGCAAACATGCCGTGATCGAAATCAATATATACCTTGTCGAGGGTGAGCCCTTGCGCTTTATGAATAGTGACCGCGTAAGCGAGCCGAAGTGGCATCTGCTTAAACGTACCAATCACTTCGCGCGAAACTTTTTTTGTTTCTGCATCAACAGTATAGCGGTATTTTTCCCATGAGGCTGGTTCAATCTCATAAGCGCGGCCATCAACATCCACAATGACGCTCTCCTCGCCAAATCCCTCGACGGTGGCCAGGGTGCCGTTAACCCAGCGCCCTTCAGGATCATTCTTGATCAGCATGACACGCGCACCAACCTTCAACTCCAGATCGGCCTCTGTTGGATAGGCGCGTTCTTCGAACTGCCCTTCAACTGCGGCGGCGAATGTGGTGGCACGCGATGTTAGTTCGGCGAGGCGGGCCTGATTTATGCGAAAAGCGTTGGCATTGTTGGGCGTAAGAACAATATGAGTTTCGCTGGCGTCTTTTGCGGAACGCTCTGAGACGAGTGACCCCAGCAGATCGAGATCGGGTTCGGTGATCCGGCCTTGCCGCATCGCTCCCAGAAGTGCCAGAAATTTTGGGTCGGCCTGCCTAAAGACATGTTTAAGTGCGAGCAGCGCAAATTCTGCGTCCTGGAAGGCCGGGGCGTTGAAGAAATAGGAACCACCATAGCGCTCCTCGAGAATCGGCGCCTCATCATTGCCAACAACCGGTGGTAATTGATGGAGATCGCCTGACAAGATCATGCGCACGCCGCCAAAGGGCCGCTTGGAACCACGATTGAGTTTGAGGGATTTATCAATAGCGTCAAGCATATCCGCGCGCACCATAGAAACTTCGTCTATAATCATCGTCTTCATGGCACGAAACACGCGGCCATTCCGCAGCCGCTTGACATCGCTCGGTTCCATCAGGCGTGGTGGCAGTTTGAAGAAGGAGTGTATGGTTTGCCCGCCAACATTCATCGCAGCGACCCCAGTTGGAGCGAGCACAACAGCTTCCTCACCCGCGTCTTCGAGAAACCGGCGCAGAAGGGTCGTTTTGCCGGTCCCCGCGCGGCCTGTCAGAAATAAATTGCCCTGCGCTCCAGCACCCTTGTTCACCCAATTTGTAGGTGCCGCGTAAATATTGTCAGGGGTCTTCGTCATGGGAGCCTAGCCAATTGAACACATTTGAACATTTGTGGAACATTTATAGC
Source organism: uncultured Hyphomonadaceae bacterium (assembly GCA_938011445.1). Taxonomy (GTDB): domain Bacteria; phylum Pseudomonadota; class Alphaproteobacteria; order Caulobacterales; family Hyphomonadaceae; genus CALLCD01. The sequence goes on from CALLUH010000007.1 coordinate 8,869, forward strand.
GGTTGGGCGTAGCATGCCTTGGCGGGAATGCACAATCAGCCTCTTTTGAGGGCGACGACTCAAAACTTCAACTTCTATCCTCAAATTACAACTGCCGGAGCTGCCACCGCACGAAGACTGAACGCCAACTTTGCATTTCATCCCAAAAATTTAGCTGACTAGCCTGTATTGTGACAAAAGTGCCGTCTTAGCTGCCAAGCATATATATTATTCCCTTTCACCCGCTACGAGACGGAGTATAGTGGGGAAAACGAGTTTTGTTGAAAATGTAACGAGGAAGATGAGACCCATGAAATTTAAGTCCCTTATTATAGCAGGCGCAATGGCGCTTAGCCTGACACCAGCAGCAATTGCCGAGGAGAATGATCCTGCGGCGCTGAATGATCTGGAAATTGCTCATGTCGCTTATGTCGCTGACAATATTGACATTCGCTATGCCCATCTCGCGCTGGCCATCTCTGACAATGAAGCTGTGCGCGAGTTCGCCAACACAATGATTCGCGACCATGAAGCTGTCAACGAGCAAGCTTTGGCGCTTCTTGCGAAACTGGAAGTTCAGCCGCAGGACAATTTTTTGAGCCAGAATCTGCAAGCCGGCTCGGAAGAACTGATCAACGAAATGAGCCAGCTTCGCGGCGCCGCTTTTGACATGCGCTATGCTGAAAACGAGTTGGGTTATCATCAAGCGGTCAACAATCTGGTCGAGAACGCCTTTATTCCGAATATTGAAAACGCGGAAGTGAAAGCACTTTTTGAAGCCGGACTGGAAATTTTCAAAGTCCATGAAGGTCACGCCGAAGCTATGGTTGCCAGCCTTGCAGGCGAAGCCGAAGCGGCCGATCACGGTGGGCACGAAGGCAAAGGATCCTAAGCGATCTTTAGCCGACGCGATATATTGATGTCTGCCGCAGCGACTTCCCTCGCTGCGGCAGCGTCTTGCGCACCATCCGGATCTGGACCGGCGGTCGAGAGCGTTGCTTCGGCAGTGGTCGATCACCAGGTCGAGATTAAGGGTTTTGCATTCGTGCCCGAACGCCTTGATGTTAAAGTCGGCGACACGGTGACATTTACAAATCTCGATATCGTCCCACACACGGCCACGGCAAATGATAAGTCATGGGATACGGGAAACCTTGACCAGAATGAATCCGCAACGATTACCATTACTGCTGACATGATGGCCGACTATTTTTGCCTCTTCCATCCCAACATGGTTGCCGCGCTTCAGGTCACTTAAAGCCCAAGTACCCGCTTGGCGATGATGGATTTCTGAATTTCATTTGTACCGCCATAAATGCTTTGCGCGCGCCCCCCGAAATATGACGCGACACCTAGCGCTGCGTGGGGCGGCATGCGCGCATCTATTGCCCAGTCGGGCGTTACACTGTCATTGAATTTCGATTGAACATAAGCGCCAGCGGCGTCGAGGAAAAGCTCGGTGATCTGCTGATGGGTCTCGGTCGCCATAATCTTCACAATTGACGCCTCATTACCGACAGAGCCGCCGGACCTGATCGCCGAAAGTATGCGCAGAACCTGTACTTCGAGAGCTTGCAGATTGATTTCGGCCTGTGAGAGCCGCGCAGAAAATGCCTCATCATCGGTCAGCCTCTCATTACCTCCCATGGGTGTTTCGGCGGCGATTTTACGTACTTTGCCGAGCATTTGTTTCTTGCCGCCAATGCGCGCATAAGACGTGCGTTCAAACCCGAGCAGGTATTGTGAATATTCCCAACCCTTACCTTCCTGGCCAATAAGCTGGTTGGCCGAAACACGTACATCCGTAAAGTGCACTTCGTTCAGAACGTGTTTGCCGTCTATGGTGATAATTGGCCGGACCTCGACGCCATCGTTTCGCAGATCGCAGCAGATAAAGGAGATACCTTCTTGCTTTTTGCCCGAATTATCTGTGCGTGCGAGCAGAAAAATCCAGTCCGCGTGCTGGGCGGCACTCGTCCAGATCTTGGTGCCGTTGAGCA
>CALLUH010000008.1 GCA_938011445.1 uncultured Hyphomonadaceae bacterium
TCAGGCCGTGGCGCTCAAGAAGGCGCGGGACAGCTTTGACGGGGCCGATGCCCATTTCGTCAGGATCGACGGCGCCGACATTAAAGCCCGCAAAGCGGCCAAGCGGGGACAGGCCGCGCTTTGACGCTTCGGCCGCCTCCATGACGACAACGGCAGCTGCACCATCGGAAAGCTGGGAGGCGTTTCCGGCGGTGACGTATTTGCCTTCCTTGATGACCATGCCGCCGCGATGGACGGGCTGGAGGCCTGCAAGCGCTTCGGCTGTGGTGCCCGGGCGATTACACTCGTCGCGGTCGACGGTGACTTCTTGTTCAGTGGTCTCGCCTGTTTCCTTATTGGTCAGGACCATTGTGGTCTTCAGCGGTTCGATTTCCTCGGCCATATAGCCGTTTTTCTGGAACTCGGCAGTGCGGCGCTGGCTCTCTGCGGAGTATTCGTCCTGATATTCGCGGGAGATGCCATAGCGCTCGGCGACGACTTCCGCGGTTTCGATCATCGACATCCAGACGGCGGGATAAATGCTCATCAGATGGTCTTCAGTGTAGCGGTGCAGGTTCATATGGCCTGAACGGGAGACCAGCGAGAGGCTTTCAACGCCGCCGCCAATGGTGACGGGTGCGCCTTCCTGAATGACGGTGTGCGCCGCGTTTGCAATCGCTTGCAGGCCGGACGAGCAGAACCGATTGATGGTGGCACCGGAGGTCGAGGTCGGGCAACCGGCCCAGAGCGCGGCATTGCGGGCGACATTGTGACCGGTTGCGCCTTCGGGCTGGGCGCAGCCGAGATAGACATCTTCAACGGCTTCGGGTTCGACGCCAGCACGGGCCATGGCGGATTTGATCGCGTGGCCCGCCATGGTGATGCCATGTGTGTTGTTGAGCGAGCCGCGGCCCGTTTTGGCAAGCCCTGTGCGGGCGGTGGATACGATAACGGCTTCACGCATAGCGATTTTCTCCTGAAAGGGTTTTGTATTTGGCGCGACCGTACAGGCTGAACGCAGCGGGCGCTAGGGGGTGACGTGGACGTAAAGGGAAAGTTTTTGCCTTGGGATAACTGCGTGGATTTGTCGGAATGCGCTGGGCTGGATCAATTGATGAAGATTTGAGACTTGTCTTGAAGGGTAAAGCTTGATACCACTAATGAACAGTGAGGGAATCATTCAATGTTTGTAGGACACTATGCAGCGGCTTATGTAGCGAAAGCGGTTAAGCCAGCTTTGCCACTATGGCTCTTGTTTGTTGCGGTGCAATTGGTTGATTTTGGCTGGGCGGTCCTGGTCTTGCTCGACATAGAGAAAATGCGTGTGGTGCCGGGCTTTACGGAGGCGAGCCAGCTTGATCTGTATTACATGCCGTTTACGCATGGCATGGTCTCGGCGCTGATCTGGGCAGCCGCTTTCGGTGCGCTTTATGTTCTCGCTAGGCGGGGCGGTGGGCACCTTGGGAACGGGCTGGTTCTGGCGTTTGCGGTCTTTTCGCACTGGCTTGCCGATTTGATTGTCCATGTTCCTGATCTGCCGATCCTTCTGGATGAGCCAAAAGTCGGCTTCGGCCTTTGGAACAATTTTTGGGCGAGCCAAAGTCTGGAAGTGGGCCTCCTGATTGGTGCAGTGCTGTGGTATTTGCACGCTTCGAGGCCGGTCAATCGTATCGGTAATGTCGCCCCGTGGATATTGCTGGCCGTTTTGCTCGCCGTGCAGGCAGCCTCCCATCTGCCGAGCGAGACCGTGCCGACCTCGGATATGTTTGCCGCGCAAGCATTGCTGGTGTTTTCCTTACTCGCCGGACTGGCCTTCTGGACGGAGCGGCATAGGTCCGGGCGATAAGTCTGCTGGCGTCTGACATAGGCACGTTGCGTGAGACTTCTCGTAGTGGGGGTTTCTTACGCGTGCTGGTCTGCTTGTCCCTAGGGCATCTCGCGCGGGCGGATTTGGGGTGGTAAGCTGGCTTTTTTTGGAAGAAGAGGCCGCACCAATGCTCAAGGAAAAATATGAATGTTTTGACGTGTCGATCGAGAATAAGATCGCGCACATCTCCCTCTCGCGCGGGGACGCGCTGAACACGATGACCAAAGCGTTCTGGAATGAATTGCCGGAGATTGTCCGCGCGATTGACAATGGCGCATTGGCGCGGGTGATGGTCGTCTCGTCTACCGGTAAGCATTTCTCCGCTGGCATGGATTTGTCTGTGTTTGCGAGCGAGGGGGCAGTGACATCTGCCGCCCGGGACCGTTATGTCGCAGCAGAGCAGTTCCGCTCGAACATCCGGCAGATACAAAGCTCGTTCAATGTGCTCGAAGAGGCGCGGGTTCCGGTCTTGTTCGCGCTTCAGGGCGGGGTCATTGGCGGGGCGATGGATATGGTCTCGGCGGGGGACATTCGGTATTGTACGGCGGACGCATTCTTTTGCATTCAGGAGATCAATATTGCGATGACCGCCGATGTCGGCACGTTTCCGAGGCTGCAACGCTATGTCTCCGAGGGCTGGGTGAAGGAAATGGCGTATGGCGGGCGCCGGCTCAAAGCGGACAAAGCCAAAGAGATCGGGCTTGTGAATGAAGTGTTCGAGACGCAAGAAGCGATGATGGAATATGTGTTGGGGCTCGCCGCTGATATTGCGAAGAAGAACCCGGTTGCGGTGACGGGCTCTAAAGTTCTGATCAATTATGGCCGTGACCACTCAACCGCCGACACGCTTGATTATATCGGCGTATGGAATGCCGCTATGTTGCCGCCTTCGCATATGCAGGAAGCCTTTATGGCGCAGGCGGAAAAGCGAGATCCGGAGTTTCCGGATTTGCTGCCATTGCGTGAGACGCCAATGTAGATGTGCGGTCCGAAAATGCGTCTAATTAAAAAGGGCTGGCCAGCAAATCGCTGGTCAGCCCTTTTAGGTTTCTGATGCCACAAGCCTGAACCTCTCTGAGGGGGAAGGGACCGAGGTTCGGCGATCTCCAAGGGTTCGGGGAGGGGGAGGGGATGAACCGACTGGGGAGTGAGTATCAGAAGCCTTTTTGTTGATCGTCTATGAAGTGTATGTGCCCCAGGACGGGCTCACTTGCCAATCACGCGTGATCACGAAAAAGGGAGAGTTTTGGGACATTTCTCCTACCGCTCCCAGAACACATTCAAGGCGCGGTATCTCTTCTAAAAACAAGGGGGTCCAAACATCAGTCTGGACCCCCTCTTTTCGGTACCGAAAGGCTTTTGTTTATGCTGCAATCGAATCCCTGACGTCAGCATCAGCATCAAGATTGGTGCCGATTAGATCGCCAAGATGCCCGAAGCCTTCGAGGCCATTATGCTCGGCAATATATTCGGAGATAATGGGCAGGAGCCGGCTGATGGTTTGGTGTCCGAGGTCAAGCTCATGGAGCGAGCGGATCATTTGGGACGCAACATAGCGGCGACCACCCGGGGTGCGCTCGATCAGGCGTGCGATTTCGCCTGTCGCGGTGCCCATTTCGCTGCCGGTTTTTGCTGCGAGCGTTCTTGCGCCGGGCAGCTCCTTGAACATCGCAGAGGCAAACGGTGACGCCTGACGCTCTGCAGCGTTCAGAATGATCCCAATGACAGCGCGGGCAGTGCTCTGCGTTAAACCGGTTTCGGTTCCTACATGTTTAATCAAATCGTTGAGCATAAAATGTGAACTCCATTCGGTACGCAAATCACTATGGCCCGCGCTGTTGGGGTGATATTGGCGTCTAAGGATTTAGAAGATGTTACCGGAATAACGGTTTCTGTTCATGAATGGCAGAAATTGCGTTAACGAGCGTAAACTCGGGGTTACCAGAAAGCATTGATCTGTTAACTTTCAAGGACAGATTTTTTAGGACAATCATGAAAATTATCATAAAACCAAGAAGATAGATTTATATGCTGCGTATTGGATGTTTGGGAGCGGCGAAAATTACGCCGAAAGCCATGATTGCGCCAGCGCGCGGTCGGGCCGATGTGGACGTCGTGGCACTGGCGGCGCGAGACGCCGGGCGCGCATTAGCATTTGCGCAAGAGCACCGTATACAGATCATAGAAGAAAGCTATGAGGCCTTAATCGAGCGGGACGATATTGATGCGGTATATAACGCTTTGCCGCCAAGCAGGCATGCAGAGCTAACCATCAAGGCGCTTGAAGCGGGCAAGCATGTTCTGTGCGAGAAACCGCTGGCGATGAACGCCGTCGAGGCGCGCCAAATGGCCGAGGCGGCGCAGTTAAGCGATGCGGTATTGCTGGAGGCGTTTCATTACCGCTTTCATCCGGCATTTGACACCCTGCTTGAGTTTGTCCGTAGCGGCGAGCTGGGAGAGCTGAAAGGGTTCAAGGCTGTATTCAATGTCGAGATTCCCGAGCGGCCGGGCGAGATCAGGCATACGCTCAATGTGGGCGGCGGCGCGCTGATGGATCTGGGGTGCTATCCGGTTCACTGGGCTCGGACTGTTCTTGGCAGTGAAGGGCAGGTTGTTTCGGCTGTCGCGCGCGGAGGGCTTGGGGGGATTGATCTCGAGATGGCTGCGCGGATCGAGTTTGAAGGTGGCGTCGTGGCCGAGCTCAAGACGAGCATGGCAATGGGCGTTGAGCGGGGGGCGTCTTTGGAAGTGTCCGGAGATAAGGGGCGGCTGATGATGAACAATCCGATTGCGCCGCATATGGGCTACCGGATCGAGCACTGGCCAGAGGGTGCGGTCGCGGCGACGATAATTGCTCAGGCTCCCGCTGGCGGGTTGACGACATATGATTATCAGCTCGCCCATTTTGTGGATTTGGCTGCGGGTCAGGCAGATACCATATTGTCGCCAGAAGATGGCGTGGCAAACATGGCGCTGATTGACGGTATATATCATGCTGCGGGGATGTCTCCTCGCGGGATGTAAGTGCGTCCAGATCTATCCGCGACAATTCTAACATATAAATGTTGACTCATTGTGATATTTGTGTACTTTGAAATTCAAAGTAATAGGAGATCTATAAATGACGCAGACACCGCTTGCTGATGATATTGCCTTTGTCCGGCAGATTGCAGAAGAAGGGCAGACGACCCCGAGCCTTTCGGGGCGGTTTAGAATTATGTGGGGCGGGCTTGTTGCAGCTGCCTTGATCTCTCATTGGCTGGCCATGAGAGATATGTTCTTCGTGTCCATCGAATATATTGGAGTGGTCTGGCTGGGCGTTGGTGTTTTGGGCGGAATTTTCTCGGCACTGCTTGGCCGGAGTCTGCGCGATAAGCCTGGCGGGTCTTCGGCGGGCAATCAGGCCCAGCAGGCTGCATGGCCGATCACCGGCGCAGGACTGTTCCTCTATGCGATTGCAACAGCCTATGCCGTGGCTGTGCGCGGGCAGCCGGTTATCCTGTTTGATACGATTATGCCGGTTGCATTTTTCGGGTATGCGGTGAATGAGGCTATGGCAGCGCGCTTGTTCCGGCGGCGTCAGAGCCATGTCATATGTCTGGTCGCGCTGCTGTTTTCAGCGATGTCACTGGTCTTGATCGGGACGGTCGAAGTGTATCTGGTTGCAGCGTTCGGGGTGGCCATTACCCAGCTTGTCCCCGGGGTCTTGGCAGTTCGCAATGAACCCAGCACGATTGTATAGACCATGAGTGGTGACAATCCTTTCGATCATTCGGATATTGATGACATTATTCATGGTCGCTTGCGGCTCGGCGTGATGGCCTATCTGTCAGCGGTCAGTCCGGCCATTTTCGGAGAGCTGCGAGACAAGGTGGGCGCAAGCGATGGCAATCTTTCAACCCATTTGCGCAAGCTTGATGATGCTGGTTATGTCCATCTGGAAAAGCGCTTTGTGGATCGCAGGCCACAAACACGGGTGCATCTGACCAAAGCGGGGCGCGCGGCATGGTTGCGCTATCTTGACCGGATACAAGCTTTACTCAAAGCTGCCGAATAGGTCCTTTAGACCCAAAGGCGCGACGTCATGCCCGCTTATATCTCCACGCACCATATGGGTGTGGATTGAGCAGGTGGATTTTCAACTGATCTGCAAGCCCGTACTCTATGCGCTCGAGATCAGGCCTGGCATCCAAGAGGTGCGAGCAAATGCTGTGATGATAGATCAACACCATTTCTCGCGGATTATCCCGTAAATCATTCAACAAATTTTTCAGCCATCTGTCGAACATAGGGCGGTCGAACGGATTACAAGCCAGAACAACCAGATCCGTATCGGGATATTTCATGCTTGTCGCATCTGCGGTTCTGTTTTCCCAGACGACATCCTTCATATGGTTCAATGCAATTTCGCAATTGTCCCGACCGGTTTGGGCAAGCGATGGGACATATTCAATGCCGAGAATATTCTTATAGCCATGCTCCGCAGCAAGCACGAGCGGTCGGGCTTTGCCCGCGCCAATGTCAACAAAGGTGCAGGTCTGCTTGGAGATGTTTTCGGCAGGCCGGTGCATCGCGCCGAACAGAGTGACCGGCAGCGCGCCATAAAGTTCGTCTATCAGGAATTCAGAGAAATCGACGGGTTCGTCTTTCAAATCGGAGATGAACACGAGGTCGCATGTCTCGATTCCCTGTTTCTTATCATAATGCTTATCGAGAAAATGGTTCAGTTTCATCATGACGCGGATGTAATTTTTCCGCAGCAGACCTATGGGTTTTCTAGCCGGGTTTTCCAGCGCCTGTAGTTTATCCTTTGAGGGATCTCCAACGAATTTTCCATCCACAAATTGTCCCATCAGCACTCTCCATTCTCTTGCGTAATCGTCCGCACTTTTGCCCAGCTTCCCTTTTTACAGGGCCAGTTCCTTTGGGTCACCACAAATTACTTCATCCGTATCCGGCGATACATATCGCTTGCCACATCGCGGCAATTCCCTGAATTGATGAGTAAACTTACAGCCCCGTATGCCGTAATCCCCGCAGCCGTTTTGAGAAGGAGTCTTGGCAGGTCTGGCCAGCCTTCAACAAATGACAATTGCGTGATGAAGACCGCCATGACCAAACAGCAAAAACTTATCTCGCAGAAAGCTCTGACCGGTAGCGGAAGGGGATAGCACTGCCGGCCAATCAGATATGCACAAACCAATCCGATAGCATAGGCAATGCAGGTGGACGCGACCGCCCCGGTCAATCCGAACTCCGGGATAAGAAAAATGTTCAGTAAGAGGTTTGTCACAACAGGGACGATAAGAGCCCAGACATAAGCTCCCGTTCGCTCCGACAGAATGAACGCCTTGTGGACATAATAGGTCAACAGTCCGTGTGCAGCACCGGCAAAGGCGATATAGGGGATGATCTTGATAGCCCCCTCCCTTACGGATTCGCCAAACACGATACCGGCGGGTTCCGCGACCAGAGCAAGCCCTGTGGCCATGGGCAAAGCGATCCACAGCAAGCCTGTTCCGAAAGTCTCTAACAGGCGAGAAACGTCGTCCGGATTATCGTTTTCGGCCGCTTTAACAACCAGCGGGGTGAGCGCCATATTGAGCCAGACGAACATCACATCCATAGACCTGTTGGCGAGATTATATCCTGCATTATAGACGCCAGCAGCATCCCATCCGAGGAAGTAGGCCACAAGATACATATCAGATGAGGTCAGAACATAGGTCAGAACAAGCGAAAGACTGATCGGAACGCCATAGCGCGCTGCCTGGCTGATATAGGCGCGGTCATATGTCCCGCCTTTTGCGAGTTTCAACATAAACGGTATTTCGAAAAACATGCTGACGGACAGGGCGATCAGGATGCCGATAAAGGGTGCGGTTTCTCTTAAGGGTGTCAGCAGGATCAGCACGATACCGATCATAAATCCGCCGGCGGTAATTGATGTATAGACCATGCTGAAGCGCTTGCTGCGCTCTGCGGCCATGTGCGACTCCTGAAAAAGACAGGACAGGTTGCGCAAACTCAACGCACCCAGTGCGAACAGAAACACGGTTTTGGTTCTGGCTTCCAGAGGTAGACAATAGACAATGAGCAGGACGCTGACGACCATGACAAGGCCATAGATGAAGCAGAAGGAGAGCAGAGATTTGACAAAATCATCCAGCCTGTTCTGGCGGTCTGCTCTTGCCCAGAACCGGGCCATGGCAGCCTCGATCCAGCTAAAGACGGCCAAGTGGACAAACTCGACGCTAATAACAGCAAGCGCGTAAAGCCCGAACTCTGCGCTCGTCAGCAGTCGGGTCAAAATCGTTATGGTTCCGAAACTGATCAGTGCAGTTGCGAGATTGACCGGCAGATATGAGAGTATTGAGTTCGCAGACACGCGGATAAACTCTTTTTCGATATTAGGGCTCGAGCGCCCGCATCGAGTGCTTAGCCAGTTCGGCGTTGGGATAAAAGCTCAGCCTAGCGTTTATTCGGCCCCATAAAGCCGAACAAATGGCCGGCGACTTTGCGCATCTGGATTTCTTCGGCGCCTTCGGTGATGCGGTAGCGGCGGTGGTGGCGATAGATGTGCTCGAACGGTTTATGGCGCGAATAGCCCAAGCCGCCATGGGTCTGCATGGCTTGGTCAGCGGCGTTACAGCAGAGCCGGTTTGCGCGGTAATTGCACATCGACACTTTGTCCGACAGATGAATGGCGACATCGGGCTTGGCCATCTGGTCCATTTCCCAAGCGGTCTTGAAGATCAAGAGGCGCAGCATCTCGGCTTCGGAGGCCAGTTCGACCAGCGGGAACTGGATGGCCTGATTGATCGCAAGCGGTTTGCCGAAGGGTTTGCGGGCGCGGGCATATTCGACACTTTCGTCAATGCAATAAAGCGCCGCGCCTGTGGAGCTGGCCGCTTGGCGGATGCGGTTTTCATGGACGAAATGCTGGGCAAGGGCGAGGCCACCATCAAGCGGGCCGAACAGGGCGCTCTCTGGCACCCAGATGTCCTTGAGCGTCAGGCGCGGATGGTCTGTGGGCATGTTGAACGTCCACATATATTCTTCGATGATGATGCCGGGGTCATCGGCCGGGATGATCAGGCAGGTGATGCCTTCGGCGTCGCCATCATTGCCGGAGGTGCGCACAAAGCACATCATATGCGTGGCTGTGTGCATGCCGGTAATCCACATTTTTTCACCATTGATGAGCCAGCCGTCTATGCCGTCGCGCGTTTCGGGTACGGCGCGGGTGCCCATATGGGTGGCATCCGAGCCGTGCGCCGCTTCTGTCAGGCCAAACATAGCGCGAAAGCGGCCTTCAAGCGCATCTGTGGCGAGGTGTTTCTGGTCGTCTCGGGCAAAGTCGCGCAGCATCAGGATTTGCGGGAAATTGGCGACGATAGAATGCTCGTTCTGGAGGTCATTGTGCAGGCCAAGCCCCTTACGGGCGAGATGTTCGCGGATAACGGCCATGGCAAGGTTTGAGCCATTTTTGCCGCCATATTCTATCGGCAGGCCAAAGCGGAAATGGCCCGCCTTGTCGGCGCGGCGTTTGGCTTCGTGGAGCAGTTCTTCCCATTCGGGGCGGGGTAAGCCCTGATTTTCGAAGTCGGTGCGGGCATATTCGCGGCGATGGTCGAAGAAGCGGATATTATCGTCTTCTTGTTCGAGCGGCTTTATTTCTGCCTCGATGAAGGCGTCCAGTTCGGACAGATAGGCAATAAGGTCGGCGGGCAGGCTGAAGTCCATTTGGTTTGCATCCTCTTCGTCATATACACCGAGTTTAGGACACAGATATGGCTTTGGCGAGAGGCAGAGGGCCACGTAGATTCAATCACTTTGCCGCATCCCGTAGCGTCAATTTCACGCGTGTTGCAAAATTAAAAAATGAACACTTGAAAAATTATTTAGTAATTACTACATCGAATTCGTGGTCGTTGATGCGTTCGCGGCCACAGTTTCCTCCCTTTAAGGCCGCCCCGTTTCGGGCGGCCTCTTTTTTGGAAGGCTCATATCAATTTTTATCGCACGTCTAACTCAACGCACCGCAAGCGGGTTGAGATTTTGGACAACATCCTCGGCATTGAAGGCCTGATAGTTTTCCTCTGACTTTTTACCGGGGAAGCCTTGAACAAGAACGCCAACATCGAAAATACGCCGCTCGCGTGTGCGGCTGCTGGTGGTGCCCCCAAAACCGCCGCCGAAACCGCCACGGAATCCGCCGAACCGGCCACCAAAGCCATTGTTAAAGCCAGTCGTGTTGAAATTACTTGTCCCCGCTTCGTCTTCGTCGATAACAACAAAATGGCCAAGACCATCAGCAAGGCTCAGCTCGGCCGCACGCAGAAGGATGTAATTCTCAACGGTGGCCCGATCCGTACTGGGGTTGCCGCGAAAGCTGACGCGATACTTACCCGGTTCAATCCGCGTATCACTATAGCCAAAACCTCTCACCCCGCTCGGATTGGGCTGATAGGGTGTTGCCGTCGCACAGGCTCCTAGCGCGAGCGCCGCTGCCGCACCGATGATATAGGGCCAGAAATTTGTACGTGCCATTTGATCGGCTCCTTGCATTTTGAGATGTCGTCTTCTCGAGATTATAGAGAAAAAACGCAAAAAATGCACGATGGGAATGGATAATCTCGCATCACATTCGCTTTACGAACGTGGAACTGGTTATTGGCCATTAACCCGTAGCGAGACATAAACGGCTTGGTAGCACAGATGGCTCATCGGTTTGAAAAGCGGGACGAAAAGGAGTTTGCGACATGGCGATAGAGGCGAAACGGACCCCGGACACATATTTTGAAAGCCTGCCAGACTTCGACTATGGGCCAAATTATGTCGAGGATTTGCAGGGCTATGAGAGCTTGCGTATCCACTATGTTGATGAGGGGCCGAAAGAGGCCAATCACGTTTTTCTGTGTCTGCATGGCCAGCCGAGCTGGAGCTATCTTTACCGCAAAATGATACCTGTCTTCCTAGAGGCGGGCGGGCGTGTCCTGGCGCCGGACTGGCTCGGCTTTGGCCGCTCGGACAAACCTGTGGATGACGCTGTCTACACGTATGATTTCCATCGCAATATGCTGCTTCGCTTTGTCGAGAGGCTTGATCTGCAAAACATTACGCTGGTCTGTCAGGATTGGGGCGGCATATTGGGATTGAGCGTACCGATGGAGAGCCCGAAGCGGTTCAAGCGGCTAATCGTCATGAACACAGCGATCCCGCAGGGGCGCTCGCTTGGCGAGGGTTTTGCGGCATGGAAAGCTTTTGCAGCCACGCAACCGGATATGGACGTTGGCGGACTGATGCAACGCAGCATGCCGGCTTTGTCCGATGCGGAGGCGGCGGCCTTTAGCGCGCCGTTTCCGGATATGTCTTATAAAGCGGGCGTTCGGCGGTTTCCAGACATGGTTATGATTGAGCCGGATATGCAAGGGGTTGAAACCTCAAAGCGCGCGGCGGAATGGTGGGCAACGGACTGGCAAGGCGAAAGTTTCATGGCGGTGGGACTGGCCGACCCCGTTCTTGGTGGGCCGGTAATGGACGCCTTACGCTCAAATATCCGGGGATGCCCCCAGCCAATGCTGATCGAAGAGGCGGGACACTTTGTGCAAGAATGGGGCGAGCCGGTTGCCCGTGCAGCGCTTAAAGCATTTGGGGATATTCAGTAAGGTGATCCGGCATGGTGTCTTTTTTCACTTGGGGCTGGTGCTCCTTGCGATGTCACCACTGTCTATGGGTCAGGCCCAGCCGACGCCGATCATTGCGGATGAACTTTCTGATTTGCCGTTCGCCGACCTTTTAGAGCGGATTGACCAGCGGCCAGATGATGGCCCCGCACGGCTGGAATTGGCCCAAAGGGAATTTAAGGCCAGACGGGACGCTTCCGCAGCGTTCAATGCGCGTCAGGCCCTGGCGACGGGCACGCTGGAGACTGAACAGGTCGCCGCTGCACGGGAGCTTTTGGCGGCCCTGCAAAGACGCCGCCGGTGGATTGTCAATTTTGATGCATCGCTTGCGCCGACGACATCACGTCAGGAGTTTTTCGACCCCGATCCGGCCAATGGCACCGATGAGGATGTTGTGCTCCGCACGGTAAATTCCGGTGTCGGGGTTACCGGATTTGCCTCTGTCGAGAACAGGTTGCGCCTCAGCGAATCTGTCCGCTTGTCCAGCCTGGTTTTTTCGCAAGGGTCAGTGTTTACGGATAGCGATTTCAACGCCTTCTTTGTGACGGGTCGGTTTGGCCCACTATTTTTGCAGAGCGGGGACAACCGGATTGGTGTGCGGGCGCTCGCCGAGGGGCGATGGCTGGGTGGTGATCTCGATTTTGAGGCCTATGGCGGTGAAGCCTTTTTCCAGCGGTCAATCGGAACACGCTTTGTCGGCTTCGGACGTGTCATTGTTCGGGCGGTGGATGACAGTTTTGACAGTCAGGATGGCGAGACTTACGGGCTTGACGGCACGGTGACGCGATTTGGTCGCCAGGGCCGGTTCGAGCGGGTTTTTGCGTCCGCTTTCAGGGCCGATTTTGCAGCCTCCAATCAAAGCTTCTGGTTTGGCCGCGCGGGGTTTGGCGTCTTTCGCGAGACAGGTTTCGGCCTTGGTGTATTGGTTGAGCCGGCCATATCCTATCAGCGATTTAACGGGATTGATCCGATCGGTCAGGTGGCGCGCGAGGACTGGCGCTACGGTGCCAATCTACGCATTGTCAAACGGGACTGGCGACTGTTCGGGATTTCGCCATTTGTCGCTTTGGGGGTGCAAAGACAGGAGTCGAATGTGGACGTATTTGACACAACCCGCACGACTGTGAATGCAGGGCTGACAAGGACTTTCTGATATGCGCGTAGAGGCTGGCTGCGGCGCTGCGATTACCAATTCCGTGGGCGAATTATTGCTGATTCAGAGATTAGCAGAACCCGAAGCGGGGGCCTGGGGGTTGCCCGGTGGGAAGATTGATTTTGGTGAGCAGGCGGAACGGGCAGTGGTACGCGAGATTTACGAAGAGTTGGGTATTGAAATCGTTCTGGACGGGCTGGCCTGTCTGTCCGAAACGATCTTGCGAGGTGATGGCCGACACTGGATTGCGCCGGTCTATCATGCGCAGATTGTCGCCGGCGTGCCAAAGCTGATGGAAGCTGACAAGCATGGCGGTTGGGGCTGGTTTGATCTGGCGGGCTTGCCGGACAAGCTGACAAGCCCGACCGTGCAATATCTTGAGGCGTGCTGCCGGGGATAGGACGGGCGCGGGAGCGTGATCGGTGTTCGGGCGCGTTACAGACCTGCGCTGGCAAGATCGAAGACGAGACTGAAATCAACTGGCAACGCATTGCGGATGTATTGTTGGATAAAGAGATTTTGCTCGGCAATCCATTTCGGCGAGACATAGACAATATCAAAGCGCTGAAGCGGTCCCCAGGTCGCCGCTGCGGGATCAAGCAAGCCATCCTTGATATTGAAGATCGCCGTTTTGACCTCGCCGCCCGGAATACGGCGCATTAGCAGAACCTGTTTGGCATTTGCCTCGGGGGTAAAGCCGCCAGCCATGATGATGGCCTGAAGCGGTCCAATCTGGCCGGGCAGGTCGATAATGCTCGGGGTTGAAACCTGACCGCCGACAAAGACACGTTGAGAGCCAAAGGCGGTTGCACTAACGGTCAGACGTGGATCGCGAAGCTGACTGCTTAATGCAGCCATCAAGCTGTCCTGCACCTCATCGGCACTGCGGCCCGCCGCTTGTACCGATCCGATGAGAGGCATTGAAATCCGTCCGTCCGGCGCGATAATGACCGCTTGTCGCGACAATTCGGGTGCTGTTGCAACATCAACATCAAGCGTGTCGCCTGTCCACAGTATATAGGGTGCGTCCAAGCCAGAATAGCTCTGCCATTCACTGACGGGAAAATCGGGCGACGCAACGGGGTTGGACGCACAGCCAATCAGCAGTGCCGAACACGCCAAACCGGAAAACACCTTAGGCCACATTGGAAAACCACTCTACACTACGTCGAAACCATAACTGTTAATGATTAAGGAATTATCAAATCGAGTCTGCTAGGAAAAGGCCATAAGTGTTGGAAGTCACCAGAGAATGACCGATTATAGTGAACTAAACGCTTTCAAGCGGCCGCGTCTGGGGGTGCTTGAGATTGGCGTTCATCTATGGCGAAATATCTGGCTTATGCTATTGATATTCATACCGATTTTCGCGCTGGGCCTGACCCTGGCATTCATGCAGGAAGATGTGTATGTCGCCTCTTCACGCGTCAAAGTGTCGGTTGGGGAGGAGTATCTGTTTCGTCCAAGGGTTGGCGGGGATTTGGTAAACAATCCCATCCCGGCCACCGAAGAGCTTGTCCAGACCGAGCTTGAACTGCTCTACAGTCCGGTCATTGCAGAACGGGTATTGAGAAAATTTGGTATTGCGCGCCTGTACCCGGAGATAGCGGCCCGAATGGCCGGCGCACCCGAAGATAAGGTCTATGAGTTAAGTGAACGGGCACTGAAGTCGCTGCGCCGTGATTTTGGTGCTTTCGCCGCCCCTAAGAAAACCGTTATTAGCGCAAGTTTCGAGCATCTTGATGCCCAATTGTCGGCGGATGTGCTGAACACATTTATGGATGAGTATATCGCCTATCGCGCAACCATTTTCGGCAATGAGGATCTTGCGTCATTCGAGAACCAGAGACGAACCTTCGAGGCGGAACTGTTTGAAACCGAAGACGAGATGCGGCGATTTCTGGCGGCAAACAATATCGGTAATTTTGAAACCGAACGCCAGTCGGTCCAGACCCTGATTGCGTCTATTGAACAGTCCATCTTTAACAATGAGACAAGTCAGAGCGAGTTACAGGGCCAGCTTAATGTCCTCGGACAGCAATTGGAGACAACGCCTGACGAGATAGATGTTTTTGTCGAGGATTCGTCGGCGCAGAGCCTTGTCACGCTCGAACTCGAACGCGAGGAGCTGCTCTCGCGCTACACCGAAACCTCCGAGCCGGTGCAGAATATCAATCGGCGGATTGCCAGAGCGCGCGAATATCTTGACAGCGGTGTGCGCACCAGCGGGCTGGTCCGGCGGGGCCCGAATCCGCTCTATCAAAGCGTTCAGGCAAATACGTCCACTTTGAGCGCGCAATTGTCCGCTGCCCAATTGCAAAGAGAGGTTCTCAACAGACAGTCGCGCAATGTGGAAGCACGTCAGAGACGACTTGCCGAACTCGAGCCAGAATGGCAGGCCTTGATTCGCAAACGGGATTTGCTCGAAAGTAATGTTCGCAGTTTCGCAGTGCGGGAAACGGAATCACGAACTCTATCGCAGCTCGATCGACAAGATCAGGACAATATCAAAATCCTCGAACGCGCCAGACGCCCGGCGGAGGGGAAAAGCCTGAAATTGGTTATCGCCATACTTTCGCTGCTATTTGCAGGCTTCACAGCGCTTGTGGCAGGGTTTTTACGCGCGCTGTCATCTCGCGGTTTTGTTTCAGCCAGTTCGCTAGAACGGACAATAGGCTTGCCGGTTGTAGCGACCGTCGCCCGATATAAATAGGCGTCCAGCAAGCGGGCATTAACCTTGTTTGGATATTCATCCAGCCGATATAACCGCTTCAATCAAGGACGATAATCAGAGTAATGCATGATCTGCGACAAGACCTTGATCCATTGTGGCGCGCCGCTGGCCGGTTAAAGGTGGCCAATGGCGGGCGCGGCATCATGTTTATTGCCGCTCATGAGGGCGAGGGCACGAGCAGTGTTGCGGCGTCTTTCGCTTTGATTGCGGCCGAGAGATCGCGCAGGGCGGCATGGCTGATCGACCTTGATTTATACGATAATCCTCAATTTGAAGCCTTCAGGCATGGTAGTTTTGCGACAAGCGGTCTTTCACGCGCTTACGACGCATCTTTGGGGGCTAAACCTTTTTATGACATTGTGCCGACGCAGCGGCCAGCCCGATCTGGCAAGGGAGCCAAAGCCAAATTACTTGCCGCGCATCAGGTTACGGGCACCCAGCTTCTGGTCACCCGATTTGACATAGACCGCGTGGCCCATGGCAGTAAAATCCATCTTTCGACCCGGCCTGATTGGTGGGCTGCGCTTCGGCGGGGGGCAGATTGGATGATTGTCGATGCCCCCGCAATTGACCGCTCCGGCGCAGGTCTGGCTATGGTATCGCAAATGGATGGTGTTATCATTGTCGTTCAGGCAGATCGAACGAGGCCCGAGACGGTGACAAATCTGACCAAGGAAATTGAAGCCTATGGTGGACGGGCTTTGGGCGTGGTGATGACCCATATGCGCGCGGATTCGCGGTTCATCGACCGGCTGGCTGGCTGAGGCGTGTTTGGTCATGGCACAGACAATAGCAGACGACAGGGAAACGGTGAGGCTCTGGGATACAATCCCGCGCATGGCCGAAACCGGGCTGATGCTGATTTTGCTGTTCCTTTTCGCCGAAGCGCTGCTTGGACCTTTGCTGGCCTCCGAGCAGGAGCCAGATGGCAGCCCGATTTTGCGGATTATGTGGCTGCCGGTTTACGTATTGGTGCTGGCTCTGGCAGTTATGCGAACACGGACACTTATCCTTGTGAGCGTGCGCATGCCTTTGCTGATTATGCTTCTGGGCGTAACGGCAGCGTCTGTACTTTGGTCAATTGATACGGCTGTTACATTCCGGCGGGCGATTGCTGTTATCGTGACCACCGGCCTCGGCCTGCATCTGGCCAATCGCTATAATTGGCAGGAAATGCTGACCATGTTTGGATTGATATGGCTCATTCTGGCGGGGCTGTCCTATGTGATTTCGCTGGGCATGCCTGCCATCGGTCTGGAGCAGGATGGCGATCATATTGGCGCGTGGCGGGGGCTGTGGTTCCAGAAAAACGCGCTTGGCGGTCACATGTCGCGCGCAACGCTGCTCTTTGCATTCTTGATGATCACGGCTCCGGATCTCAGGCGGCTTTGGATATTTGGTTTGATCCTGACCATTGGCCTTGTCTTCTTGTCTACGTCGAAAACATCTCTGGTCGGCATGCTGCTCGGTTTCGGGATTTTGGGAACAGGGTTTTTGATGCGGCGCGGGGCAAGGCTCGCTCTGGTTCTGCTCTGGCTTGCTGTTTTGTTTACGGGGATATTGAGCGCAATTGTGGTTTTCCAGCCTGAATTGCTGGTGAGCGTGTTGGGGCGGGATTTGACGCTAACGGGACGAACAGACATCTGGGTGGCGCTTGGCTATGTCATTGTTGACCGCCCCTGGCTCGGCCATGGCTATGGTGCTTTCTGGACCATCGGCTCCGCACCTGCCGATTTTGTAAAGGATCTCGTTCAATGGGACGTTCCGACAGCGCATAATGGCTGGATGGAGACATGGCTTAGCGTCGGGCTTGTCGGGATGGGGCTGTTTGCTCTGGCCTATCTTGCAACTGTGGCACGGGCCTTTATTGCGGCACTTTCAAGCTGGAACGGGATTTTCGCACTTGGGTTTCTGGCGCAGTTCTTTTTGTTCAACCTGTCCGAAAGCATGATTTTGCAGCAGAACTCGATTGTCTGGCTGACCTATATTGCCATTTCGGCCAAGCTTGTCGGGCAAAGCGTTCTGGACCGAAAACAGCGTCCGCTCAGGCAAGCGCGTGCGCCACGGGATTTGCTACCTGCCAGGGCTGTCGGGCGGGATCCCGGGGCCACTATGCGAGAGCTGCGCTGAAGCCGGATCGTCCTGCGGGGGCTTGATCAAAGCGGCAGCGCCATAAAGATTGATCCGTTTCCAGAAGAAGACCTTTGCAATACCGCGCATAGCGAGGTCGATCTGCTGAGCACTGCCCTCTGCTTTGACAAGGTATCCTAACACGCCACGCGTTCCGTGCAGGGCGAATTTTGCCGCGCCAATGGCCATCCAGATGGCAAGTTTTGGGTAATTGCGCTCAAGCCGGGCTTCGGTGCAGGGCCCCTGACCATAGACAAAAGCGCGCTTGAGCGTGTATTTAAGGTTTAACCGTTTGCGCGCGGTGTGCTCGAACACATTGGCCTCCGGCTCCCAAGCAAACTGTCCGCCAATATCTTCGATGTCCATAAACAACATATCGTCTTCGCCGCCTGTCTCATTTGTATCGGGATCGAACAGAGGGCGTTTTTTGGGTAGGCTGGCAACGTCTATCAGCGTATTGCAACCCCCGTGATAATGCTTGATATAGCCGCGCTTTGAGCGGTCCGCACGTCCAAAAAAACGGCTGAAATAGGCGCGATGCCGTGTGATGTCATCTGGTAAAACGGTGATGAGCGGGCCAAAGACAACCGCCGGTTTGAGTTCCATATGCAGGTCGTAGAGTTTCTCTAGCCAATCTGCATTCTGGGCTGACTGATCATCGTCGAGAAAGGCGATCAGGTCACTATCGACCAGATCTATCGCGCAGTTTCGGGCATTCGCGACGCCTGCGTCAGGTTCATGAGCAGCGATAAAACGCAAATTTTCCGGCGCTTCCGCCCGTAGGATCTCAATCGAATCTCGGGCACTAGCGGCAGGATCATTGTCGACAATAATGAGCGTGCAGTCTGTCTTGTCGAGCATGGTCTGCTTGAACACGGACCGCGCGGCCACCAGCAATCCGTCGGGGCGTTGAAAAGTTGGAATGATGATTGAGATAGATCGTTCAGGCATCAAGGCGACTTCCGAAATACTTTTCTGCTTCCCCGGGCGTTGCAATCAGAATACCAGAACTGCGCGCCGTTTTGGCAATCTTTTTTAGTTCCTGCCGTGTGGTTCCGTAAGGGCTGGGATTATTTCGGATGTCATGGGTAAAGATATGCAGCCAGCTTGGTGCGTTTGCCGCTTGCTCAATTGCGTCGATGGCGCGTTTGGTGGTTGCAGTATCGGGGGTCAGCTCCATTGCCCGTAAATGCATTCGGTCAGCGCGGGTCCGGTTGAGGCCAGCCCGGATACCTCGGGCGGTTACAAAGCGGTCCTTTAGTGCCCGTTTGAGCGCAAGCGTTGTTTCGCCATAAGGATAGGCAAAGTGTCTTGCAGGCGTCTTCAAGCCCATTTGTCTTAATTCATCGAGGTTTCGGGCGATATCCTCAAGCGCTGTCTCCGTTGGCATATGGGCACAATCGCGATGGGTATGGGTGTGCGCACCAATCTCATGCCCCGCCCGCACGAGCGCAAGCATATCCGTATCAACGAATTGTTCGCCTGTGAGATTTTCCCGACCGGCCAAACCCGAGCAGGCATAGAATATCGCTTTGGCGCCGATGGATTCGAGCACGTCGGCGCCATTGTCTGCGGCAGATTTTGGAAAATCGTCAAAGCCAAATGTGATGATGGACCGTTCGGGCGCGCAGATCGGCGCAATTGCAATATTGGACACACAGCGGCGCTTGACCCGACCGAACAGAGTCAAATCGGGTTCATAATCAATTGGTGAGAGAACCTGATCAGTCTCTTGGGTCATGTAATGTCTCGCTGTAAATAGCAGAGCGATAGAGCTTCAGCGCGAAAAGTCTCATTTCCATAGGAACAAAGCCGAACCGGTCTCGGGCCAATCTCTTGCAGATGTTTGCAATTATGGAGGTACCCGGAACCGGACGCAGGCCGCGGGCCACTTTATAAAGCGGCATCTGGGACACCGCTTGCGGGTGCTGGCTGGCAAGGCGGGCAAAATTCTCGCCTGATGTTCCATATTTGTGCAGCAGGGCATCGGTCGTATCGAGGCCCAGATGGGTTGCGGTATTGTCGATATGTCGAATTGGAAATTGCTCGGCAACCCTTAGGCCCCAATCCACATCTTCCCAGCCCCAGCCCTGATAGCCGTCATCGAATGAGACGTTTTCGAGAATCTGGCGGTGTGCCAGAATATTGGATGTAAAAACGAACCGGCCCGGATCCGTCATGCGCTCGGCAGCCCCGAGACATTCGGACTTGATGGATTGCGCGGCATGTAATGCCCGGGACTTATCAGCTGTAATTTGAGCAAGGCTAAAGCCGCCTGCAATGAGCGCCGGTTCCGTGCCGCCCGGTATGGCGTCAAGATAGCGAGCGAGAAATTTGTCATCATCTGGCAGCATGTCCGCGTCCAGCATAAGGAGCCAATCACAATTGGCATGATCTATCAGCCGGTTGCGGGCAAAGCTGCGTCCCTTGTTCTGGTGTGCGGTAATGAGTTTGGCCGGACCTTTGAACTCTGCCAGATGTGCGATGATTGTGGCCGTCATCTCCTGATCGCCGGAGCCGTCATCATATATCAGCACCTCGCAGACATGATGCTCGACCAGCTCTGACAAGGCATGTAATAGCGGGCTGGCCGTATCCCGCCATGCGGGAATGCAAATGCTTATTTGCGACGGGCCGTTATGGCCATTATCGCGAACCGTCTCTTGAGATGTCACTCCAGGTTCGGCCATGGCGCTTGCCGAAGGTTTGGGTGTATCTGACATTAGCGAACTTTCTGACTGTCACCGAGCAGGGCTGGCGCGGTCATAAGCAGGATATACATATCAAACAAGAAGGATGCTGAATTTAGATACTCAATATCAAGTCTCACCCGTTCCCGCAGATCTTCTTCGGAATGGACAGGACCGCGCGAGCCATTAATCTGTGCCCAGCCCGTGATCCCGGGTCTTACCCGATGCCGATGGGCATATTCCATGACAATCTCGTTGACCAGTTTGGCCTCTGCCGTCATGCCGATCGCATGTGGGCGCGGCCCGACAAGGGACATATCGCCGAACAGAACATTGAACAATTGCGGAAGCTCATCAAGCGATGTCCGGCGGATAAACCGGCCAATGCGCGTGACGCGCGGGTCATTGGCCTGGGTCTGTTCCGTCATTTTCTGTTCGGCGGCAGGATCGGGACGCATGCTTCGTAGTTTCCAGACACGGATAATTTCATTGCGGAAGCCGTGCCGCTTTTGCCGGAAGAAAACCGGGCCGCCATCTTCAAGTTTGATCAACAGAGCGCAAGCCAATATTACCGGGGCGAAAATTATAATAAATACAAGAGACAAGATTATGTCGGTCGCACGCTTTAGCATGCGCTGACGCAGATCCGCCGGACGCCCCGATACATAAGCAGCCGGGGAATGCGAAAGCGTAACCATGTCGGCCGCTTCCGGGCTATAACTATCAAGGTCGATCAACAGAATAACCTGTTGGGGCAGGACCCGAAGCCGCTCAATCAGGATTTTGATGCGCTCGGTTGCTTTGGATGTCACCGTGATGACGATTTGATCAATTTCGGGCAGGTCAGGCCAGTTCAAGAGATCATCGATACGGCCGAGTAACGGCAGATCGCGCTCTGGAAACGGGCTTTCGACGTGGCCGCGTGTCCCTGAACGGTCGTCGAAGACGCCGAGTATTTCATAGTTTCCATCAGTTGCGTTCTGGGCGATCAGTCTTTGCGCATGAGGGGTGGCCCCGATCAGAACGATTTTTTGCAAGAAACGTCGCGCATTGAACAGGCGATTGAAGATCAGGAGGAAGGCCAGATGTAGGCTTGTAATCAGGCCCCATGTTAAAAACAGGCCCGAAGTAAGCGTGTCGGCCGTGCCAGTGGTCATTTCGAGAAACACGATTAGCGAACCCAAGCCAAAAGCTGCCCCCAGACTTGCCCTAAAAAGAGGTCTGATAATATGGGACGAATATCTCAGAGGATAGCCACCAGAAAGTGCAACCCCAAGCGAGCCACAAAGCGGGATCAGCATGAAAGGAAGGGCTTGAGAAACCTGAAGCGTTAAAAAATCAAGTTGCAGGCTATATAGCGTGAAGCTGCTGCCGATCATGCCAGCCATAAAGTCCGCAACAATCAGGACATAGATAGCAATGTCGATTTGGACTGGATTATGTGTCTCTGCTGAGTGCCCGTGTGCTGAACTATGCCCGGCCCGTTTGCGAACAAGATCCACGATGGAAGGAAACGACATAAGCAAATCTACAATACTGAATCTGTCGCATTTATACCTTGAACTATATAAGATTCGCCTAATATTCCGCTCGAAATCCTGCCGATAATGCGAGGTGCGGGGCAAGGCGGCCCGGTCGCTGTTCGCGCTCGTTCCGGACTTGTTGAATTTGGGCGTGTGGCGCTCTGGCAGATATGATGCGCGGTAAAGACATAGATGCTGGTTAATCGGCTTGGCGAAAAACGCCAGATGTGATTGCTTTACGGGTAGGGTTTAGCGTTGGCGTTTTGAATTGTCAGGGATGGATATGCGGGTGTTTCAGGGAGCCTTGAGTTGGGCGTTGGCGCTCTTTCTTATATTCATGTTTGTTCAGGCGAGCTTGCATCCATTGCCCAACCCGCCGCCAGGGGAGGTCAAATTGCTCGATCCAGCAGGTGAGAACATCGTGTTTCAGACGCTGGCCGAGCGTTCGCGATATCCGGCGTTTGAACCAACCGGGCGCTTCTTGACAGGCCTTCTGGAACTGATTGCCGCTGTTTTGCTATTTTTGCCGATAACACGCAGATCGGGTGCTTTTTTGTCGGCTCTTATTCTGTTTGGTGCGGTCGGTCTGCATGTGTCGCCCTGGCTTGGGCGTGAGGTGCCAGTGTCTTTGACACCTGGTGAAACGGCAACAGATGGCGGGGCGCTCTTTTCACTGGCGATTGCCATGCTGGTGGCAAGTTTGCTCATCATGGTGGTTCATCCCGGCCGAGAAAGGATCTATTAGGCGGCGGTCGCGTTTGCGCTCCATCCATCCGGCAATTTTGCGAGCCTGAACCAGCGGCGCTATGAACCTTGCGTTAACCTCATTCTTATAGGTCTGAAACGATACAAGGCCGAGTTATGACCGAAACATCACTGAACAGAACCCTACCCCCGATCGGTCGCGCGCGCGCTGCGCTGCTGCGCCGCCTGATTGATACAGTCGCTATGCCAGCCTCCCGGCTTTCTCCTCAAGATCGGCATATGGCAAGCGACATCCTGCTCGATATGCTGTTTGAAGCGGGCGATGAGGAGCGGCTTTTGTGCGCCAAACGATTGAAGCTGACAGTAGAAGCACCGCGCCGTTTGATGCGGTATCTGGCGCACTGCAAAATCGATATTGCCGGACAGTTGCTCGAAGAAAACTTAACTTATGATGCTGCAGATCTGAGCGATATTGTCAGATCGACCGGGCTGGAACATCAGATGATGATTGCCGCGCGGAGGGATGTCAGCGTTACCGTGTCCGAAGCTCTGATTGACGCTGGATCGGTTGCGGCCCTGCGGATACTTCTCGGTAATTCCAAGGCACAGATTTCCGAATCCGGCATCGACAAATTGGTGGCACTATCCCAGCAACATGACGATCTTTGCATCCTGCTTGTTGCGCGGCCGGAACTGACCCCTTCCCAAGCTATGTCGATGTTCTGGTGGGCTGATGGGCCTACGCGCAAATCTATCCTGATGAAACAGTCGGCCGACCGGATGATTTTGGTAGACTTGTGCTCGGATGTGTTCGTGATGATGCAAGAGGAAGGGTGGCAGGATCCGATTGCGCGCAAAGCGATGCAGTTGATTGAACGCCGTCAGCGCAACAGGGCAGCGCTTGAGCGGTCTGAATTTCAGAGTTTGGAACAAGCCTTAACATTTGCGGCCAAAACCGGAATCACCCCTACAATCATGCAGGAGATTGGCTATCTCGCAGGTGTCAGACCGGTCTGTATCGTCAAACTTATGACCGACCTCGGTGGCGAAGGCTTGGCCGTTCTTTGCAAAGCGACGGGGCTGAAGCGTCCTGCGCTGAAATATCTGTGGAAAGCGATGGGCCGTCCGGTCCACCTTGATGCGAAAACACTTCATCCACAACTCAATTATGTTTTCGATATTTTCGATACGCTCTCGGTGACAAAAGCGCAGACCGTGTTGCGTTACTGGAATTGGTCGCTGACTGCGGCGGGTCCACCAAAAGCGTCCGCAGCCAATGACTCCGATAAGTCAGACGAGTTTTCCGCCTCGAAAAGAACCGCTAAACTGGTGTTTGGCTCTTAAGACGAGGGCCCGGGCGGCGGACCTGTCGGATTCTCCATATCGGGTTTGTATGTCCGGGTATCCCTACGGAAAGCCTCGGGATAATTTCTGTCAAAATTTTTTAGTTGGAGACAGTTTCGGCTGGCCAAGTGTGCTGCGACAGGCTACGACGCTGACGTGAAGTGAAGATGTTGTGGAGGACCGGGCGCGTGGGTTACGTTATCAGTCTCATTCTCGCGCTTATCGGGTTCTGGCTTGGCCTTTCTGGACATTATACACCATTATTGTTGAGCCTCGGGGGCGTATCAATTCTGTTGGCCGTGATACTCTCAGCGCGTTTGGACATTCTCGACAGGGAAGGGGCACCATATTTCGCCGCCTTTGGGATCGCGCTTTACTTGCCATGGCTGCTGCGCGAAATCTTCAGGGCAAATGTGGAAGTGATCCGCGCCTGTTTGCGTGCCGATCTCGACATCAATCCAGCGCTGGTCAAGGTGAAAACGAAGTCTGACAGTGATTTGGCAAAGACACTTTTTGCAAACTCGATCACGCTCACACCCGGAACGGTAACGATTGAAGTCGAGCCGAACCGCTTGCTCGTCCATGCGCTATATGAAGACGCCGCGGGTCCAATGGCCTTTGCCGAGATGGACGAACGTTCCTGCCGCGCAATTGACGGTCATCGCGCCAAACCGAAAGGGCCGCAATCATGATCGGCGTTTCGGTTATTGCCTTGACGATTGCTCTGGCCTTGACTTTGCTGCGGGCGCTGATGGGACCGACACTTTATGATCAGGTGCTCGCGGTCAACTCTTTCGGAACCAAAACGGTTCTGCTGCTTGGCATGCTCGGCTTTTTCATGGGTCGTCCGGATTTCCTCGATTTGGCCATTCTATATGCTTTGATCAATTTCGTTGCGACGATCGCAGTGTTGAAATTTGTCCGTTATCGCTCTTTTCAGGTCACGCTGGTCCGCAAGGATCGGAAGAAAGGGGAAGGGTGATGGAGATCTGGCAGGATTTTGTTCAGGGGTTTGAGGTGTTGCGGCCATGGTTTGGCGGGGCCTTATGTCCTCTAGGCGCGACATTGGCCGTTATCGGCTCGATTGGAAGTTTGCGTTTTCCCGACTTCTATACCCGCCTGCATGCGGCCAGCGTGACAGATACCGGCGCTGTGACCGTTATGCTTGTCGGGATGGCTTTTCTGAGCCCGCATTGGCTTGTTTTCAGCAAGCTCATCGTGATCTGGGTGTTTTTGTTTTTAACCGGGCCGACCGCTTCGCATGCGATCGCCAATGCGGCGCACACAGCCGGACTACAGCCGCTGATCGGGGCTGAAGCCACCGCCGAGAAGATCGAGGTGGACTAATGGATCTGGGAACCTCGCTTATCAATGTTGCGCTTTTGGCAATGCTGTTTGTGGTTGCGGTTGCTATCATAAGGATGCGCAGCCTCTTTGCGATTGTGATGCTTGCCGGGGCTTATTCATTGCTCTCGGCTACGTGGTTTGTGGTGCTTGATGCGGTCGATGTCGCGTTTACCGAGGCTGCGGTCGGCGCTGGCATTTCAACGGCATTGATGCTTGGGGCAATGCTGCTCACCTCACGAACGGCCAAAAGCGAGCGGGCAATTCTCGGCGTGGTGCCTTTTCTGGTGTGTGTGTTGACAGGCGCGGTTCTGATTTATGCAACAATTGATCTTCCAGCCTTGGGCGACGCGGCATCAGCGGCCAACTCCCATGTCGGCGCGCAATATCTCGAACGGGTTCAGGCCGATACTGGGGTTCCCAATGTCGTGACCGCAGTGCTCGCAAGCTATCGTGGTTTTGACACGCTGGGGGAAACGTGCGTGATCTTTGCCGCTGGGGTGGCCGTTGTTCTATTGCTTGGCTTTGGCGAGCGTTCGCTGTCTGCGCGAAGCGATAAGGGCCGTAGCCGGAAGGAGTCCAAATGACGTCGCATCATGTCATTTTGCGGGTCGTCTCCAAACTGCTTATGCCGGTGATTGTGGTATATGCATTTTATGTTCAGTTCCACGGCGATTATGGACCCGGCGGCGGATTTCAGGCAGGTGTGATTTTGGCCGTGTCGGTTATCCTGTTCGCGCTGGTTTTTGGCGTGCCCGAAGCCCTGCGCGCGGTGCCGGCCCGATTTGCAGCCTCGCTCGCGGCCATTGGCCTGCTGCTTTATGCCGGCGTGGGCATTTGGGCGATGCTCAATGGTGGCAATTATCTCGATTATGACTTTCTGGTCGAAGAGGCACCTGGCGGTCATGCTGGGCAGCATTTGGGAATTTTGCTGATTGAACTGGGCGTCTTGTTTACAGTGTCCGGGTCAATGCTGACCATTTTCTATGCTTTTGCCGGACGTGTTGCTGAAATTCGGGACGAGGATTGGTAGGCATGGTTCAATTTATTCTCGAACGTGCGAATTACTGGGCCATTATCGGGCTGATGATGGTGGGGCTGTATATCACTTTCCAATCGGCCAATATGATCAAACGCCTGGTCGGCCTGTCGATTTTCCAGACCTCTGTGTTCCTGTTCTACATCACGCTTGGTAAGGTTGCCGGAGGGTCTGCGCCGATCTTGTTCGGGCGCGATGCAAAGGGTCATGGCGCCAAGGTGGACCATAGCGCAGACCCCGGCACGCACGGCACCGAAGTGGCGCATGCCGAGACCCATGGCTTGATCGAGATCTATTCCAATCCATTGCCGCATGTCCTGATTCTGACAGCGATTGTTGTTGGCGTGGCAACCCTTGCGGTAGGGCTGGCGCTCGTGGTGCGTATTCGCGAAAGCTATGGCAGCATAGAAAGTGACGAAGTGCGCCGAATGGATATTGGCGTAGCCGATGCTCAAGACGCTGACGCGCTGGTAGAGGCGACGAGTTGATGCTTGAGACAATTATTTCTGCGTTGCCAGACATGATGGTCGCGAACGCTGCGCCCCTGCTTGTTGTGGTGCCGCTGATGCTTGCGGGCATTTGTGTTTTTGTTCCCAATGGCCGAGCGGCTTGGGTTTTGACCATTCTTGGCTCCATCATATCCTTATTGTGTGCTTTGACCTTATTGTTGCAAGTCGGTGCGCAAGGCGTTGTGTCCTATCACCTGGGTGGATTTGCCCCGCCGCTCGGAATCGAGTTTCGGGTGGATGGGCTGAACATCTTGTTCTTGCTGTTGGTCACTTGCATTGGCGTGCTGGCCGCAATTTTTTCATGGCCGACCGTAGAAGCTGAAATTCGCGCCGAGAAACACAGATTGTTTTATGCTGCGCATTTGATTTGCTTTACTGGGCTTTCTGGCGTGGCCATTACAGGGGACGCGTTTAATCTGTTTGTCTTTCTTGAGATCAGTTCGATCTCGACCTATGTGCTTGTCGCGCTTGGCGGCACCCGCGACAGGCGGGCTTTTCCGGCTGCGTTCAATTATTTGATGATGGGCACGATCGGCGCGACTTTCTTCGTGATTGGCGTCGGCTTCCTCTATGCGGCGACGGGCACGCTGAACATGGTTGATATGGCCGAACGGTTAGCGCTGATTGATGCGGACAATCGGGCGGTGGTTGCGGGGTTTGCGTTTATTGTTGTCGGCTTGGGTGTGAAAGCCGCGATGTGGCCACTGCATCAATGGTTGCCAAACGCCTATGCCTATGCGCCCAGCTTTGTCACCATGTTCCTCTCGGCGACCGCGACGAAAGTGGCGATCTATGCCCTCGTCCGGTTCGGTTTTACCGTATTTGCACCCGAATACACATTTGAAGCGCTGAACGTGGCGCTTATCTTTGGGCCTCTGGCCATGATTGCGATGCTGGCCTGTTCGTTCCAAGCTGTGTTCCAGACGGATGTGCGGCGTATGCTGGCCTATTCTTCGGTCGCTCAGGTCGGTTATATGCTGCTTGGCATTGCGATCGGGACGAGCGCCGGGCTTTCGGCTGGCCTGTTCCATCTGGTTAATCATGCGCTCATGAAAGGCGCATTGTTTATGGCCGTCGCCGGTGTGGTGCTAACATATCAAGGTACGCGGATCACCGATTTTGCAGGGCTTGGCCGCGCGGCGCCGCTGACCATGACGGCATTTGCGATCGCGGGTTTGTCCTTGATCGGCATGCCGCTGACGGCAGGGTTCCAGTCAAAATGGTATCTCTTGCAGGCGATGCTGGACGCAGGTTGGGGGATTGCAGCTGTGGTGATTGTCGCGTCAAGTTTTCTTGCGGTTATCTATATGGGTCGTGTTTTGCAGGCTGTATTTTTCCAGGCGCCGGTCAATCCGCGAAAGCAACGCCGCGAAGCCCCTTTATTGCTGTTGGTGCCGCTATGGATCTTGACGCTGGCAACGCTTTATATCGGCGTGCAGGCAGATTGGATAATTGATTTGGTCCAAGCGGCCGCCCAAGCCAGCTTCGTGCCTGAGGGCGTGTTATGAGCCCCGAAACCCTGATCCTCACTGTCTTGTCGATACCGCTTGTGACGGCGGCGGCGATTTTTATGCTCAAACGTATCCCCGACTTGCGCGAAGCAGCAACGATTATTGGTGCTGTCAGCCTGTTCGGAGCGGTGATCGGGCTTGTGGCGAGCATGGGCAGCGCGCCGGCCGAACTGGTGCTTGGACAAGCGGCGCCGGGGCTTATCTTTGCGTTCAAGCTTGAGCCGCTCGGCGCACTGTTTGCCCTGGTCGCAAGCGGGCTGTGGATCGTGAACTCCTTCTATTCCATTGGTTATATGCGCGGCAGTCGCGCGCGCAATCAGACCCGCTTCTATATCTGTTTTGCACTGGCATTGTTCGGCGCGATGGGGGTTGCGATGGCGGGCAATCTGTTCACTCTGTTTGTTTTCTATGAAGTGCTGACGCTTTCGACTTACCCCCTGGTTGCCCATAAGGGAGACGAGAAGGCCCAGCGCGGCGCGCAGATCTATCTGATGACGCTTTTGGGCACCTCGATCGGCCTTTTTCTTGTAGGCGTGGTTTGGACCTATTCGCTGGGCGGCAGCCTTGATTTCGTGCCCGGCGGATTGCTGGCGGGGAAAGTTGGCCCGGTCGAAGCCAGCATATTGCTGCTCTTGTTTGCATTCGGTATTGGCAAAGCGGCGCTGATGCCGTTTCACTTCTGGTTGCCCAATGCAATGGTTGCGCCGACCCCCGTATCAGCCTTGCTGCATGCTGTGGCTGTGGTGAAGGCGGGCGTGTTCGCGATTTTGAAAGTGGCGATTTATATTTTCGGTGCGGATTTGCTGTCCACAACGCCGGCAACCGAATGGGTGCTCGGCGTAGCCTGTTTTACGATTATTGTCTCTTCGCTGATTGCACTGACCAAGGATAATCTCAAGGCGCGTCTCGCCTATTCAACAATTGGCCAGCTTGCTTATGTGACCGCAGGTGCCATGCTGGCGACGGAAGCCGGGTTTCTCGGCGGGAGCATGCAAATCGCGGCCCACGCCATGGGCAAGATCACTTTGTTTATGTGTGCTGGCGCGATTTATGTTGCTACGGGGCTGACCGATATTTCCGATATGCGCGGGCTTGGCAAACGCATGCCTTGGGTGTTTTGCGCGTTTTTTGTGGCTTCGCTTTCGATTATTGGCATACCGCCGCTTGCAGGCGGCTGGCCGAAATTCCAGCTTCTCCTTGGCGCAGTTGACGGCGGCCATGGCTATGTCGCCTGGGTGCTGCTGATCTCGTCACTTCTGAACATTGCTTATTTGTTGCCCATTCCAATCCTTGGGCTGATGCCACCCAAAGGGACGCCGGAGCCTGCGCCATATAAACGGCCTGAAGGTGCGCCGCGTTTCGTTGTGGCCGCCCCTGTGTTGACGGCAGCGGGTACGCTGGTGTTGTTCTTTTTTATGGGCCGGATTGCTGCCTTTCTCGCGCCTGCTATGGGGGGCGCTTAAATGTCCGATCAGGGAAGGCCACACATGCCCCAGAATGATAATGATGTGCATCCGGTCTCGACAGGCCTGTTTGGTTGGATTGAACACAAATGGACCGGTCGAATCATCTTCTGGGGACTGCTGGCCCTATCGGCCGTTCTGATCCTTATAGATCTCATCCACCACCGGCATGTCCAGCAGGACATTGAAAGCATAAGCGGATTTTATGGCATTTATGGCTTTGTCGCCTTTGCCTTCGTCGTGCTCATGGGACGCCCACTTGGTTGGCTTCTGCGGCGCCATGAAGACTATTATGGTGATGCCGATGACAGCGATGGAGGCCATTTATGAGTGCGTTTCTGGCTGTTATCAATCCCGGGCTGCTGCTTATTCTGGCAGGCCTTATCTGCGCGTTTATGCCGGACCAGCGCACAAGGCAGGTCTTGACGATAGCAACACCCATTGCCGCTTTCTGGCTTTTATCGGGCGCGGTCCAGCAAGAGGATTTGATGTCGCTGTCAATGATGGGCGTAGATATGGTGCTCTATCGCGTTGACAGTCTTAGTTTTATCTTTGGCTTTGCTTTTCTGATTGCGGCGACGTTGAACGGTATTTATGCGCTTCATCAGGATGACCGCGTGCAGGATGCGTCAGCGCTGATCTATGCTGGTGCTGCCGTTGCGGCGACATTTGTTGGCGACTTTCTGAGCCTGTTTGTGTTCTGGGAACTGACTGCAATTTCGTCAGTCTTCCTGATCTTGAAGACAGGGACGCGCGCAGCCTATGGTGCGGCCATGCGCTATCTTGGCGTTCAGATCCTGTCTGGTGTTCTGTTGCTGTATGGGGCTGCGCAACTCTTTGCGATGACGGGGGATATGTCTATTCGCAGCCTGTCGCTCGGG
The DNA here is from genome assembly GCA_938011445.1 of uncultured Hyphomonadaceae bacterium. Lineage (GTDB taxonomy): Bacteria > Pseudomonadota > Alphaproteobacteria > Caulobacterales > Hyphomonadaceae > CALLCD01. The sequence goes on from CALLUH010000008.1 coordinate 30,562, forward strand.
GCGGATGCGGGCACCTGGCTCTTATTGTTCGCGTTTGGCATCAAGGCGGCATTCCCGCTGATGCACAATTGGCTTCAGGATTCCTATCCGCGCGCAACAGTGGTCGGTGCAGTTGTTTTGTCTGCATTTACGACAAAGCTTGCGGTCTATATCTTGGCAAGGGTGTTTGCGGGCGAAAACATCCTGATCTGGATTGGCGCGATTATGACCGTCTTCCCGGTCTTCTTTGCCGTGATCGAGAATGATTTGCGCAAAGTTCTGGCCTATAGCCTGAACAATCAGGTCGGCTTCATGGTTTGCGCGATCGGTGTGGGCACGCATTTAGCGCTCAATGGCGCGGCGGCACACGCTTTTGCGCACATTATCTATAAGGGGCTCTTGTTCATGAGCATGGGAGCCGTTCTCTACCGGACAGGGACGACCAAGGCCAGCGAGTTGGGAGGGCTTTATAAATCAATGCCGTGGACGGCGGTATTCTGTCTGATTGGCGCGGCGTCGATTTCTGCGTTTCCGTTCTTCTCGGGCTTTGTTGCCAAGTCTCTGACGATGAGCGCGGTCTTGTATGAGGGACATATCATTGTGTGGGCGATGCTCCTATTTGCATCGGCTGGGGTGCTCGAACATTCAGGGATCAAGATACCGTATTTCGCCTTCTTCGGTCATGATAGCGGCAAACGGGTTGAAGAAGCCCCGTTTAACATGTTGCTGGCAATGGGGCTGGCTTCCTTTATTTGTATCGCCATCGCGTTGCCATCGGTGAGCGGATTTGGCTATGGCATGCTGTATCAGATGTTGCCCTATCCAGAAACGGCGCAGGCTTACCATCCCTATACGTTTGATCATATCCTGACGCAGATGCAACTGCTTGTGCTTGCGGCGATGGCCTTTGTTCTCTTGCAGCGGTTCAATCTTTATCCTGAGGAGCGGCCAGGCACGGTTCTGGATGCAGATTGGGCCTATCGGCGGGCCGGGTATGGCGCGGCACTATGGTCGGGGGCGATCTGGCGCAAGGCTGGGCCAGCTTTGATGGATGTTTGGCAGGGCATATGGCACCGCGCCTATGAGCGAATTGAATCAGCCTTCAGCCCGCAAGGTGTACTCGCGCGCGGCCCGTTAACGGGCGGCATGGCGGTGTGGGTCGCGGTCTTACTTTGTACAGTATTACTTTTATCTTTCTTGGGTTAGACCTATTATCTCAACGATAGACGGATTATTTTTACTGTATTTAGAGACCACAAATATGTGAACTGTCTTTTATTAATCTTGTATTTGGCTTAGATACGGTCCTCTGTTGAATGTCGGAAGAGGGGATCGAATGTCGGCTGATCTGCAAAAAGAGAACACCATTGAAACGAACGATTTGATTGAACTGACATCGAAGATCGTCGCCGCCTATGTCAGTAACAATCCGGTCCAGTCGGCTGATCTGGCTGGGATTATCAAAAGCGTGCACGAGGCGATGATGGGGTTGCGGGCGACGGAGCCAACGGCCAAGGCGCCCGTTCCTGCCGTATCGGTGAAAAAGTCAATCTCGGATGAGCATTTGATCTGCCTGGAGGACGGCGAAAAATTCAAATCCTTACGGCGGCACCTCCGTTCAAAATATGATATGTCGCCTGAAGAGTATCGTGAGAAGTGGGGTTTGCCGGCTGACTATCCGATGGTTGCTCCAAGTTATGCGCGTCAACGTTCGGCTTTGGCCAAAAAAATGGGCCTGGGGCAAAATAAGAAAAGTGGCAAGTGATCTGCCGATTTCATTGCAAGAACGAAATACATTACTTTTTCAGAAATGATTAATTCTTCCTTGCAAACTTCTTCGAAATCATTCGAAAAATGATTCTCGAATCGACGAAAGGGGATGCGGGGATGCAGCACGTCAATACAGGCCATTATGCATTAAATCCGATGCAAGCGAGAATACTCGATCATTGGCATGAAATTTCCAGCCCGCACGACATTCCCCATAGACGCGATATTGATCCGGGAAAATTTGGCTGCGCCTTGGGACATATTTCGCTTGTAGAACTGTGCGATAGCGGCTTCCGCCTCCGGCTCACTGGGTCACTTATCAGCAATGTCTTCAACCACCGGGGCAAGGGAAAACTGCTGAGCGAAATCGACGCTTCAGTGGCAGAGGCCGGCAGTGCGTCAATGTCACTTGCTCTGGAAACAGGGCATGCCGTCTTCGGTGATCGCCAACTTGGCGCGCGCTGGCATTGTTGGTTGAGACTTCCTTTGCGCGATGAGACGGGCCGGGCGCGACTGGTCTTGTGTTTCGATGAAATCGCCGCGATGCCAAGCGAGGAGAACTTGCCACATATTCTCCGCCAGGCTCAACGTCGATACGCGATGGCTGCCGCATAATACTTCACACCCTATCGACGAAATAGGAATAATATCCTACAATCTCTTCTCCGTATTACTGTGTCAATTCTTGATGCAAAGGAGCAGGGCTGAAGATGATAAACAAACAATTGGATGCGCGGCGCGCGCGGCTTGCAGTGAGCATGGTTGAGTACGCACTCAAGCTTGCGCCAAACTCGGTGCTGGAAGAGAAACGCGGAACGGCAATGACAGCCTATGCGCGCCAGCTTGCTATGTATGCTGTTTATGTCGGGTTTGGCATTTCGCTTGCGCGGGTGGCGGGCGCTTTCGGCCGGGATCGTTCCACGGTGGCTTATGCGTGCCATCAGATTGAAGACCGTAGAGACGATCCGGCTCTGGATATGTGGCTCGATAATTTCGATACCGCGCTCAGACAGGCAGCTTTGCTGATGGAAGAAAAAGCGGCGTGAACCGAACACATGACAAGCTGATACGGGTGCTGGGGCGCGGCGGAATGTTGATCTTGGGCGCTGAGGGCTATCGCGTCTATCGCTCGCAAGACGGCCGGCGCGGCTGCGTAGGGGTTTTGCCGCATGAGCAGTTTGAAAGGCTGTTTGAGGAAGGCGCTTTGGTTCGCCTTTGCCAGACCGGCGAACGCTGGGCGCTTTGCGAGGACTGTAATCTGGTGATCAATAAGCGCCCTTCGCCAGCAGCGGTCAGCCCGCTAAAGCCTCGCAATGGCCGGTCTGCAACGGTGCTGGAGGCCGCCTTGAAGGGGGTAGACAACCGGCGCGATGCGGAACGTTTGGCAAGCGCCGCCATGCGGTTCCTGCGCGACTATGAAGCGCTTTCATCAGGACCGTCTGTAACGATGAATTGGGCTTTCGAGCTGAGCAGCAATAAGGGCGTGTATGGCGGTGGACAGACCGGATTGCCGCCCCATGGCTTGTCAGCTCAGGCGGCGCTGCGAGATATAGGCACGGCTTTGGGTGAGCGGCAATTTGCGCTGATCGAGTGTACTTTGGTCAAGCAATATACCCAGCGACGGCTCTCTGGCGATTTTGGCTTGAGTATTGGCGGTATGTTGGAGGCGGTTCGCCAGAGTCTGGCGCAGATGGCCGACGCCTATGACCTGATTATTCGCGCCGACGCTTAGCATAGCTAAGGCGCCATCAACCGGTCAGCGCGCGCGCATCATGTTGAATACGCTGGATCATCGAAGCTAAACCATTTGAACGCTGGGCCGTTAATGCGCCGCTGACGCCGATCTCTTCGAGAAACGCTGCCGGATCAAAGGATGCGATCTCGCGTGCAGGCTGGTTCGAAAATAATCGCACGAGTAGAGCAATTAGGCCGGACACAATCATTGCATCAGACTCAGCACGCAACACGAGGCGACCATCAGTCGATGGTTCGCTGACCAGCCAGACCTGCGAAGCGCATCCACGCACACGGTTCGCCTCGTTCCGCTCGGCATCTGTGAGCGGCGCATTTGTTTTGCCAAGATCAATCAAATGGGCATAGCGCTCCTCCCAGTCGTCAAGAAAGGAGAACTCTTCGCGAATGTCTTGGGCAGTTTGTTCAAGTGTCATGCAACTCATGTGGGATGTTTACCCGCAAAAGAAAACCCCTAAAGCGCGTTTGCTTCAGGGGCTTTCTTTTGCGGGCTGGGTCGGGAGCGGTGTTGCTTCTGATAGCCCTTATCGGGCGTTCTTGTTAAAGCACTCGCTCACTTCGCCAATGGCATGTTTGCCTATGCAATCGACAGTTTCAAACGGGAAGGCATTTGAGGCAATGCATTGATTGATGTTCAATTGCGCCCTGCGGATGCATGGGCTCATAGGGCCTTCGCCCACCGCATTGCGGATTTGACCTGAAACTTCTGGTCCGGCGCCGACAATACGAAATGCAGCAAGTGTTGCCACCATATCAGCTGTGCGGTTGCGTCCGCGTCTTTGAGAGGCGTGTTGGGTTGTGCGCACGCCGCTACGCGATGACGGAAACAGGATGCCCGTGCTCGCGCTGATGGAACCATCCCACAGACTTGGCGCGCCGGGCGCACCGGCTTGACTGAAAGCAGCGTTGGAGTTTGGCTGCTGGAGCGCGCTGACAATATCGGCACGCGCGGCCCGTTCACCTCGCGAGGCCGTCATGAACCGGTTGACACGATTGTCCATCTCGTTGCGGCGCATTTTTGTTTTTGCCCAGCTTGCCCCTTGCAGTGCAAAGGCCTGTTCACGGAAATAGCTGGCCGTCCGATTGAGTCGCCGGCTGTCTGCGCCGAGCGCCGAATAAGCCATTGAGACGGCCGCCTCGCCACCATAAAGATCCCGGCGAACATATTCAGGGTCAGCCAGTAGGCCGCTCATAATGGTTTGCGTTCCGTAGGCAGATACGACTTCACGCACTGTTGTCCGAAGTTCGGGAGATTGCGAGGCAATCAGCGCGGCATAGGCCAGCCAACCGCGCGAGAGCTGCGCGGAGTTTTGACCGGCGAGTTTATCGAGTGCATTCGTCACATCCGCCGTTGAGTTAAGGCCACGACGCTGGATGTCGCCGACATCACTTTGGAAGCTGCCATAGCTTGCGGCCATTTGAGCGATCGCATCGGGTCTTGGGGCGCGTTGCGTGGTTCTTGTCGCGATCTGTTGTCCTGCGCTGACAATCGGCACCAGACTTGCATCCTGAGCGAGAGCAGGATTGGAAAATGCGCCAGATTGTATTGTTAGGACAACCAATGTGGCTGCAGATAATAGGTATTTTGGAATGATCTTCATATTTGTGCTCCGCTTCTCTGGCGCGTTAACCTTGGCCCATAAGCGGGACAGGGGGAACAGTGCATTCTGCGTTTTTTTGCTCGCAACTGTGAAATTATGTAGGAGTAACGGATGGTCAGGCCGAATCCTTCAGGATTGATTAATAGTTTGCGACAAACCGCTGAAAGTCGCGTTACAATTTCGCAACCTACTTGGCTGATCGCCGTGGCCGTCGCGTGCGTGGTTGGTGTGCGACTGGGAACGCCTGTTTATTTGGGTCTGGTTGCCTTCGCGATCGCTCTATTGCCGGTGGTATCATGGGGGATTGGCCGGAGCGGGCTGAACCTGTCCGAGCATGCCACAGGTAATCTGACAGTGTTCAGCTGGTTGCTGGTAATGTTTGCCGGACTGGCAATCAGTGGCGGCGCAATGTCGTCGCTTGCAGTCATCTTGCTGCTTGGCCCGTTTGCAGCCATGGGCTTTGGACGCACAAGCGTAGCGCTTGAAGTTTTGGTGCTTGGGTTTCTGGCGTTTGGCGCGTCGATCAGTGCTGGCGTTCTGGGATGGTCAGAGACCGTACCGGAGAGTTGGCGTGCCCTGATTGCTCCCCTTGCATTTGCATCAATCTTTCAGTTGGGCGTCATGTTCTGGGCCTGTGCACCCATATTGGCGTCAGGCCAATTTGCGGCCGATGATAGTGCCAGAATAGAACGCAATGGGGCAACGGATCGGGAGGCGCGCGCGACGAGCGGGCTGGATTACGGTCTGCCGCTGATATTGATCCGTGCGACGGCAGAGGGGCGCATCGGCGCGGTTCATGGCCCTGAACATCTGCGTTGGCCTGAATTGGAAATTGGCCATGAGCTTGATCTACCTGACGCATCGGGGGGTGATGATATGTTCTCCTCGGCCAAAGGCGATCGGTTCAAGATTGTTCAGATAGACACGGAGGCTGGCGGGCGATGGATTAGCCTCTTGCCCGAAGACCTGCTGCAATCCGTCTCACCAAGGCTGAAAGATGATTTGCAGACCGCGCAAGCCCGTTTGAAAAAGGCTGAAACGGATCTTGTGGAACGGACAAACTTCTTCGCTGGACTGGGCCACGACCTGAAAACGCCGTTGAATGCGATCATCGGGTTTTCTGAATTGATGAAGGAAGAGGTGCGCGGGCCTCTGCCTCATGAGTACAAGGATTATCCTGCCATTATTCATGAAAGTGGCCGTGATCTGATGCTCCTAGTCGATGATATTCTCGATCTTGCAAAGTCTGAAGCGAAGGCTCACCGGCTGGAACTCGAACCCGTCGATCTTGTCGCGAGTGGGCAGTCTGTTGGCCGCCAACTTGCAGATCAGGCAGAGCGGGCGGGCGTCGTGTTGCGGGTGCCCTCGGGGCCGTCGATTTGGGCCGAGGCGGATGCGCGTGCCGTGCGCCAGATCTGGCAGAATCTCGTGTCCAATGCGATTAAATATTCAGAAACGGGCGGCAATGTCGTTTTGACGGCCAAGCGGTTAGGCGGCGCGGTTGCCATCAGCGTCAGCGATGAAGGCGCGGGGATGAGCAAGGCCGATCTTGACCGGATTGCCAAACCATTTGGCCAAGGTGAAAATGCCCGAGGCCGGGCGGGCACTGGCCTTGGCCTAGCGGTTGTTCACCGGTTCGCGCGGCTTCATGGCGGGCAGGTGATCATTGATACGCAGGAAAATAAGGGAACGCGCGTGCAGGTGACTTTGCCCAAGCTTGACGAAGGAACGCTCGAAATCACAAGAGATACATTGGGTTGATGACGAAGGCGCACGCATAGGCATGGGTATGCGGCTACCAACACGGCTCTGGGTGGAGGCATTGCTCAGGCGTGTCTCGGTCGGTGGCGCGTCTGGATTTGTGTTACAGCGCGGCGATGAAGATCGCGGAAACGTACTCGTAAAGGTCTCGCAACTGACAGATCAGGCAAAAGTTTTTACAGCGCGTACGGATTTAGATGGCACGCGGATTTTTGTCGATATGGCGCTTGAAGGACTGTCTTCCAGGGAGGCCGACATTGACGCTTATCTGCAACGGGAGATGGGCCGAGACCGAGATTTGTGGATCATTGAGATCGAAGATCGCGACGCCCGCCACTTTTTGACCGAGCCCGTAAAAACAGTGATCGATAAAGACTCATCATTATGAGTAAACTTATATTAACTACATCTTCCGAAGTTCATGGTGCAAATCCAATGGCGGAGAAGACCAGATGCTATTTTTATTGAATGACAAGATTATTGAAGTTGATGCGCCTGAATTGCACTTGTCGCGTCATTGGAAGCGTTTGGGTTGTGGCGAGCCGACGGCAATGTGCGCCAGTGACGCGGTTGATTTCTCGGTGATGGTCATCAATGCGCATCTCATGGATGGGGTTGAGCTGGATATGGACGTTCAGCGCGATCTATCCGCACTACTTATTGCCAAGACCGGAGCCAATGCTGCTCTGTTCAATGGCACCAATTCGGCAAAGCTCAATGTTCTGCCCGAAGCAGTCCTTATGCGCTTGTCCGATAAGCTCGGCGCGCGCGACGAGGGCGGAATTGACGAGGTATGGTCAGGCGTGGCCTGATCGGCTCTTTTCCTTTGGTCAGCTTTGGGTTACGCCGTTGAAAGCATAGGCGCGAGACCCCCAGATTATGACCCTTACTCCTGCACAAGAAGCGGCGCGTCGGCGCACTTTTGCGATTATCTCACATCCTGATGCTGGCAAAACCACGCTGACCGAAAACCTGCTACTGGCCGGCGGTGCCATACGTGCTGCGGGGGCTGTTGCTGCCCGTGGAGAACGCCGCCGGACGCAATCTGACTGGATGAAGATCGAGCGTGATCGCGGCATTTCCGTGTCAGCCTCGGTGATGACATTCGAATATGACGATCTGCTATTCAACTTGCTTGATACGCCCGGCCATGAGGATTTCTCCGAGGATACCTATCGCACGCTGACCGCGGCCGACAGCGCGGTCATGGTGCTTGATGCAGCCAAGGGGATCGAGCCGCAGACATTGAAACTGTTCGAGGTTTGCCGGATGCGTGACATCCCGATCCTGACCTTTATCAATAAAATGGACCGTGAGGCGCAAGACCCATTGGCCTTGCTTGATGAGGTCGCTGACAAGCTACAATTAGAAACCGCGCCGCTCTATTGGCCCGCAGCGAGCGGGCGGCGCTTTGGCGGGATGAAGGATTTGCGCACCGGCGAGTTCTGCGTGTTCGAGAAACACTCGGCCGATGAAGGCCCGCGTGTAGGCCCTGCACAGCGTATATCGCTTGAAGGGAACTCGATTGCGAATGTACTTGATGAGAGTGTTCTGACCGAGCTGTCCGATGGCGCAGAACTGGCGAGCGAAGCTATGCCGGACATGGATCGTGAGGCTTATCTGAACGGGCATTTGACGCCAATTGTTTTTGGGTCGGCGCTGCGCCATTTTGGTGTTTCGGAACTTTTGAATGCACTGCGCGATTTTGCTCCCGGGCCCCGTCCACAGGCGGCAACGCGAAAGGGGCAACCGGTTACTCTGCGGTCAGACGATAAGGCCGTGTCCGGTTTCGTGTTCAAGATTCAGGCGAATATGGACCCAAATCATCGGGACCGTGTAGCGTTTTTGCGGTTGTGTTCAGGCGAGTTCAAACGCGGTATGCGCTTGAAGACGGCGGGCGGTAAGCAGATCAATGTCCACAATCCGTTGATGTTTCTGGCCCAAGACAGAGAGATTGCCGAAACCGCCTATGCGGGGGATGTGATCGGGGTGCCAAACCATGGCCAATTACGCGTGGGTGATGGTTTGTCAGAGGCAGGCGATTTACAATTTGCCGGCATTCCTAACTTTGCACCGGAGATTTTGCGGCGGGCGCGTGTGTCTGACCCTATGAAGCAGAAGCATTTGCGCAAGGCGCTTGAAAGTCTGGCCGAGGAAGGGGTGACCCAATTGTTCCGGCCTTCTATCGGATCAGACATGATTGTCGGGGCAGTGGGGGCTTTGCAGATTGATGTGATGGCCGAGCGTGTGGCGGCGGAATACGGGCTGGATGTGACGTTTGAGGCTGCGCCCTATAATGTCGCACGCTGGCTTTCGGGCAATGATCCTGCGAAGATTGAAGCCTTTGTCGACATGAATAAATCGGCGACAGGAACCGACCTTGATGGCGCACCGGTCTATCTGGGCAAGAATGCTTGGGACGCGTCTTACGCAGCGGAGAAACATCCGGATATCAAGTTTACAAATACAAAAGAGCGGGCCGTTTAACTGGCCCGCTCCTGAGGTTTATAAGCTGGGAAGCGGCTTGATCAGCTGCCTGCGCCTGCCGCGCCGTCGCCTTGAAGCGGCTTACCATCTTGTACAGAGTAACGCGGAAACTCGCGATTGCGCAAATTGTCATAGGGACGCGCTTCACCATTAAGCCGCGGTGGCGGCGGTGTGCCGCCTTGTCTGATCGGTGCAGGTCCACGCAGAGCGGGTTCGGGCTCAACCGATGCTCTGCTTGCCGGTTGGGTTCTGTCGCGGCGAATAATGCGTGGATCATTTGCATTGAGAACAGGCTCTGAGGATGATGCGGCTGGGCGCGGAGCAGTGTTTGCAGGGGACCCGAACGCTGACTCACGGAGCTGCGTCGGCGCTGCCGTTGCGGCGCGCGGTCTAGGCGCGGGCCGTGCTGGAACGGGCGCTGGGGATGAAGTTCCGCCCAAAAGGTCAGACCCTGCGGCCGGAATGATCGCTTCCTGCTGTGACGAAAGCCGAGGAGACATGCCTGATGTCATCAGCGGGTTATGTTCGGCGTGGCCAATGCTCTGCTTCAGCTCGCATTGGGATGGGCCAGCGGCTGTGTTGGGTTTGCGGTAACTCCATACGACGCACTTTCTGTCTGTGCGGCACAATTGGGAGCAGGAATCGGCGCTACCGGCATTGGCGGTCGAATAGGTTCCGCCATGACGATATGTGTCTGGCTCAAAGGAGTAGGATTCAGGCTGGGATTGGGCGCTGGCGCTCATGCAGAAGATGAGGGCTGCGGCCGCAGGCAGAAGTATACGCATGGTCTTGATCTCCGGAATTTTACGAAGACTAGCAAGGATGTCTTAACGAACTCTTTTCGTTTTCAACTTGCGCCGGTTTCGATCGCCTCACGTTTTTCTTCGAGGGCGAACCATTCGAGTTCTGCATCTTCAAGCTCGGCGCGGGCCGTGCTGATGCGGGCCGATTTCGTATCGAAGGCGATGCGGTCGCGCGTGTAGAGATCGGGCGTAGCAAGATCGGTTTCCAGCGCCGATATTTCCGCCGCAAGCGCGGGCATGAGTTTGTCGAGTTCTGCCAATCGGTGTTTGTCTTTGAAGGAGAGCTTGGCCTGCGGCTTTGTCGATTTTGCCGGGTTTTGCTTGTTGGATGTTGGTTTCTTTGTGATTTTGTCTTTTTGCGTATGGCTGCGCTGGCCCAGCTGTTCCTGTGCATCGCTCCAGCCGCCGGCGGTTTGTATCCATTTTCCGCTTCCGAGCGGGCACAGGCAGGAGGTGACGGTCTGGTCTAGGAAGGCGCGGTCATGGCTGACAATGAGCAAAGTGCCGGCATATTGTTCGAGCATATCTTCGAGCAGGTCGAGGGTCTGCATATCGAGATCATTTGTAGGTTCGTCAAGGACCAGAAGATCGCTCTTTTTGGCAAGGGCCACGGCGAGGGTGAGCCGGTTGCGTTCGCCGCCAGAAAGGGCATGGACAGGCTGGCGGAGCTGGTCGCGCGAAAACAGGAAGTCACTGGCATAGGCCCCGACATGGCGCGAGGCGTCCTGAACCATGATGCTGTCGCCGCCATTGGGGGCAAGTGTTTCCCAGATCGTATCTTTCGGATTGAGCGTTTCGCGGGTCTGGTCGAGGAAAATGATCTCGATCGTCTTGGCCAGTTTGACCGAACCCTGATCGGGGGCAAGCTCTTTGAGCATAAGTTTGAGCAGGGTGGTTTTACCCGCGCCATTGGGGCCGATAACGCCGATACGGTCCCCGCGCAGGACGCGGATTGAGAAATCATCGGCAATGACAAGCGGGCCATTGGGGGTCTCAAAGCTTTTGGAGATACCGCGCACGTCGATGATTTTGCGGCTGGCGGTCTCATTGGTTTCGGCATTGAGCGCGGCGGTGGCGCGGGACTGGCTAAGCTCGGAGCGGCGGCGGGCATGTTCGGCGCGCATGGTCTTGAGCCGGTCGAGCCGCCCCATATTGCGTTTGCGGCGGCCTGTGACCCCGCGGGCGAGCCAGCGTTTTTCATCTTTGAGCTGGGTTTTCATGCGTTGCAGGGTGCGGATTTCTTCGGCTTCGATTTCGCTGGCCCAGCTTTCAAAATGGGCATAGCCGCGCGGGCTTTTGCGCACGATGCCCTGACGCAGCCAGAGCGTATTGGTCGAGACGCCTTCGAGGAATTTGCGGTCGTGGGAGACGAGCAGAACGGCGCCGCGAAAGGCTTTCAGGCGTATCTCGGTGAGGTCGATCATGGGTACGTCGAGATGGTTGGTCGGCTCGTCAAGCAAGAGCACGTCCGGGTCGGTAGCAAAGGCGCGGGCAAGGGCTGCGCGGCGCTGCTGGCCGCCGGAGAGAGTTTGCGGCTTGGCGTCCGGATCAAGCGCCATGTCCATCAGCTCAGCCTCGGCGCGGTGACGGTCGGTTGTGATGTCGATGCGGCCAGCGGCGGCGTGGGGTTTGATCGGATGGTCCAGAACATAGTCTATAAGAGTCCGATATGGCGACAGATCAGGCTCTTGTTCGACGGTGATGATGCGCGTGCCGGGCTGGACCCAGACTTGGCCGGAATCTGGCTCAATTTCACCTGAGACAATTTTCATCAGCGTGGACTTGCCCGCGCCATTCCGGCCAACAAGGGCGGCGCGTTCGCCCTTGGAGATGGAGAGGTCTACGCCTTCAAAAAGAGGCTTGCCACCAAAGGAAAGGCGGACATCGGCGAGGGTGAGCAGCGGAGTTTGGGCCATAGGGGCTGTTTGGCGGTGTATTGGCGCAAATGCAAGTGGGGGAACAACTGCTTTTCGTGTTCTTGCGACGGGGGTATTCGATTGCGCCCTGATCCTATTTCTGCTTAAGAAAGTGTTAACAATCAAAGGTTCCACCTTAGAATAAGGGTACAGTTATGAATATGTCCAACATAATAAATGGAACGGGCGCGAATGATACGCTCGATGGTACGGGTGGGGACGATGATATTATTGGCGGCGATGGCAATGACACATTGCGCGGCCTCGGCGGCTCTGATGCGCTGTTTGGCGGGTTTGGAAATGATCGCTTGTTTGGCGGGATAGGCATGGACTTCCTGTTCGGGGACGCGGGCAATGATGAACTGGACGGCGGCGCAGGATTTGACCGGCTGTTTGGCGGAGCGGGCAATGACACGCTGTTTGGCGGCGTCGGCAATGACCGGGATGAATTGTTTGGTGGCTCCGGCGAAGATGTAATCAATGGCGGCGACGGAGATGATTTTGTCGATGGCGGCTCGGGCGATGACACGATCCTCGGTGGCACAGGCGAAGACGTGCTGTTTGGCGACGAGGCGGGCGTTGATAATGTCGGCGGCGACGACACGATTTCTGGCGGGGCCGGACGTGATTTTATCAGCGGCGGCGCGGGCAATGATACGCTAAATGGCGATGGCGGCTTTGATACGATTGAGGGCGGTTTGGGCAATGACCGGATCTTCGGCGGCGCCTCGGGGGATGATTTGTTTGGCGGCGGCGGTTCGGATTTCATTGATGGCGGCACAGGCGACGATATTATTGACGGCGATGCGGGCAATGACGAGATTCTAGCGGGCACCGGCAATGACATTGTAAACGCCGGATCAGGCAATGATCTGGTGGATGGCAATGACGGCAATGATGCGCTCAATGGCAATGGCGGCAATGATGAGCTGAACGGCAATAATGGCGACGATGCTTTGTTTGGCAATTCGGGTCGTGACTTTCTATCCGGGCAAAACGGGCGGGACTTTATCTCAGGCGGCTCGGGGGCTGATAGTATTTTCGGCGGCAATGGCGATGATGTGCTCGAAGGCGGGACGGGGAATGATGCGCTGCTCGGAGATAATGGTTCGCAGCCGGATGGTTTTGATCTGGGCGGGACGGGCAATGATATTCTCGATGGTGGCGCAGGAGACGATTTCTTGTCGGGCCAAGGCGGGCTGAACACGCTGACCGGGGGGACGGGCAACGACACATTTGCGTTTGTCGATCTTGACGACAGCGATGATGTGATTACCGATTTTGGTAATGGCGATGATGTGATCGACTTTTCGGGCTTTTCAGGCGCGAACTCATTTGGACAAGTGCGGGCGAATGCGGCGCAAGACGGCGATGATGTGGTGCTTGATTTCGGCACGGATCTGGTGGTGCGCTTGCTCGACACAGATCTTGGCGATCTGGCCGCTGACGATTTCGTTTTCTAGCGCTGGAACTCGCCCGAGCGGGAAGAGGCGTCCGCCAGAGTGCGTTGCCCAACCGCCGCGAAGGCCCCCGACAAGCTGCGATAGAAGGTAATGCGCTCCTCTGCATGCGGGGAGGGTATGATGATGCCTTCGGCACCGGCAAGCGGGGCAATGGCAGTTTCGGCAAGGGCTGTGGTCATTATTTGCGACCAGAGACGCGCGGGCAGGCCGCCGCCAGTGACTTTGTTCATTGGGCTGTCATCATCATTGCCGACCCAGACACCGCCAATCATTTCCGAGGTAAAGCCGATAAACCAGCCATCGCGCCAATCCTGCGAGGTGCCGGTTTTGCCAGCGACCGTCCAGCCCGGAACAGCTGCATTTGTGCCAGTGCCGTTCTGGACGACGCGCGCGAGCATGGCGTTCATATCCTGGGCAAGTTCTGCGGGGTAGACACGAACGGCATCATATTCGGGGCGATCAAAGATGGTTTGCCCGCGGGAGTCTTCGATGCGCAGAATGAGATAGGGATCAAGCCGCTCGCCGGATTTGGCGAACGCTCCATAAGCGCGCGTAAGTTCGTAAAGAGAAACTTCCTGACTGCCCAGCGCTATCGAAGGCAGCGGACGCAGATCAGAGTTGATGCCAAAGCTCTGGGCCAGCGCGATTATGCTCTGCTCGCCAACTTCATTGCCGATCAGTGCGGCGACGGTGTTTAGCGATTTGGCAAAGGCTTCGGACATGGTGACAGGGCCGAAAAAGCCCGGCGAGTAGTTTTCTGGCTCCCATTCGCCAAATTTGACGGGGGCGTCCTGATAGACGCTGTAAGGGTCAAGCCCTGATTGCAAGGCGGCCGCAAAGACGAAGGGTTTGAAGCTGGAGCCGGGCTGGCGCAAGGCTTGGGTGACGCGGTTGAACTTGCTGGCATTATAGTCGAGCCCGCCAATCAGTGTCGTGATTGCACCATCGGGTCTGATCAAAATGGCCGAGGCCTGGCTTGCAGCGGCCGCCGTGCCATCGGCTTCTATGCGGGCGTTCAGTGCATCATGGGTGGTCTGTTGCAGGTCCGGGTCAATGGTGAGGGTGATAACGAGATCGCCCGGTGCCTCGGGCAGCATCTGGCCAAGGCGTTCTGTGACAGTATCGAGCACATATCCGTAAATTGCGGTCGAACTTTGAGCGTCGGCAAGGGTAACGGGTGCTGCATAAGCGGCAGCTTTCTGGGCGGGCGTGATGAAGCCCTCTTCGAGCATTTGACCGAGCACGTAAAGCTGGCGTTCGCGCGCAGCTTCAAGATTATTGTCAAGCGCGAGACGAGAGGGTGCTTTCGGCAAGGTGGCGAGCAAGGCGGCTTCGGCAAGGCTAAGCTCGGTTGCCGGTTTGCCGAAATAGCTTGTCGCGGCAGCGTCGATGCCATACGCGCCCGAACCGAAATAGATCCGATTGAGATAAAGCGTCAGGATTTCGTCTTTTGTGAGCCTTTGTTCCAATTGTCGAGCGAGGCGAACCTCTTGCGCTTTACGACGTATCGTCTGGCGTGGATCAAGGACGAGATTTTTGACAAGTTGCTGCGTGATTGTGCTGGCGCCGGAGACGGTGCGGCCTGACCGCCAATTCAGCCAGGCGGCGCGGACAATGGCCGTGGTGTCTGCGCCATCATGCTCATAAAAGCGCTTGTCCTCGGCGGCAATAAAGGCTTGGGCGACATGGGGCGGCAGTTCGGCCACTTGCACAAGACGGCCATAGCGCGGCCCGCGAATGGCAATGAGGTCGCCATTGGCGGCGCGAAATTCATAGGCTTGCTCACGGCCTTTCGCCCAGAGCGCCTCGGTTTCGGGCAATGCCGGCATATCGGTATAGAGGCTCCGCCAGGCGATAAAGCCCGCCAGCAGACCGCAAACGCAAATCGCGGCCATGCCGATCAGCCCGTAACGCAGCCATTTGCGGCGTGGCGAAGGGGGAGCACTATTATAGGCCATGGGTCCGTCTTCCCGAATCTCTCTGCGCAGATATGCGCATGCGGGTCTTAATAGTGCGATAATGATGGCGAGGTGAAGGCGGTTTCTGTGTATTCGGCGCAATTGGGCGAGGATGTGTTGCTGTTTACTCTACAGTGTATAGGAATAAATTCCTTTCAATCAAACGGCGCTCCCTGAACAATCCGACCGGACATCAAACGGGGCTAGAAAAGGGCATGGTTGGAAAAGACGGATCAAGGAGCCCCAAGGCTATGAAACGCAATATTGAATTGGCCCGCCAGCGTATCTCGTCGATGAGTGATGAGGAGCTGCGCAATGAAATCAGACGCCTGGCAGGCTTGGAGACCAAAGACCTTGCAGCGCTCCGAGGTGCATGCCCTGACGCGCGAAGAGATGCTGCATCTGGCGACGAACCCGTTCCTGCTCAGAGCGCACCCGGCGCAGAGGCCGCCATTGGAGCGGGACTGGAGGACGTGGCTGTTTATGGGCGGACGGGGCGCGGGGAAGACAAGAGCGGGGGCTGAATGGCTGCGCTATGCCATGCTTTATGGCGGATGCAGGCGCGCGGCTCTGGTCGGGCCGACTTTGCTGGATGTGCGCGAAGTGATGATCGAGGGGCCGTCGGGCCTGCGGGCGATTACACCCGATACGGAAGCCCAACCCATTTACGAAGTGTCGCGGCGACGGCTGATCTGGCCGAACGGGGCGGAGGGACATGTGTTCTCGGCCGAAGATGCGGACAGTTTGCGCGGGCCGCAATTTGATGTGGCATGGTGTGACGAGGTGGCGGCGTGGGTGAACGCCAAAGCGGTTTGGGACATGTTGCAAATGGCGCTGAGGCTTGGCGATGATCCGCGGGCAATGGTGACAACAACGCCGCGTCCGGTGCCGCTGATCAAGAGGCTGATGGCGGACGGTAACTCTGTGTTGACGCGGGCGGGGACGGCGACGAATGCAGCCAATCTGGCACCGGGGTTTCTGACCGAGATCGAGCGGGCCTATGGCGGCACCCGGCTTGGCCGTCAGGAGCTTGATGGCGAATTGATCGAGGATGTGGAGGGCGCGCTTTGGACGCGAAGCTTGCTTGAAGAGTTGCGGTTGGGCGCTGCGCCGGAGCTTGACGATGTGATTGTGGCGGTTGATCCGCCAGCAACGAGCGGGCCGAGGGCGGACGCTTGCGGGATTGTGGCGGTTGGGCTGGTGGCCGATATGGCGGCGCGGCCCCGTGCGGTGGTGCTGGCGGATGCGTCCGAACAGGGCTTGTCACCGCTCGACTGGGCAAGCCGGGCAAGCGCTTTGGCAGCAAGGCTGGGCGCAGGCAAGATTGTCGCCGAGGCCAATCAGGGCGGGGAAATGGTGCGTCATGCGCTGGAGACGGCGGGCTGCGAGGTGCCGGTGCGGCTGGTGACAGCGCGGGCGGGGAAGCGGGCGCGGGCAAGCCCAGTGGCTGCGCTCTATGAAGCCGGTCGCGTGCAGCATGTCGGCGTGATGCGGGCGCTCGAAGACGAGATGTGTAGTTTTGGAGCGGACGGGTTTTCCGGCTCGCCGGATCGTGTGGATGCGCTGGTCTGGGGCGTGTGGGCTTTGTTGCTCGACCGCAAGGACGCACCAAGAGTGCGCGGGGTTTAACAGGACAAAATGGAGTGACGAGATGAAACTGCCTTGGATGAAGGGGGAGGAGGCGAAATCCGTGTCCCCGATGATGGTGGCGCTATCGCAGCTTGGCTCGGCGCGTTGGGGCGCACGTTCGAGCGAGGCTTTGATGCGCGACGGATATCTGCGCAATGCGGTGGTTTATCGCTGTGTACGGATGGTTGCTGAAGCGGCCGCCTCTGTGCCGCTTGTGTCCGGACATGAAGAGACGGCGCGATTGCTGGCGCGGCCCATGCCGGACGAGGCGGGACCGGGCATGCTGGAGACGCTTTATTCGCATTTGCAGCTTTCGGGCAATGGCTATCTTGAAGCGATCCGGCTCGAAGGAGAACAAGCGCCCAAGGGTTTGCAAGTGTTGCGGCCCGAGCGAATGAAGCCGCTGGTCGATACGCGTGGCTGGATTACGGGCTGGATCTATATGGTCGAGGGGCGCGAGCGGCGGATATTGCGCGATGAGACAGGCTGGTCGCCGGTTTTGCATGTCAAATGCTTCCATCCGGCGAGCGATGTGGCCGGATTGCCGCCACTGGCTGCGGCGCGGCAGGCGCTTGATTTGCACAATGGAAGCGCCGATTGGGCGAAGGCGCTGATTGACAATTCAGCCAAGCCTTCTGGAGCGCTCGTCTATGGACGCGATGGGGCACGGCTGACCGATGAGCAGTTTGACAGGCTCAAACGCGAACTCGAAACAGCGCATGCTGGCGCGGACAATGCCGGACGGCCTTTGCTGCTGGAAGGCGGGCTCGACTGGAAACCGATGAGCCTGTCGCCTGCGGAGATGGATTTTCGCGAGGCGAGGAATGGTGCGGCAAGAGAGATTGCGCTGGCGCTCGGGGTGCCGCCGCAGCTTTTGGGGATACCGGGGGATAATACGTATGCCAATTATAAAGAGGCCAATCTGGCGTTCTGGCGGATGACGGTTTTGCCCCTGGTGAACAAGACGGCGGCGGGGATTGGACTGTGGCTGAGCGGGTGTTTTGAGGAGGAGGTGTCTGTGGGGCCAAACCTTGATGCAGTGCCCGCCTTATCTGTGGAGCGCGAGGCGCTTTGGAGCCGGCTGGAAGCTGCGAGCTTTATGAGCGTGGCCGAGAAGCGGGCGCTTGCGGGACTGCCGGAACTTGATGGACCTTTGCCGGAGACTGCGTGATGAAAATTGATAGGCGGGTGACGCTGGCGCTCGTGTTTGCGGTGTTTGTGCAGACGGCGGGGGCGCTGGTTTGGGCGGGCGCTGCGGGTGAGCGGCTTTCCATGGTCGAGCATGAAGTGGACGAGCGGCGCGGAGTGGCCGAGCGGCTGGCGCGGCTGGAGGCGGAGCTGGAATCGGTGCGGCTGCAACTCGACCGGATTGAGCGGAAGATTGATGCAAGATGAGGCGCGATATGCGAGCAGAGACGAGTGTGCGGCCTATCCTGATTGAAGGCTATGCGGCAGTGTTTGGCGTGGCGGATCTGGCAGGCGATGTGGTACGCGGTGGGGCGTTTTCGCGTTGGCTTTCGAGCGGGCAGACACCGCCCATGCTGCTTCAGCATCGGGGCGGGGCGCTGGTCGGGCGTTGGCTGAAGCTGCGCGAGGATGGGCGCGGGCTTTTTGCGCGTGGACTGATTGAGGCGGACAGCGCGCGGGCTTTGGTACGCGAGGGGCTCGATGGGCTCTCGATCGGGTTTCGGCCCTTGATGTGGACACGAAGGGCGCGCGGCGGGCGGGAGCTGACTGATATTGAGCTGGTCGAGCTGTCGCTTGTGGCCGAGCCGATGCAGCCTGCGGCGAGATTTGCGCTGATCGGAGCGCATACGGACATTTAACAGAACGGCCAATGAAGGCCCCGCTTCATTGCGCGAGACAAGCATATCCCTCGGTTCATTGGGGGAGATGACGGGGAGACTCTATCTCAGGGAAAAGGACTGATATGACTAAGGAAACCAAAATGGCCAAGGGCCGAAATGTGAAGACGGCCAATGCCGAAGCGCTGGCTGTGTTTGAAGCGTATAAGCATGCCAATGAGGCGCGGCTTGCAGA
>CALLUH010000009.1 GCA_938011445.1 uncultured Hyphomonadaceae bacterium
TGAGCCCCTGCTTCTTGAACGCCTTCTCCGCCATGGCAGAGATTTCTTCGTCTTCGGCGGGCAGGATGCGATCAACTGCCTCAACGACTGTAACCTCTGCGCCAAGCTCATTATAGAAGCTCGCAAACTCGATCCCGATTGCCCCAGAGCCGATGACGAGGAGTTTTTTCGGCATCATATCCGGCACCATGGCTTCTTTGTATGTCCAGATCAGTTTGCCATCTGGCTCAAGACCAGCTTGGGGAATGGCGCGCGCGCGAGCGCCCGTGGCGAGGATAACGTGCTTGGCCTGATAGCTTGTGTCCTTGCCATCCTTGTTGGCTTTGACGATGACTTTCGGGGCGGGCAGACCCTTCTCCAGCCGCGCTTCGCCTTCGAGTACGGTGATCTTGTTTTTCTTCATCAGGAATTTTACGCCGCCGGACAATTGCGCTGCGACACCGCGCGAACGCTTAACCACGGCCTTAAGATCAACTTCCGGTTTGATGGCTTTGAGGCCGAAGTCTGTCGCATGCTTCATCAGATGCATCACCTCGGCAGAGCGAAGAAGCGCCTTGGTCGGAATACAGCCCCAGTTCAGGCACACACCGCCAATTTCGGCGCGCTCGACGACGGCGACTTTCATGCCAAGCTGGCTACCGCGAATGGCCGTGACGTAACCGCCCGGGCCCGAGCCGATGACGATGAGATCGAAATTTGTGTCAGTCATAGTCAGTGTCCTAATCTTTCTACCGTGGCGGCACCTTTGCAAACTAGCCCTCATGGTGAGCGAAGTCGAACCATGCGGGCGGGCCGCACGCCCCATCCTTCGACTTCGCTCAGGATGAGGCTGGTGTGTTCCGTTACAGCAACATCGCCTCAGGCTGTTCGACATAGCGCTTGAAAGCCTGGAGCCATTTGGCGCCCTCTGCGCCGCCGATGACGCGGTGGTCGCAGGTGAGCGTTACGCTCATGACAGTGGCCACTTCGAGCTGGTCATTCTCACCGACGACGGGCTGTTTCGCGCCAGCGCCGACTGACATAATCATGCCTTCGGGCGGGTTGATGATCGAGCCGAAATTGGAGATGCCGAACATGCCGAGATTGGAAAGGCTGAACGTGCCGCCCATATATTCCTGCGGCTTGAGCTTGCGGTCGCGGGCACGGCTCGCCAAGTCTTTCATCTCGGCAGAGATTTCCGCGAGACCCTTGAGATGCGCATTGCGAACCACCGGCGTAATCAAGCCGCCATCAATCGCGACGGCGACGGAGATATGCGCGCCATTATGATAAGCGATACCATCATCCGTATAGGACGCATTGCAATCCGGCTCATCCATCAATGATAGTGCGGACGCTTTGATCAGCATGTCATTGACGGAGATTTTGATCCCCTCGCGCGCGGCGGCATTGATGCCTTTGCGGGCGGCGAGCAATTTGTCGAGCCGCAAATCCACGGTTAGCGGGAAGTGCGGCACTTGCATGAAGCTCTCGGTCAGGCGGCGGGCCACGACACGGCGCACCCCATCAAGCGGGACAAGCTCATAGCTTTCAGGGTCATAGACGCGGTCGTCGAGCAGTTGCGGCAGGATCAGGCCATCGGGGCTCGCGGTCCCTGCCTTCGAAGGGGAAGCGGCGGTTCTCGTCGCTAGGGCTGTGCCGGGCTTGGCGTTCTCGACATCCTTTTTGACGATGCGGCCATGCGGGCCGGAGCCGGTCAGCGCAGAGAGATCAATGCCTTTAAGCGCTGCAATGCGTTTGGCCAGCGGACTGGCCTTGATGCGCGCACCAAGCATGGGGGTCGAGGCAAGTTTTTGTGGAGTTTCCGGAGCCGCCCCTGCCTTCGCAGGGGACGCGGACGTTTCGGGCTTTGGCGCTGGTGTTGCCGGTGCAGGTTCAGGCGTAGCAGCAGCGGGCGCAGCCTCGAGGGCGCTGGCATCTTCACCATCTTCGGCCAGCACAGCGATCACGGCGTTTACTGCGACGCCTTCAGTGCCTTCATCGACGAGCAGCTTGGCAATGACGCCTTCGTCTACGGCTTCGACTTCCATCGTCGCCTTATCGGTTTCTATCTCGGCAATCAAATCGCCGGAGCTAACCTCATCGCCCTCTTTGACGAGCCATTTGGCAAGCGTGCCCTCTTCCATGGTCGGGCTAAGCGCGGGCATTGTGATGTTAATTGGCATGACTTACATCCCCTCACAAACAGCTTTAGCCGCCGCGACAATATCATCCGTATTCGGAAGGCTCATCGCTTCGAGATTGCCCGCATAGGGTAGCGGGACATCCTTTTGGCAGACGCGGGCGGGCGGGGCGTCGAGATAGTCGAACGCCTCATTTGTGACCGTGGCGCAAAGCTCGGCGCCGACGCCCATAAAGCGCCAGCCTTCTTCGCAAGTGACCATACGCGAGGTTTTCTTCACGCTCTCGACCACGGTATCCGTGTCCATTGGGCGGATGGTGCGCAGATCGACGACTTCGGCGGAGATGCCTTCGGCGGCAAGCTTTTCAGCCGCTTCGAGGGCAAAGCCGACCATGCGCGAATAGCCGACAAGGGTAACGTCCGTGCCCTCGCGTTTGACCGCCGCTTTGCCGATGGGCAGGACATAATCTTCCAGATCGGGCACATCGAACGTGTTGCCATAGAGCAGTTCATGCTCAAGGAAGACGACAGGGTTCGGGTCGCGGATCGAGGCTTTGAGCAGCGCCTTGGCGTTGGCGGCGTCATAAGGCGCGACGACTTTAAGGCCAGGCACATGGCCATACCATGAGGCATAGTCTTGAGAGTGCTGCGCGCCCACGCGGGAGGCGGCGGCGTTCGGGCCACGGAACACGATGGGGCAGCCCATTTGCCCGCCAGACATGTAGAGCGTTTTGGCAGCAGAATTGATGATGTGGTCAATTGCCTGCATGGCGAAGTTAAACGTCATAAACTCGACAACGGGCTTAAGGCCACCAAAAGCTGCGCCAACGCCGAGGCCGGCAAAGCCATGCTCTGTGATCGGCGTATCGACGACACGGCGCGGGCCGAACTCTTGGAGCAGCTCGCGGGTGACTTTGTACGCCCCCTGATATTCGGCGACTTCCTCGCCTATCACAAACACGGCCTCGTCGCGGCGCATTTCTTCGGCCATGGCGTCGCGCAAAGCATCGCGGACGGTGGTTTCGGTGAAGCTCGTGCCTTCGGGAATCGCGGGGTCCATCATGGCGGCCGAATTATGCCCCATCGGCGCGGGCGCAGCTTCGGCGCGTGGATTGGGGTCTGACATGGCCTCCGCTGGCATGGGCGCTGGGGCTGCGGCGGGCCCAGCGGATGAGGCTTCGACAGAGCCAGCGTCTTCGCCTTCTTCGGCGAGCACGGCGATCACGGCATTGACGGCAACGCCCTCTGTGCCCTCGGGGACGAGAATTTTCGCCAGCACGCCTTCATCGACGGCTTCGACTTCCATCGTCGCCTTGTCGGTCTCAATCTCGGCAATGATGTCGCCGGACGAGACAGTGTCACCTTCGGCTTTGAGCCATTTGGCAAGCGTGCCTTCTTCCATGGTCGGGCTGAGCGCGGGCATGAGAATATCTACGGACATTTACACGACCTCCTTGAGCACATCGGTCCAAAGCTCCGCCGCATCGGGTTCAGGGCTTTCGAGTGCGAAATCGGCTGCGTCCTTAACCGTGGCTTTGATCTCTTTGTCGATGGCTTTCAGTTCAGCTTCGTCAGCATGTCCGGCATCAACAATCTGGGCCTTGATGCCTTCAATCGGATCGCGGTGGGAGCGGACATCATCGACCTCTTCGCGCTTTCTGTATTTGGCCGGATCGGACATGGAGTGTCCACGATAGCGATAGGTGCTCATTTCCAATATGTATGGCCCTTTGCCGGTTCGGGCATGTTTGATGGCCTTCTTGGCAGCCTCGCGCACGGCGAAGACATCCATGCCGTCCACAAGCTCGCCTTTAATCTCGAAGCTGATGCCGCGCTTGAACAGTTCGACTTCGGCAGACGCCCGCTCGACGCTGGTTCCCATGGCGTATTGATTGTTCTCGATGATGTAGACAACGGGCAAATCCCAGAGCGAGGCCATATTGAACGCCTCATAGACCTGGCCCTGATTGGCAGCGCCGTCGCCAAAATAGGCAAGGCTAACATTGCCGTTTTCCTTATATTTGTTGGCGAAAGCGAGGCCGGTGCCGATGGGCACTTGCGCACCGACAATGCCGTGTCCACCAAAGAAGTTCTTCTCGCGCGAGAACATATGCATTGAGCCGCCCTTGCCACGCGAAAGGCCGCCCGAACGTCCGGTCAGCTCGGCCATGACGCCTTTCGGATCAAGTCCGCAAGCGAGCATATGGCCATGGTCCCTGTAGCCGGTGATCACCTGATCGCCCTCGATCATCGCCGCCTGAACGCCGGTTACAACCGCTTCCTGCCCGATGTAAAGGTGACAGAAGCCGGCAATTTCGCCCATGCCATAGAGCTGGCCAGCCTTCTCTTCGAAACGCCGGATCAGCGACATCTGCCTGTAATAGAGCAGCATATCATCCTTGCTCGGGGTCGCAGATTTCTTCTGCACG
>CALLUH010000010.1 GCA_938011445.1 uncultured Hyphomonadaceae bacterium
TGATGCAGGCCAATAAGCCTAAGAGAAAATATTGGAGACAGGGCCGATGGGTGATCTAGGCAATGAGCTTGGCGCGATATTTGCGCGCGCCTTCGAGGCGGTGGGTCTTGACGCAAAGCTTGGTGAGGTGCGCCGGTCGGACAAGCCCGACATGGCCGATTTCCAGTGCAATGGAGCGCTTGCGGGGGCCAAAGCGGCCAAGCGAAACCCACGCGAAATCGCCACCGGAATCGCCGAAGCCGTCGCAGGGCAGGGGCCAATCGCCTCGGTCGAAATTGCAGGTCCGGGCTTTCTGAACATCCGCGTTAGCGATGAAGCGCTGGCAAAGACCGCCACCGCGATCCGCGCCGACACCGATATGGCCGGCGCATCCAAAGCGTCCGATCCGCAAAATCTGATCCTCGATTTTGGCGGTGCAAATGTCGCAAAGCCCATGCATGTCGGCCATTTGCGCACCGCCGTTATTGGTGACACGCTCCAGCGCGTCTTCCGCTTCCTCGGCGACACCGTGACCTCCGACATCCATATGGGTGATTGGGGCCTGCAAATGGGCCACCTGATCACCGAGCTGGAGGATGAGCAGCCCGATTTGCCGTATTTCGACGCCGCAAATTCCGGCCCGTTCCCAAGCCAGTTGCCCGTTACCATCGACGATCTCTCGCGCCTATATCCGCAAGCCTCCGTCAAAGCCAAAGACGACCCCGCCCGCAATCAGCGCTCCCAGCAAGCTGTTGCGGAAATGCAGGCAGGCCGCGCTGGCTACCGCGCTCTGCTCCAGCATTTTGTCGATGTGTCCGTCGCAGCGCTCAAGCAAGATTACGGCTTTCTCGGCGTCACATTCGACCTCTGGCTCGGGGAGAAAGATGCCGAGCCCTTCATCCCCGATATGGTTGCCGACATCAAGGCACGCGGGCTGACCATACAAGACGATGGCGCATGGATCATCCCCGTCGAGCGCGAGGGCGACACGAAAGACTATCCGCCCTTCATGCTGCTCAATTCGCGCGGAGCGAGCAATTATCACAGCTCGGACCTCGCCACCATCCTCGACCGTGTGCAGACCTATAAGCCAGACCGCATGCTCTATGTCGTCGATCAGCGTCAGGCGCTCCATTTCGAGCAGGTCTTCCGCGCGGCCCAAATCGTCGGCTACATCAATGAGGACCGGCTCGAACATCTCGGCTTCGGCACCGTCAATGGCAAGGATGGCAAACCGTTCAAGACCCGCGAGGGCGGCACGCTCAAGCTTGGCGACCTGACATCTATGGCGCTCGACGAAGCCAATAAAAAGATCGAGGAAGGCGGCAGGCTTTCCGCTGACATCGGCCCTGAGGAACGCGCCCGCATTGGCGAACTTGTTGCCCGGGCCGCCTTACGCTTTGCCGATTTGCAAAACACCCGCACCACGAATTACGTCTTCGATCTGGACCGCTTTACCAGCTTTGAAGGCAAGACCGGCCCCTATCTGCTCTATCAGGCTGTGCGCATCAAATCCCTTCTGCGCAAAGCCGAAGACGAGGGCAACACAGCCGGCGACATCCGCATTGAAAGCGACGCCGAACGCAGCCTTGTGCTCACCCTTGACGGCTTCTCCCACGCCCTCCAGCAGACCCGCGACAAGCGCATGCCGCATATATTGTGCGAACACGTCTACACGCTCGCGCAAGGGTTTGCCGCCTTTTACGGCGCCCACAAAATCGCAAGCGAAGAAGACCCTGCCAAACGCGCCTCCCGCATCGCCCTCTGCCAAGCGGTTGCCACCCAGCTCAATATCGGGCTGGACCTCATCGGAATCGAGGCACCGGAGCGGATGTAGCTTTTTCATATAAAACCTTGAATCTATTCATTGCAAACCTAAATAAGTCAGTGGAACAGTTCGACTGAGGGGTATAAAGTTGCATGGAAGATTCACTGAGTCTTTTTGATTTGCCGGCAGATTCAGAGGAGGCTTTCGTTGTCTATGAGGATCGACTTAGAACGAAATTCCTAGAGCAGACTCACGAGGAGTCTGGAGACTACTTTGAGAAGCTTTACGTCATTCACCTTGCTGCATTTTGCGAAGAATACGAATTTGATCTGGGCGTGCGAGTGGATACACTTGTTGGCCTTGAAGGCCCTCAATTCTGGCAGAGATTTGGCGAAATAAAAAATAGAGCACGCTTGCGGTCCATTAGAGTTTCGCTTTCTCAAAACCGAAAGTTTAAAAGAGGCGAGGCTCCCGTTTATGTTCTGACTCCAGCTCAAAAGAAGCGGATAAACAAGAACATAAATGATATTAGAGATTTGATCGCGAACGCTGATCTGTCACAACAAAAACGGGATGCACTTTGCAATAGACTCAACGCATTTGCAGTTGAAGTGGACAGGGATCGAACACGCCTTGATGCGCTTACTTCAGTTTATGTAATGTCGAAGCGGGAACTAAAAGATTTTGCCAATTTGACTGAGAAGTTTGAGAAAATATTTGATTTGGTGTCTCAAGCAAAAGAATATCTAAGGTCGTTGCCTGCCCCTGAAACCCCAAAACAATTGCCGGCTCCTAAGAAAAAAGAGGGGTTGCAGGGCTTTTCACAAGATCTGGACGATGAAATGCCATTCTAGTTGAACTTAGTCGTTGAACTCGTGCTGGATGTCGATGGAGGCTCCCGAGCGGAGCAGTCCGCGTGCCCCGCAAGCCCGCCCCGCATTTCTACTTGCCGCGTGCGCGATTCGGCGCTAATTGCAAAGCTTATCAAAACTTCCTCGGGGAGAGAGCAGGGCTAGACCCTGACGCCGAAGACGCAACCGCCCCGGAAACGCTCAGGCAGAACGGACCGGAGGAAGCTCAAAACGCTGGAAAGAGCCGCGCAAGAACGCGTAGGCTCGCCG
>CALLUH010000011.1 GCA_938011445.1 uncultured Hyphomonadaceae bacterium
ATGGGTCGCCGCACAGTTTAGCTATGACCCTTATCTCGGAACGGCATGGTTCCATGTTTTCGACATCCCCATCTACTATCCGTGGCGTCTCTTCGAATGGTGGTATGCCTTTCACGCTTACGCGCCTGAGATTTTCAGAACAGGTGGCAAAATTGTTGTCGGGGCCACCTTCGCCAGTATCATCATCGCCGCCTTGCTATCCGTTTGGCGTGGACGCCGCGCCAAAAAGCTAACCACTTTCGGATCGTCGGAGTGGGCCACAAAGCGCACGATGAAACGCGCTGGCCTGCTCACCAGAACAGGTGTGTTCCTTGGTAAGCTCAAAAGCACTTACATTCGTCATTCTGGACCAGAACACATTATGGCCTTTGCGCCGACACGTTCGGGCAAAGGTGTGGGACTGGTCGTGCCAACGCTTTTGAGCTGGGGCGAAAGCGCCGTCATTCACGATATTAAAGGTGAGAACTGGCAATTGACGGCGGGCTGGCGTTCGACCTTCTCTCATTGTCTTCTGTTCAATCCAACCGATCCCCTCAGTGCAAAATACAATCCACTTCTGGAGGTGCGCAAAGGCCGAAACGAAGTCCGCGATGTCCAGAACATTGCTGACATTCTGGTCGATCCCGAAGGGGCTTTGGAACGCCGCAACCATTGGGAAAAAACCGGCCATGCTCTTTTAGTCGGCGCAATCCTTCACGTTCTTTATGCAGAGAGAGAAAAGACGCTCGCTCGCGTCGCCAGTTTCTTATCTGATCCCAGTCGCTCTTTTGAGCGCACCTTATGGGTGATGATGAGTACCAACCACCTCGGCCCCGAAGGGGGTGACCCCCAAACTCATCCAGTTGTCGCGCAAGCAGCGCGTGAACTCTTGAACAAGTCTGAAAATGAGCGCTCAGGCGTCCTGTCAACGGCGATGAGTTTCTTGGGGCTTTACCGTGACCCAACGGTGGCCGAGGTGACCTCTTCCTGCGATTGGCGCATTGCCGACCTGATCGAAGGCGAAAAGCCAATCTCACTATATCTGGTTGTTCCGCCTTCTGATATATCACGCACTAAGCCACTTGTCCGACTAATCCTCAATCAGATTGGCCGTCGCCTAACAGAAAAGCTGGATGATGAAGCTGCCACAGAGAAGCGCCGCCGCGTCTTGCTGATGCTTGACGAGTTTCCGGCACTTGGACGGCTCGACTTCTTTGAAAGCGCGCTCGCATTCATGGCGGGGTATGGATTGCGGGCCTTCTTGATTGCGCAATCGCTCAATCAGATTGAGAAAGCCTACGGTCCGAACAATTCCATTCTCGATAACTGTCATGTGCGCGTCGCCTTTGCGACCAATGACGAGAGAACAGCCAAACGTATTTCCGATGCTCTCGGATCAATGACCGAGATGCGCGCGATGCGTAACTATGCAGGCCACAGGCTGGCTCCGTGGCTCGGTCACGTCATGGTCTCGCGTCAAGAGTCCGCCCGACAACTCCTAACCCCCGGCGAGATCATGCAACTCCCGCCAGATGATGAGATCATTCTTGTCTCTGGTTCTTCGCCAGTCCGCGCAAAGAAGCTGCGCTACTTTGAGGACCAAAATTTTGTCAGCCGCGTTTTATCCCCACCCGCGCTGACAGGCCCCGATCATCCATATGGCGACCGTCCTCCCTCACGCCTGGATGATTGGGGTCAAGATACCCGAGCAGTCGATGATCGCTTGTTTGACAAATTGGATGAAGCCACTGCCAGCGGGAATGATGGCGGCAAAGACCTCAAGCGCGAAATCGACCCTCCGCAGCAAGAAACAAACAAACCTGTCGAGCACGAACAAACCGTCGAGCCAGATGACGCTGACGAAGTTGCAGCGAAACGCGCAGCCGATCTCGCACGCCGCGCCACCATCGCAAACAAAACTTATGGGCTGGATCGCGGCACGCCCGATTTTGACCTGTTGGATTTCTAAGCATGGCGTCATCAAACCCCCGCATTCACCCTTATTTGAAGCCCTCGGTATTTGCTCACCTACAGGCCGCAAAACTCAAACCGGGACGCACGGAATCCGACATCGTAAATCAAGCATTGGCTGTGTTCTTCAGCCATGAGCACGATGACAAACGCGATGCTGCGCTCATCCGGCGTCTCGACCGGCTGTCTCGTCAGATCGAAGGGCTAGAGCGCAAGCAGATCATTGCAGCAGAAGCGTTTGCCTTATTCGTTCGTTATTTTCTTACCGTCATTCCGCAGGTGTCGGAAGCCGACCGCAAAGCCGCACAAGCCGAAGGTCATGCGCGCTTCGAAACCTATTTGAACAGCTTGCAATCCATACTCCAAGACGGCGAACCCATTCTGTTTAACAGGATGGAAGATCAGCTTGCGGATGGCTCTAAATTTTTCACCGAAGATGAGTTAGCTCGCCTGCATGAGCCAAGGCCGGAGCGTCCTGCAAAAACGGAGGATGCGGATGCCACAGCGTAATCAAGAATCTCTTCTGCGCACCCAGTCTATGCTCAAAACGGCAATGGGCGAGACCATTCAATCCGCTCTAGCCGATCCTGCGGTCGTCGAGATCATGGTCAACCCCGACGGTTGGCTTTGGCTCGATCGCCACGGAACAGGTCGTCAATGCACTGAGACCCGTTTGTCTCCCGAAAAGGGCGAGCGGATCATACGGTTGGTCGCCAGCCATATTGGAGCTGAGGTTACAGCAATAACACCAATTGTGAGCGCAGAGCTGCCCGGCGCAGGTGAACGCTTCGAGGGTGTCTTACCTCCGGTGACAACAGCGCCTTGCTTCTCAATCCGCAAAGCTGCCGCCAAAATTTTCTCGCTCGACGACTATGTGAGCGCAAAAACGCTGTCAGCGGTTCAACGTCAACACCTTCAAGCTGCCGTGCGCGAACGAAAGAATGTCCTGATAGTTGGCGGCACAGGCTCAGGCAAAACAACACTTGCCAATGCGCTATTGAATGAGGTCGCAGAAACGGGCGACCGGGTTCTCATCATCGAAGATACCCGCGAATTGCAGTGCGCCACGCCAGATCAAGTCGCCCTGCGCACGCGCCTTCCTCACGTTTCTATGGCTGACCTTGTGAAATCGACCTTGCGGCTGCGGCCAGACCGGATCGTGGTTGGAGAAGTGCGCGGTCCAGAAGCCTTAGACATGCTGAAAGCGTGGAACACCGGACATCCGGGCGGGATCAGCACCATTCACGCCAATGACGCCATTGGCGGGCTTTACCGCCTTGAACAATTGGTCGGTGAAGTCGCGGCAAACATTCCGCGCACTTTGATCGCGCAAGCCATTGACCTTGTGGTTTTTATTTCCGGGCGCGGCAACACACGGCGCATTGAATCCATCCGACATGTCACCGGCATCGAAGACAGCAGACAAGGATACGCCACCTGCGATGTCGCGGACGCACCGACAAACATTCTCTCTCTTCAATCATCATCAAAAAACGGAGCCTAACTATGTCTCTTACCTACCATACAATCCGATCCCTGCATTACGTTGTGCTCACGTTTTTGCTATTTTTGCTGTTCTCAGGAGAAGCATTCGCAGCCGGTTCGGGTATGCCGTGGGAAGGGCCGATCCAGCAAATCGTCACC
This sequence comes from uncultured Hyphomonadaceae bacterium, assembly GCA_938011445.1. Lineage (GTDB taxonomy): Bacteria > Pseudomonadota > Alphaproteobacteria > Caulobacterales > Hyphomonadaceae > CALLCD01. The sequence goes on from CALLUH010000011.1 coordinate 3,595, forward strand.
TCAATTGAAGGGGACGTGGCCAAAGGTATTGGCGTTATTGCCATAGTTGTGACCGGACTTGGGATTGCCTTTGGCGACATGGGTAGCGGTATGCGCAATCTCCTGAAGATCGTTTTCGGTCTGTCGATCGCATTCACGGCCACCAGCTTTTTCCTCTCATTCTTCTCATTC
>CALLUH010000012.1 GCA_938011445.1 uncultured Hyphomonadaceae bacterium
AGAGGGTTGCTGGCATAGTCCGGATCGAATGACGTCTGGTCCCAGCGCTCGCAGAACGCTACCGTAGCCGCATAATAAGGATGATCGGCAAATTTCTGGCGGGCTTCGGGATCTTTGCCTACTTTGTCACCATAATAAGCAAACTGGAAAATTCCATGATGGCGCACCGCCCAGGTGCACTCCTCGCGCACATATGGCGCCAGAATGCTCGCGGCCAATGTGTCATGATTGCTCGGTGCGAGGTCATCGCCAATATCATGTAGAAGTGCTGCAATGATCCAATCCACATCTGCGCCATCGCGCATTGCGCGTGTGGCCGTTTGCAATGAATGTTCTAGCCGCGTCACCTGATAACCGGATATGCCGGATTTCAACTGTTCCAATCGCGCAAGTATGCGGTCCGGCAATTCGGCAGCATACTGATCTTCGAAGTGTTCAAGAAGTTGATAGTCCTCGACAGTTCCATCCTTCATTTGACGAAAGGAAACCTTATCGTGTTGGTTCGTCACTGTGTTTCTTCCCTTTGCGCGTTTGTTGTCCGGCTATGCCACGTTTCGGCCCACTGACGCTTCGCCATCGCGAACGAGCATGCGATAGAGCGCATTTGGTCCATCATGATCAATATAGCAGCCTTGCAAATGACGCCGACCCGAAGATTGGCTGAAGGCTGTCCGCCCGTGAAGCGTACGATAATTGTCCATCATCAACAGCATACCTGGCTCGAATGTATAACGAATTTCAAAGTCCGGATCACCGGCAAGCTGTTGGAGCCGTCGTCGCCCGGCATAAAATATGTCGAGTGCTTCCGGTTCCAGCGGTGGCGGAAAGTCGAGCCGCGAACTTAGGCGGACCCGTGCCAGCTGGCCTGACATGTCATATTCTATCAGCGGGCCATAATTTTGCAGGATCGCGCCATCTGATTCGTACCGAAACCGTACGGGCGTTTGCGATAGAATTTGCACCTGTTCAGGCGCTTCGACTTCGAGGCGGCGCACGAGGGCAAATCCATCAACAAGTGTTGATAAGCCGCCGGTAGTGCTGTTTTCCAGGCAATGAAGGAACTGGATGCCCGGGATTGGTTGCCGGTAGGGATTATCGGTGTGTGCTGCGAGTGCGAAACTTGTATAAGCCAGATCGCTGGCGTGTTGTTTTGTTACGACATCAAACAGCGTACCGAAATGCGTCTCGCGAATATATCCAAAGCGCTGCGCAATACCGATCAGGGACCCCGGCTCGGTCGGTGTTTGCCGAATAATGCAGAACCCGTTCTGATGAAAGCTGGCAAGCAGTCCACGAAGTGTTTCAGGATTATCAAGATCGCTCCAGAGCGCTTCGGGGCGGGGGTTCAGGCTCGAATCCCACGGTTTGGGAGAAGGCGGCGCTTGCGGGTCATCGCACCAGCCAAGTTCGATGGCTATGTCCAGAAGTTCGACGCAACATTTGTCGCCATTGCTGAATTCAAGCGCGATGTCGCCCGAAACTGTCGTTTTGGCCCCGGTCACCTGCAAGTTCGGGGCAAGTTCTGCCGGCTCGTAAAGGCGCTGATTGTTTATCGGGTCACGAACGTCAGGGCCGGCGGCCCGTTCACGAAGCCAGAGTGGATGCAGGACCGCGTGATGTTCGCCCGAAGTGCGCAGGAGCACGCTGCCATTGTCAGGATCAATTTTTATATCGGAAATGCTGAAATTGGTGTTTGCTACCATTGGATACCAACCTCTTTACCGTCATTGTTTTCTGTTTCGTAAAACGGATAAACCGTCAATAAATCGAGCATGCACTGAATGTAATTTTGGTGTCAAGATGGAATGATTTGGCCATAATCTTCGCCTTATTGAACTGTAGATCTCCCCTAATTCTGTTGGCTAATTGTCGAAGGCTTCTTGCTTTGCGATGTGTCGATTTCCTTGGCGCTGCGCCGCATTGCGAGGATGAGGCTCATAGTGCTTGCAAGGACGATGAAAGTGAACGGGAGCGCAGCAACAATGGTTCCTGCCTGAAGAGTCTCCAGCGCCGTTGCTCCGCCTCCGTAGAGTAGTGCTGATGCGGTGAGGCCCAGCATAGCGACCCAGAAAACGCGCAGATGACGCGTCCGGTTCATTTTGCCACTGGTTGTAATTGTCTCGACCACAAGCGCGCCTGAATCAGCTGATGTTACGATAAAGACAATGAGGAGCACCATGGCGACCGTGGATGTCACTTCTGAAACCGGCAAACTGTCCAGCATCTGAAAGAGAGTGAGAGAGGCGCTGTCAATCCCGGACGCAAGGCCACCGGTTGCTGATTCAAATTGCCCCAGTGCTGTTTCACCAAAAGCAGTGAACCAGATGACCGCAATGATGAAAGGAACAATAATGACGACGGTAAGGTACTCGCGAACCGTCCGGCCTTTGGATATTCGTGCGATAAACATGCCGACAAAAGGCGACCAGGAAATCCACCAGGCCCAGTAGAAGATGGTCCAGTCATGAAACCAGGCTGTGTCGGTACGGCCAATCCAGTTCAAAAGACGGGGTGTGTCCGCCAGATGCCCGGTCAAATGGCTCACAAAACCGGCAAGGATTACCAGAGTTGGTCCCGCGATGATGACAAAGAAAAGCAGCGCGATTGCAAGAAGCATGTTTACATTGCTTAACCATTTGACCCCCCGGTCGATGCCGCGCGTGACTGACAAGATCGCAAGGCCAGAGACAATTACGATGACACCGATTTCCATCATCAGGCTTGGGCCAAAGCCGAAAAGAAATGATAACCCACTTGCCGCCTGCGTTGCGCCAATTCCAATCGTTGTTGCCAGTCCAAATACGGTTGAGATAACGGCAAAAGTATCAATAAGGTGTCCGGGCCACCCCCAAATGCGTTCACCAAGAAGTGGATGAAAGGCTGACCGGATCGTAAGAGGAAGCCCCTGATTATATGCAAAAAAACCAAGGGAGAGGCCCATAATGGCGTAGATGGCCCAAGGGGCAATGCCCCAGTGGAAAATGGTCGCGCTGAATGCCAATCGCCGGGCCTCGGGGGAACCGGGCTCCGCACCCAGAGGCATGCCAAACCAGTCCGTATAATAAGCCAGAGGCTCTGCGGCTCCATAGAACATGAAGCCGATGCCAACGCCGGCTGCAAACAGCATTGCAATCCATGAATGCAGGCGAAAATCCGGCCGTGCCTCGGATCCGCCAAGCCGGGTGCGCCCAAGTGGAGACATCGCCAGAGCCAGACAAACCGTAAGCACGATGACGGGTGTCGCAGCAAACAGCCAGTCAAACTCGGCAAGTGCCCAACTCTTCGCTGACGTCAGCATGGAGCCGGCTGCGGCAGGAAACAGGAGTGTTAATCCGGAGAAAAGAACGACCGCTCCCGCGCTTGCCAACAGAACCGGATTTCGCCTCGGTAGGCTGGCAGTTGTTCCGTTTGTTTCAGACGATGATGTCGGCATATCCGCTCCGTTGCGGCGGGGATGTTGACCGCAGCACTATCTAAGTTGACCACATAATCCATTGTAGAACAAATGCCTGTGCCAAAATTGCGCGGCGTCGGCGAATTTGTTCGAGGACCTTATGTCTCCGAGTCTAAGCGCCCTGTCGAAATGATACCGTCCTGCGTCGAAACGAGTGCAAAACTTGTTGATACATTGTTCTGCGGCGTTGATGAGTGATGCTTAGCGAGGGGCCTTTAGAATCGGCGTGCTAGCTTGGCAAACATATTGAATCGGCCATTCAGCGAGCGTGGCTTATCTAGTTGGTTGCGCAAAGCCGAAGGTTTAGACCGCTCGGCAATTGCGAAGCGGATGACCGGCATGCTCCCGTAAAGTCCGCTTGATCAACATTCTTTGCCCGGATCAGGTCTACGGCTCCAAGCCGTGCATCGCGGAACCGTGCGCCTGCAATGTCAGCCTCGATGAAGCTTGCACCCTGAAGCTGGGCACCATCAAAATTGGTATTGCGTAAATCGGCATAATCGAACACCGCACTTGACGCACTCGCAGCGGAAAAGTCAGCCTCGGAAGCCTTGATGTGGGTTGCGGAAACACCCGTCAGATTTGCGCCGATTAGTTTGGTATTTGTCAAAGTGCTGAAATCGAGCTGTGCACCTGAAAAGTTTGCGCCGTTGGCCTCTGCGCCATTGAAGCGAGCATTTGTCAGAATTGAGGTTTCGAGATTCGCATTGTTTAGCTTTGCTTGGCTGAAATCGGTGTAGCGACCTGTCACTGCCGGGAACTCGGCATTTGTTGCTTTGGATCCGAACAGTGAGGCGTGGCTTAGATCTGCGCCGCCATAACGTGCGCCGGTTAATTCGGAATAGGGCATTTGCCGACCAATAAGGGAGCAGTCTTCGCAAGAACCTGAATAGGACGGCTGCCAGGTGACACGGCTGGCACCATCTGCAAAAGCACCAAGTGGGCTAAGCACAAATAGGGAGATCGCGAACAAAGCCGATCTCAGATGGAAAGCTATCTTTGTCATCGCTCGACATTAAGCGGCCAGAGGTCAGCTTGAAAATGACCTTGCTGTAATGAATGCTATTTTTATCGGCAGTGTTGCACAGATAGCCCAGTTGGAAGTTTGGTATATTGGTCCCCACACGCCATATTGAGCTGGGATTGGCTGAGCCCAACTGCTGTGGCCATTTCAGCACCGGAAATATTTGCTTCGGACAGATTTGCGGCTTCAAAATTTGCGCCGTCAAAAGACGCGCCCACGAGGATCGCACGTGAGAGGTCTGCATTTCGGAAGCTTGCCCCTGAAAAACGCGCGCCATAAAGATTCGCGATTGACAGATTGGCGCGCTCGAAATTGACCCGATCCATGACCGCGATCGTTAAGTCTGACTGTCTAAGCCGCGCCCCGGCAAAAGAAACACCTTGGATATCTTTATAAGACAGGTCCACTTGAAACAGATTGCAGTCAATGCAGCTGTGGCCGGAGGTTGCCTTTGCGACGTCTGCTGCGCTTTGGGCTGCGGATACTGGAGCTAACAGTGCAAAAGCGGTCGCCATAACTGCAAAGTGTTTCAACATGGTACAGGCCTCCGGCGGGTCAGATATTAGATATTAGTCATTCTCGCAATTTGGGTGCCAGCTTGGATGTTGATGGTACGTGTTACTGACTAAATCCGCTTTCAGCACCGCAGGCGTCGCAAATAGCATGAACGTCGCTGTGCTCATCTTTATAGAGTGTAAAACTGCCGCATTCTGTGCAGGGTTCGCCTATATATTCTGGTGTTTCCACCTCGCCTGCGGCGTGATCCTGTTCAGCCATTTCGTTGCGCTTTTTATCGAGGATGACGATATTGTCCGGCAATTGTCCACGCGAGAAGCCGCGTGAGATAACTTTGGCTGCTTCCACGGTCAATTCTGTAGGTGCACGTGTGCCGTCCTCGAGCCCGCGTCCAAGCCCGTCATGGGTAACGCCGGCGCCAATTTCTGCCAGATCGGTTCGGTCGAGATAGGATACGGCAAGCTCGCGGAAGATATAGTCGAGAATGGAAGTTGCTTTGGTGATCCGATCATTGCCGGTTACGTCTCCAGCCGGCTCGAAACGTGTGAAGACAAACGCATCGACAAATTCGTCAAGCGGGACGCCATATTGCAGGCCAATCGAAATAGCGATGGCAAAATTGTTCATCAAAGAGCGGAAGGCTGCCCCTTCCTTGTGCATGTCGATAAAAATTTCTCCTAAGGCGCCATCGTCAAACTCGCCCGTGTGAAGATAGACTTTGTGACCGCCAACGGTGGATTTTTGGATATAACCCTTGCGGCGGTCTGGCAGACGCGTGCGGCTCGTAGCCTCAGCCTTGCCCTGGGACGGGTCTTCTTCTGTCGCTCTTTGTGCGGATGCCTCTATCGAATTGGTGTTGCCCGAAACGACTGGGTCTGGTTCGGCGAATGCATGGGCAAGTGTAAGAGCCTGTTTCATTCGAGCCGTAATCGCATCGCTGGTGCTGCTGCGTTGACCAGACGCAATCACCCCAAATCGCGAGGTTTTCTGTTCATTCAGAGCTTTTACAAGATCAGTATCTGTGGGACACAAAAATGGTGGGACGGTCAGGTGCGGTGCGAGCACGTCTGCGAGCTTAATCTGACTCTCGAGCGTGGGTGCAGGCGTAAATCCGGACGCTTCGAGTGCCTCACTGATTGCCGTGCCAGCCCGGGCATCAATTGCGTCCTCGGCATGCTGAATATCGCGTTTGGCGAATCCGATGGCGGACAGGAGCGCGCGGCCATCGGTGTCATATTGCTCGGGGTTCAAATCAAGCTCGCTGCGAATGACATCATCGCCCAGCACCCACCGTGAAAAGGCAGCGTTTAGCGGTAAGCCCTCTGCAATTGCCGCTTTTGCCCGCCCAATGGCTGCTTGCGAAAAGCCGCGGTCTTTGAGTTTGCCATCGCTTAAGCCGGGAATGGCGTCGTCGATATTTGTCCTGGCCAGATTGGTCAGCAGTCTACCGAGCTGATCGGGCGCTTTGCGCGCGAGTCCAAGACGCACGCAATCGGCCAGGTCGGTCGGATCCGCCTCATCGCCGAGATAGACCGAGACGGGCGCAATTCCCTCGCTTTCGGCGCCGAGCCAGTCACGCCATTCGGGCCGCAGCGGCACGCATAACAATGTGGAATGGCTGCGTTTGGATCTGGATTTTAAGGCTCGAATACCTAGGTGTTTCGCTTTGGCGGCGGGGAATGCACTGCCTGACAAGCCCGCTCTGACGAGGTGAACCAGGGCGTCGGCCGCCAATACCGCGTCTTCGCTAGCATAATCAAACCCCAAAGCCATTAGCGCGGCACCTAGACCCGTCAGGTTTAGTGTGCCCTCATCACCAAGAATCTCAGCGCAGACAGGAAGCAGCGCGGACAATCCAGCAATATCAAGGCCGTCAGGCGTTACAAAGGCCGGCAGATAAAGTGCCATTGCGCGAGAATTAGCAGCCTCCGACGCCAGAGCGGACAAGTCAGCCAAGGCCAATGTGCATCCAGCAGCGAGCGCGGCGCGTAAGCCCGCCAGGTTTTCCGCAGGGACGGGGCTTCGAAATACTGGAATAGGGCGAGCATCCGGCTCGGCGGCGGCGGCGCGCAATTGGGCGGCAACACTTGCAGGGCCCTCCGGATGGCGCAGCGCCTCTTCGATAACGGCCTCGGGTAATCCGGCACCCAAGGCTTGCGCAAGCGTTTCCTGGCTTGGCGATGGACCGAGCCGCTCGAGCATTTCAGCCAGCCCCAATCGACCCGCAAGTTCGATTTGCAAATTGGCTTGATCAAGCTGCATCTGTTCGAGGCGAGCGGCGTCAGCGGCTGGATCGGGCTTTATCTGGCCTGGCTGCGAGAGCGAAATAGATGTCAGCATTGCTAGTGTTATAGGCGGAGTAACCCGACGCAATTCGATCGAGTCCGACAGAATCTCTCTGGCTTTGTCTGATAGTGGCATTTCGCCAATATTCTCGAAGGGCTGTGTCATAATGCACTCGCTGATTGCCGCTGATCATAGCGTGGCGTGGTTCGGCCAGAATTTCAATGGCGGCTTGGGCGTGAAACTTGTGGGCGGATGATTGTCCTCAGTTTCACTCTGGATTATGCCCTGTTCTCGACATAAGATCGCCCCAACCCTAGCTGAGGATCATCTGATCATGTTTGCACGACTGTTTACTTGGTGGAACGGCTCCACGATTGGCGCACTATACGATATTAAGCGCCGGTCCGATTTCATTGGCGAAGACGAATATGGCAACCGCTATTTCGAAGATCGCAAAGCGTCGATCGAGGGTCGCCAGCGTCGCTATGTGCTTTATAAAGGCCTCGCTGAGCCGTCCAAAGTACCCGCTGATTGGCATGGCTGGTTGCATCATACATTCAAGAACCCCCCGACGATCGAACCGCTCAAGCGGCAGGATTGGGAAACCGACCATAAGCCGAATATGACCGGGACTCTGTTTGCGGATGTTCCTCAGGGCAGCCTACGCGATTCCGGACAACGCTCTGGCAATAGCGCAGATTACGAGGCTTGGAAGCCGGATGCGTGAAGCTGTCTTTGAAACCCTGATTGGATTTGCCGTGATTGTCGCGGCGGGCCTTTTCTTCCTGTTTGCAATGGCCAATGGGCGTGAGAGCACTTCGGGAACAGACACATATGATGTGACCGCCAGGTTCAACAATGTTACGGGGCTGAGCCGCGGCTCGGACGTGCGGCTTGCGGGTGTGAAAGTTGGTGTGGTCAAAGCCATCGAGGCTGATTTTGAGCGCGCAGAGGCGGTCTTGCGCCTGTCAGTGGATGCATCGCTTGAGCTGCCAGATGATACCGATGCGCGGATTCTGACCGAGGGCTTGCTCGGCGGCTCGTTTATCGCGCTGGAGCCGGGCGGGGGCTATGATCTCATCTCACAAGATGGCAGTGGTGAGATCCTCTATACGCGTGGCAGCGTTGATCTTTTGACATTGGTAGGATCGTTCGCCTCATCGCTTGGCTCTGATTCGGCCGGGGAGACGCCAGAATGAGGCTGTCTGTGGACTCTTCTCTTGTTTGTATTTTGCTGTTTGCTGGCAGCCTTGCTTTTGGCAGTGTTGCAATCGGGCAGAGTGTCGAACCGCGGGTGCCAATCGGGCAAGATCAGTCAGAAGTGCCGACGGGCGAGGGGGATACATCTGGGCTTGAAGCGCTCGACGGAGTTGGAGGTCTTGATGGCTTGGACGGCATAGACGGCATTGACGACCTGCTCGAAGAGCCTGCCTTGCCGGAAATCCGGTATGACCGGTTCGACACCGCCACATTGCGCGCGCTCGACAAGATTACCGGACGCTCGACAGATATCGACGTAACAGTTGATCGACCGATCGTCTTTGGATCATTGCAGGTCACTTTGAAATCCTGTCACCAGACGCCCCCCGAATTGCCGCCAGAATCGGCAGCCTTTCTCGAAGTGGATAGTGTTAAGGCAACCCAGGCAAATGTTGCATCGCGCGAAGCAAGTAAGGACAGTCTTGATGAAAATTCTGAAAGACTATTTTCAGGCTGGATGTTTGCGTCCAGCCCTGGGCTGAGCGCGCTTGAGCATCCGGTTTATGACATCTGGACGATCCGCTGCACGACGCCTGTTCCGGTGACCGGCGCATCGGGCGAATAAAACTCGCCATGATGTTTTAAGGCTTCTGCCAAAGCGAATTTGAAGGACTTCCGGTCGATCCGCTGTAGGCCAAACTGGTCAAGATGGGGATTATGGAACTGGGCGTCGAGCATCAGATATCCGCCAGCGATCAGCCTTGAGACAAGATGGACCAATGCGATCTTGGACGCGTCGCGTCTGGTCGAAAACATGCTTTCGCCGAAAAATACAGCGCCCAGAGAGACCCCATAAAGCCCGCCGACGAGCGCCTTGCCCTCCCAACATTCTATCGAGTGGGCAAAGCCTTTGCGGTGAAGCGAACTGTAGAGATTGACAATGGCGGAATTGATCCAGGTTGTATTCCGGCCTTCGGTCGGCTGCGCGCAACCCTCTATCACGCGCGAAAAGCATTCATCGACCGAAACCCGATAAGGCATTTGCTTGACCGTGCGGCGCAAGCGTTTCGGGATGTGGAAGGCGTCCAGTGGCAGCGTGGCGCGTTCATCGGGATCAATCAGGAACAGGTTCGGATCGTCGCGCGAGTCGGCCATGGGGAAGACCCCGCGCCGATACGCGTTTAGCAGTTCAGTTGTTCCAAATCCTTTTGACATGTCTCGCTGTTTTCTCAGGTTTTGTCGGAGGTTCTCTCGAGGAATTGCTCGAGCCAGTGGATATTATAATCCCCGTCAATCACGTCTTTTTCTTCGGCCAGTCTTCGATGCAGCGGCAAGGTTGTCTCGACACCGCCTATGATCATTTCGGCCAGAGCCCGGCGCAGGCGCATGACGCATTCACGTCGGGTTCGGCCGTGGACAATCAGTTTCCCGATCAGACTGTCATAATGAGGTGGTATATTGTAACCCGCATAGGCGGCGCTGTCGAGCCGGACACCGGGGCCGCCCGGGGCGTGGAAGTCGGTAATTAGGCCGGGGGATGGAACAAAAGTTTCCGGATGCTCGGCGTTTAAGCGGCATTCAATGGCATGGCCGACGAGGAGCACTTCATCCTGTGCGAAGGACAGCTTGGCACCATTGGCAATGCGGATTTGCTCGCGCACGAGGTCAATGCCCGTAATCATCTCCGTGATCGGGTGTTCGACTTGAAGGCGCGTGTTCATTTCGATGAAGTAGAAGTTGCCGTCTTCGTAAAGAAACTCCATCGTGCCGGCACCAAGATAGCCAAGCCTCGAGACAGCGCGTGCGACGATCATGCCGATATCTTCGCGCTGGGCCTGATTGAGCGCTGGGGAGGGCGCCTCCTCAAAGACTTTCTGGTGGCGGCGCTGAAGTGAACAATCGCGCTCCCACAGATGGGCGACATTGCCATGGCTGTCGGCAATGACCTGAATTTCGATATGACGCGGCTTTTCGAGATATTTCTCGATATAAACGGCGTCGTCGCCAAAAGCGGCTTTGGCTTCCTGCTTGGCCGCTTTCATGGCGGTGTCGAGGTCTTTATCGGTTTTGGCAACGCGCATGCCGCGCCCGCCCCCGCCTGCAGCCGCTTTGATCAGGACCGGATAGCCGCATTTCTTGGCAGCCTTGCGCGCTTCACCAAGCGTTCTGACACCGCCTTCAGAGCCTGGGACAACGGGGACGCCGGCGTCGATCATGGCCTGTTTGGCAGCGATTTTGTCGCCCATAGTTCGGATGTGTTCGGCGGTGGGGCCGATAAAGGCGATGCCGTGGGCGGCAACCATTTCGGCAAATTGTGCGTTCTCTGACAGAAAGCCATAGCCCGGATGGATGGCGTCCGCGCCGGTTATCTCGGCCGCCGTCAGGATTGCGGACTTTTTCAGATAGGATTTGGCTGATGCGGCAGGGCCAATGCAAACGCTCTCATCGGCAAGCCGGACGGCCATGGACTGCTCGTCAGCCTCGGAATGGACGACCACAGTGGCGATCCCCATTTCTTTACAAGCTCTATGGATGCGCAGGGCGATCTCGCCGCGATTCGCAATCAGGACTTTCTCGATCATTGGAAAAGCGATCCTATTCTAGCGCGATCAGCGGCTCACCAAATTCGACCGGCTGCGCGTCGCTGACAAGGATTGAGGTAACGGTGCCATCATGGGGCGCTTCGACGGGGTTGAAGGTTTTCATCGCTTCGACGAGCATCAGCGTCTGGCCCTTCTTGACCTTATCACCAACCGATACAAATGGATCCGCGCCCGGTTCAGCGGCGAAATAGACTGTGCCGACCATCGGCGATGTCACGGCATTTGCAGGCGGGGTAGATGTATCGGCGGGTGGGGCGGTCTCGGTGGTCAGCCCCGAGGGGCTTGCAATCACGGGCGCGGCGGGCGCTTGGGGCGCGACGGCATAAGTTGCCACCGGCGCTGCGGGTTTGGACACGCGGATACGCAAGCCATCATGTTCAACCTCCACCTCGCTCAAATCCGCGTCGCGCAAAATAGCGGCCAGCTCGCGGACGAGGCCCGTGTCAAGTTTGGATTTACCAGTGCTCATGGGCGTGCATTCCTTATTTGATCAGTTTGAGAGCTG
>CALLUH010000013.1 GCA_938011445.1 uncultured Hyphomonadaceae bacterium
GCTCGCTTGCGTTCCCCGTCGCCAAAGCCAGATCGAGACAATCGCGAACAAAGCCGCAAGCGATCCCCAATAAAGCAGGAACCATTTATAGCGTAGAGTGTCGCCAATGCCGTTGATCTCGGAATAACCGCCAAGCGGGACGGAGCCATAGCCCATCAGCGGATGATAGAAGGGCACGAAGAAAATCCCGATCGAGAAGACCCCGAGCATAATTGCGCTGGCAACCATGCCAACAATCCGGTTGGGCATAAAATTCTGTACAAACATCACAAGCGCAACACTCAAGAGCAAACCCGGAATTGCCCCGACAAGCGGCAAGGTCAGATGCGTACCCAGATTAACCGGCACATCGCTCAGGATCAGCTGGGCGACAATGCCGACAAGGCTCGCCCCGAGCACAACGGTAACAACCATGGCCGAAAGCCCGGCCCATTTTCCGAGCATGAGCGGCCAATTGCGCACCGGCGTTGTATCGAGGATTTCATAAAATCCGTGAGTTTTATCACGCCAGATAATCTCTCCGCTGAAGAAAATAATGGCGATCTGCAAAGGGAGGGTCAGGCTGCCAAAGGCCGCGCGTGCCATAAAACTATTGGTCAGAATGGTGCCACTGGCCGAAAGCTTGATCGTTACAAACAAGACCAGCGCAAATAGGGACACCGCCAGTGCCATCAGGATCATGAAGGCCACACTGCTGATCGTGGTCAGATATTCATATCGAAAGCGCGTCATGAAGGCCGCAAAGCCCCCTCGCCCGGGCGCAAGGCTTGGTATAATGTTACGCGCCTCAAGCGCACTGTCCTCGTCGGCCGCGTCAAACGCCGCTTTCGTATTGGCCGAAACGATGCCGCGCTTGAACAGTTTGAAACTGGCATAGAAGACGCCCAGCCCGATGCCGCCCCAGACGAGGCGATTGAGCCCGAGATAACCACTTAGAGGGGGCAGATTGGTGTTCTGCTCGGCGGCCGGCCAGCCCACCGTATCGAGCCCCGCCGCATTTATGCCGAACGGGTCAACAAGCGCGAGAATGACCTTGGGCGTGGTATCAAGCGGTAAAAGTCCAGCCATTGTATAGAGCACAAACAAAGCCACCGCGCTGACATAGACAATGGCCCGGTTCCGCGTCAGCCCAGCGACAAGCGTGAACAAGCCGCCGACAATGATCGTATTCGGGATAAGAAAGACGAGCATGGCATAAAGGAAATAGAACGGATTGACCGGCCCGAACGAAGCGGCATCGGCCCAAGGCGCAAATTGCCCGACAAACAGCCCTGCCACACCTGCGAACACAACGAGGAAGATCGCCAGACACACGCCCAGCATGCGCGAGACGACCATATCAAAAGTCGTAACCGGCGTGGCATGGATATATTCGGTAGCCTTGCTGGTATCGTCGCGCATATAGCCTGTCACAACATAAACCGCGCCGAAGAACAGCGACAGCATGCTGAGAGCGCCGATTTGGACCGCAATGGTCAGCGCACCATTGGATTTAAGCCGCTCGCCTGTTGTGTTAACCGCGAACATATCCGTGGAAATGAACAATACTGCCAGAACAGCAAGGATGGCCGACGCCACCCAAAACCCGATCTGGCGGGTATGAAGTTTGAACTCGAAATTGAGAAGCTTCCCAAGCATCGCCCTCTCCTAAACGAATTTGTAGAGATGGGCGAAATAGGCGTCTTGCAAAACCGGTTCCTCATCGAGCGCAAAACCATCACCCGGATCACTCTCAGCATAGATCGAGACGATAACGCCCGTTGGTCTGCGCCGCGTGGAGAGGACTTTATGGGTCTTTTCAATGTCGGCCAGCTCGGCCTTATCAACCTCTTTGCGGAACACCCGCCCGCCAATCTTGTCGATCAGCGCTTCTGGCGCACCGCGCGCAACCACTTCTCCCCCACCCATAATCGCCATATCAGGACACAGATCCCGAATGTCCTCGACAATATGGGTCGAAAGAATAATAATCTTTTCGTCGCCCGCTTCTGAGAGAAGATCAAGAAAGCGCTGGCGCTCGAACGGATCAAGGCCCGCAGTCGGTTCGTCAACAATCAACACTTTCGGATCGCCAAGCAGGGCCTGGGCCACCCCGAAGCGCTGGCGCATGCCGCCTGAATAGGTCGAAACAGCTGTGCGGCGCTTGGTCCAGAGATTGACAGATTTCAGCAAATAGCGGATCTGCTCATCGCGCTCTTTCTTATTGTGCAGGCCCTTGAGCACAGCGATATGTTCGAGCAGAGCCACCGCGCTCATTTTCGGATAGACGCCAAAATCCTGCGGCAGATAGCCAAGCACATTGCGCATAATGGGCGGGTCTTTGGCAATATCCTCGCCACCATAGAGCACCTGCCCCGTATCCGGTAATTGCAAGGTGGCCAGCGTCTTCATCAGCGTAGATTTCCCCGCGCCGTTTGGGCCAAGCAAGCCAAACAGGCCCGGCTTCAGGTCAAGGCTGACATTTTTCAGCGCATGCACCGCCCCATAGGACTTGCTGATACCTTTGACTTGCAACATCGCGCTCCCAATCCCTGCTTCTTTGATTTGCGCAAGATCTTTGCACAAAATTATCGTGATTCAATATGTCTCTTTGTGCGAAACTGTCAACGCCATGATAATTTTTCGTAAAGAGCCGCCTAGCGAGGCGCAAACCTCTTCAGGCCACCATCATTCAGGACGCTTTACCCAAACGCAATTGCGCCGCCTTGGCTTCAACCGCCGCAACAATCTCCTCAACCATTTCTGCATTACCGATCTTGCGGTCTGCCTTGCCAGCGGCATACATCATCCCCGCTTCTGCGCCGCCACCGGTAAAACCAAGATCGGTCATGGCCGCTTCGCCCGGACCATTGACCACGCAGCCGATAATCGACAGCGAGATTGGCTCTTTAATGTGGGACAGGCGCTGTTCAAGCGTCTGCACGGTCGAAATCACATCAAAGCCCTGACGCGCGCAGCTTGGACAAGCAATAATATTCACGCCCCGCGCCCGCAACCCGAGGGATTTGAGCATATCAAAGCCGACTTTAATCTCTTCAACCGGATCAGCCGACAGCGACACACGGATCGTATCACCAATTCCGGCCCAGAGCAGGCTACCCATGCCGATAGAAGACTTTACCGTGCCATTACGCGCAGCTCCGGCTTCGGTGATACCCAGATGCAACGGCGCGTCGGTGGCGTCAGCAAGCTGCTGATAGGCGGCCACAGTAAGGAACATATCCGACGCCTTGACAGAAATTTTATAGTCGTAAAAGCCAAGATCATCGAGAATACGGGCATGATCGAGGGCGCTTTCAACCATCGCTTCTGGGCAGGGCTCGCCATACTTCTCGAGCAAATGCCGCTCCAAAGACCCGCCATTAACGCCAATCCGCATGGAGCAGCCATTGGCGCGGGCGGCGGCGACCACTTCTTTGACGCGGGTTTCAGAGCCGATATTGCCCGGATTAATCCGAAGACACGCCGCGCCCGCCTCGGCCGCTTCAATACCGCGCTTATAGTGGAAGTGAATATCGGCGACGAGCGGAACCATAACCCCGTCTACAATCTCTCGCAAAGCCGCCGTTGACGCCTCATCAGGGCATGACACGCGAACAATATCTGCCCCCGCCTCTTCAAGCTGTCTGATTTGCGCAATCGTCGCAGCTGCATCGAATGTCGGCGTATTGGTCATGGACTGGACCGAAATCGGCGCATCTCCTCCAACAAACTGCCCACCGACGCGGATTTGACGGGATTTCCGCCGATCAATGTTACGCCACGGGCGGATCGGATTGTGGACATGGCTCATATCAAGTTTCCCCAACAGATCAGCGCCACCATCAGCGGCAGTTTCTATCAGGCACAAATGGCCACAAACCACGCCGATGACAAGACGTTAAACCGTCACGGGGCAGATCAGTGTGCCGCTGTCCCCCGTCCGCTCATCCGATTTGAAGGAGCGCACATTGCTGAAAAACGGGAACCGTTATTGTGGTAAAAACGCGTTCTAACGAGCGGGACGGCCATCCACAATGGCCGCAAGCGACGGGGCCGCAACATTCTGCGCGTGGGCTGCAACAGCATCAATGTCCACGGCATAGACCGGAACATCCTCGTCGCCCAGGGCTCCAATTGACAAATCGCCAACCTGCCAGACAAACGCACCACCATTCTGGGCTGAAACCGACCATCCAGCGCCGATCCGCGGATGATAGACCTCACCAGCATCCATCGAACGCGAGCGGAATATCGTGCCATCTGCACCGCGCACTTCAAGCCAGGCCGCTTGCATTGCTGTCAGTGTAAGCGGCAATTGTGCGAGCGCAGCGTCTTTCTCAAGCGCAAGGAACAGGCTTTCATGGGCACCATTAGAAGGTGTCTGTGCGGCAACAACCGGTGCGGCCCCTTGGCTTTCATCGGCGCTCTGGTTCATCAAAAACAAGCCCAAACCGCCCACTACCGACAGACCAGCGGCCACAGCAAAGCCGACAATACCGCCCCGCACCATGCTGCGCCTGCGGCTTTTCGAGGCCATCATGTCATCGGTTTTCGGCGCTTGGGAAATCAGTCCGCATTGCTCTGAAAACTTCTCGATCAGAGTGTTGGCAGGCAAATTCAGATAGCTGGCATAGGTGCGCAGGATCATGGTGATATAACCACGCGGTATCCCCTGAACAGAGGTCAGCTCAACGGATTTCAGGTAATTTTCGCGGATGTGGAGCGTTTCGGAAACAGTTTTGAGCGTCAGGCCGCGTTCTTCGCGCGCTGCGGCCAAAATGTCCCCTACTCTTTCGTCAGACGGGTTCTCAAAACTATTCGTCATATACATCTACCTATACAATCGGGTGACCCCGAGCACTCTTTCCCTTTTCGACCTCGAACCAAATACATCTCGCAACTATCCTGCAAGAATGTGGCCAAATCGGGATAGGTTGACTTTAGGGGGTCAAGACGGGGGGATCAAGCACTGGCCAATAAGATGTCATGATGCCTTGCTATCCCTAATAGTTCGTTACGGAACGACCCGTTCGACTTTTCAAGTGCCGATTTCACGCTGGCACTAAAGGCTTTCAGATCCATCGACCGGATCATCCGCTTGATCGGCCCGACCGAACCAACGGGCATTGAAAGCTCGCGAAACCCGATTGCAAGCAGCGCCAGCGCATCAAGCGATTGCCCAGCCGCCGTGCCGCAAATCGACACTTTCATGCCGAATTTCTCGCAGGACTGGACGATATTTCCCAGAAAAGTCAGGGCCGATCGCGAGAGCATATCATAGCGTTCTGAAATCTCCGGTTCCATACGATCCGCCGCATGGAAGAACTGCATCAGATCATTTGTTCCAACGGAGATGAAATCGGCATGGCCAGCAAGGGCATCAAGTTCATAAACGAGCGAAGGCGTCTCCAGCATGGCCCCGACAGATATTTTAAGTGGAACAGGTCGTCCGCGCTGTTTGGCCCAGGCCAATTCCTCATCAAGCAATGCCTTGGCACGGTGAAATTCCGAAGCCACCGTCACCATCGGGAACATAAGCGACAATGGCCGTCCAGCCGCCGCACGAACCAGCGCCCGCAATTGCCGTTTGAACAAGCCCGGCCGATCAAGCGCAAAGCGGATCGAGCGCCAGCCCAGCGCGGGATTGTCTTCCGGTGTCGCCGGATAGCCGGGCAAAAGCTTGTCCGCCCCGATATCAAGCGTACGAAAAAGAACAGGGCGCCCACGCGCGGCGTCAATCACGTAGCTATAAAGCTCGGTCTGCTCGGACAGGCTGGGCAATTTCTCGGAAATCAGAAACTGGAACTCGGTCCGGAACAGGCCGATACCGTCCGCGCCCGCTTCGCCCAAATGGTCAATATCAAGCCGCAACCCCGCATTCAGCATCAAATTGATCTCGACGCCATCGAGCGTGACAGCTTTCTCATCGCGCAATTGCTTGTAGATTTCCTGCCTCTGGCTGCGCAATCCCGCCCGCGCCTTATAGGCCGCCACCACGTCTTCGTCGGGGCGCACATGCACCTCACCAAGCTCGGCATCGACAATCATCTCGTCATCGCCATCAAGCAGTGTGGTGATGTTGGCAACCCCGCCCAGGGTCGGAATATTCAGCGCACGGGCAACAATCGCGGCATGGGAAGCGGCCGCTGGTTCCTCAAGCACAAGCGCGGCAAGCCCCGCCGAACTATATTCAAGCAATTCTGCTGGCCCGAGCCGCCGTGCCACCAGCACTGTGCCTGCAGCCCCATTGGCCCTTCCCTCACCATCACTGCCGCCGAGAATGCGCAAAAGCCGATTGTCGAGATCTTCAAGATCGTTCAGCCGGGCGCGCAAATAAGGATCACGCGCCGTTTCAAACCGCGCCCTGTGTTCACGCCGCGCACGGTCAACGGACGCTTCCGCGCTCAGACCAGCTTTGACACCCTCCGCCAGCCGCGTCGCCCAACCCGGATCATTCGCAAGCATCCGGTAAGCTTCCATAATATCAAGCGGGTCATCGCCCAGATGGGAGGCATCTCCGGCCAGCATTGTATCAATCGAAGCGCGCAGTTTCTGCAAAGCCACGGCAAGGCGCAGCATTTCATCATCAACATTTTCAGCAAAGAATTTCGCCGCAGGCACTTCCGGATCATGGCGTCGCGCTTTACCGATACCAAGCCCGCCGGAGACAATGCGTCCCTTGAGCATTTCCGAGCGCATGGGGCGCGGCGTCCCGTCAGGGCTATGGGCGACGGACAATTGCTGCATCTCTGCGGCGACCACTTCAGCGATCACCATAGCAATGGTCTGGAGGGTTTCTATCTCATCCTCGTCATAGGTCCGCTCCGTCCGGTTCTGAACGGTCAGAACGCCCGTCACCCGCCCACCGCGCAAAATCGGCACACCGAGAAAGGCATGATAGGGGTCTTCACCGGTTTCAGGCCGATAGGAAAAGCTTGGATGGCGCGGGGCATCCTGTATCGAAAGCGGTTCAGCGGTCAGACTGATCTGGCCCACGAGCCCCTCATCCATTTTCAGCCGCGTCGAGGCCACCGCTTCCGAGCGCAATCCCTCTGTCGCCACCAGTTCCAGCTCGTCATTGGGCGTTCGCAGATAAATCGAGCAGACATCGGCCACCATGGTTGCCGCAATCAATTGCACAACGCTATTGAGCCGCTCACGTCCACCCTCCCCGCGCGCCATGACATGACGCAGCCGGTTCAGCAAAAGCCGTGGTGAGGAGAAGCCCTTGGACATTTCTAGCCAGCATCCAGATCAAATGCCGTATGCAAAGCGCGCACAGCCAGCTCTGTATAAGCCGCTTCAATAAGGATCGAGATCTTGATCTCCGAGGTCGAGATCACGTCAATATTGATGCCTTTCTCGTAAAGCGCCCGGAACATGGTTTCGGCCACACCTGTATGGCTTTTCATGCCGACGCCGATGATCGAGACTTTAGCCACATCGGTCTTCACCTCGATACCGTCATAACCCAGCTCGTCATGGGCGGCACTGAGCGCCTGTTCGGCCAGCACGCTGTCTCGATCGGTGCAGGTGAACACCATATTCGCCCTGTCCGGCCCGCGCGCATTGGCCTGCACGATCATATCGACATTGACTTTCGCCCCCGCCAAAAGCGAGAAAATCCGCGACGCCATGCCGGGCGTATCGGCCACCCCGTAAAGCGTAACTTTGGCTTCATCGCGCGAATAGGCGATACCGCTAACGACCTGTTTTTCCACTATTTGCTCCTCGTCACAGACCAGCGTTCCGACATTCTCCATACGCTCACCGGGCTCGTGAAAGCTCGACAGGACACGGATCGGCACGCGGTGATTCATGGCCAGCTCGACAGATCGCGTCTGAAGCACCTTGGCTCCCAGAGACGCCATTTCAAGCATCTCCTCATAAGATATGGCGGGAATGCGTTTTGCTTTGGAGACAATCCGCGGATCGGTGGTGTAGACGCCATCAACATCCGTGTAGATGTCGCAGCTTTCCGCTTCAAGCGCAGCAGCGACCGCCACCGCGCTTGTGTCCGACCCTCCGCGCCCGAGCGTGGCCACCCGCGCTTTGTCCGTAACCCCCTGAAAGCCCGCAATCACGGCAATCTCCCCCGCATCCACCGCCTCGGCAAAGCCCACACCCTCAAAGCCGCTAATCCGCGCGCTGCCATGAGTATCAGTGGTCTTCAGCGCCAATTGCCAGCCCAGCCAGCTACGCGCTTTAAGCCCGCGTTTTCGCAGCGCCAAAGCGAGAAGCCCGCTCGTCACTTGCTCGCCAGAGGACACAACCACATCATATTCATCGTCAAATCCGGCCCCCTGCGCGCCCTCGCCCGCCGCCTCGCGGGCATAGCCAACCAGCTTGTTCGTCTCGCCCGACATCGCCGACACAACCACAGCCAAGCCGCCGCCCGCCGCCGCACGCGCGGCAACGACATCGGCCACATGGTCAATGCGTTCGAGGTCGGCAACCGATGTGCCGCCAAATTTCAATACTGTGCGAACCATTGTCGCGCTGTCCTTATGATACCATCTATGAGAAACAAGCCTCTCCTTACTGTGCCCACGCGCGCTAATCAAATGACAAGACGGGAAGATTCATGTCTCAAACCGCCGAGAAGACCGATCAGCCCCCCCAAACCCCGAGCATTGACCCCGAAGAAGTGGCAAAATTTACGGCGGTGGCCGACGAATGGTGGGATCCGCGCGGTAAATTCAAGCCGCTTCATAAGTTCAATCCGGTCCGCCTGAGCTTTATCCGCGACGCGCTGGAAACACATTTCAAGCTTGAAAAAGGGCTGAAAACGCCGCTCTCAGGGCTGAAACTGCTTGATATTGGCTGCGGCGGCGGCCTTGTCAGCGAACCCATGGCACGGCTCGGCGCAGACGTGACCGGCATTGACGCCTCCGAAGCGAACATTAAAACCGCGTTGACCCATGCCCGCGCGGGCGGTCTCGACATTGATTTTCGCGCGGGCACCGCAGAGGCCCTGCTCATAGAAAACGCTGGCCGCTTTGATGTCATCCTCAATCTCGAAGTCGTCGAACATGTCGCCAATCCGGCCGCCTTCCTGAAAACCTCGGCCGGGCTACTCGCGCCCGGCGGCATGATCATTCTTGCCACAATGAACCGGACGGCCAAAGCCTTTGCCTTGGCCATTGTCGGGGCAGAATATGTCCTCGGCTGGCTGCCGCGCGGCACCCATGACTGGAACAAATTTCTCAAGCCGGAGGAACTCGCCTCACCGCTCGGCGAAGCGGGCCTGACATGCGCGACACCGATAGGGGTCTCGTTTAATCCGCTGACCGACAATTGGCGATTATCGCGCGATACGGCGGTCAATTACCTGCTCACCGCAACACGCCCACAAGCGAGCCCTGAATGACCATCGAAACACCAGACAGCTTGCTCGCTTTCTGGATTGGCGAGGCGGCCGACAGCGCCGAGGCCGCCAAGGCGCGCAACAGGCTCTGGTTCAGGAAATCCTTCGCCACAGACACCCGGATTGCCGAGCGGTTTACCGAGACGCTGAGCGCACTGGCGGGCGGGCTTGCCTATGATTGGGCGCTTGGCTCCCCGCGCGGACGGCTCGCGGCGATCATCGCGTTTGACCAGTTTCCGCGCAATATGTTTCGCGGCACCCCATCAGCCTTCGAGTTTGACGCCCGCGCACTTGATCTGTGCACGCACGGAATATTGCTCGCCGAAGATATGGGGCTCAAACCGATAGAGCGCAAATTCTTCTACATGCCGCTCGAACATTCCGAACGCCTCACCGATCAGGACCTGTCCGTCAAAGCCTTTGGCGCCGCCCTCACCTCCGCCCCCACCCCGTTCAAACCGATCATGCAAGACGCGCTG
>CALLUH010000014.1 GCA_938011445.1 uncultured Hyphomonadaceae bacterium
CTTGTCCAAGCGCTTGGCGGGGATGCCGGTGCGCCGATCACCGAGGCCACCGAATATGACCGCCTCTACCGGATCGAGTTGACCGCTGGCGCACCAAACACCACTATATTGCGTTACGGCCACCCGACCGAGCGTTAAGACCGGTTATATTGACACGGCGCGGACCGCATGCGTCTAATCTGTCTGTTTATCGGAACAAGGGGAGGGTCGTAAATGCCGCTAAGTATCGAGCCAACCGGCGCAAGCTGCGGCGCGCACGTCACCGGCATCGACCTTTCCGCTTCCCTCGCGCCTGAGACAATCAGCGAGCTGCGCGCGCTCTGGCTCAGCCATAAAGTGCTCGCTTTCCCCGATCAGAAACTCACCGATCAGGATCTCGAACGCATTACAAAATATTTCGGCGCGTTCGGCGAAGACCCGTTCTTCGGCCATATAGACGGCCACCCCAACATTGCCGCGATTGAACGCAAAGCCGATGAGACAACCCCGATTTTCGCCGAGATCTTCCACTCCGATTGGAGCTTTCTCGACGTGCCGCCCGCAGGCACGATGCTCTATAGTCTCACCATCCCGCCCCATGGCGGCAATACGTTGTTCGCCAATCAAGTCGCCGCCTATGACGCCTTGCCGCCTCGCCTCAGAGAGAAGGCAGACGGGCTCACCGCCATTCATTCGGCTGCCCTTGGTTATGCCCCCGACGGCGCCTATGGGGAAGACGATAAAAGCGCTGGCCGCAGTATGAAAATCATCCCGAGCGAACGGGCCCGCGAAACTTGCACGCATCCTTTCGTCCGGACCCATCCGGAAACGGGCGAGAAAGCGCTTTATAGTTCCGCCGCCTATATTGTCGGCTTTGAAGGCGTCCCCGAGGAAGACACGCCAAAGCTGCTTGCCGAGTTCTACCATCATCAGAGCAGGGACGAATTTGTCTATTCCCATGCATGGCAAAAGGACATGCTCGTCATGTGGGACAATCGTTCGCTCTTGCATTCGGCCACGGGCGGCTATGACGGGTATGACCGCTTACTCCACCGCACAACCATCGCCGATACGCGCTTCTAGCCCCCAAAGGAACACCACATGAAGAAAGTCTGTCTCGTCCTCGGTGCAGGCGCTGGTATCGGCGGCCATGTCGCCCAGAAGTTTGCCAGCGAAAACTATCACGCCGTCCTCTGCCGCCGCAGCGATCAAGAGGGGCTCGACCGCTTGGTTGACGGCATAAACTCAAGCGGCGGCTCGGCCAGTGGGCATTTGCTCAACGCCGCCCAAGACGACACAATCGAAACGCTCATAGCGGATGTTGAGGAAAACACCGGCCCGATCCACACAATCCTCTTCAATCTCGGCGCACAGATCGGCAATCGCTCGCTTGAGGAGACGAGCTTCAAAGCCTTCGAACTTGGCTGGCGCATGGCCACCTTCGCTCTGTTCCGCCTCGCCAAAGCCGCGCTGCCCCATATGGCCGGGCGCGGGGAGGGCTGTCTGCTGGTTACATCTGCCACCGCCGCCATGCGCGGAAACGCCGGTCAACATTCCCATGCTGCGGCCATGGGCGGACGGCGCATGCTCTGCCAGACGCTGAACGCCGAATATGCCGCCAAGGGCATCCATGTCGCCCATATTGTCGTCGATGGTGCGGTCGATGCGCCCGACACGCTGGGCAAAATGCTCGGGGCAGAGCTGTTCCAGAAACTGCGCGAAACACGCGGGCTCGAAAAAGACGGTCTCTTGCTGCCTGCTGAAATGGCCGAGACCTATTTCCACCTTGCCCACCAGCACCGCTCGGCATGGACCCATGAGCTCGATCTGCGTGCCCATTCTGATCTCGCCTGGTGGAACCACGCTCCTTAAGCGCGGGGGGAGGGTGCGGTGAATTTTATCACCCGATATATTTTGCTCGTGGACGGATTTGTTTGCCTGCCACCGCTTGCTCAATCGCATGGGCGATCCAGCCGACCATGCGGCCGCTCGCGAAAATCAGAAAGGGCGCGTCCTCCGGCAGATCAAGGTGCAGCGTCAATGCGCCGAGCGCCATGTCGATATTGGCCCGCCCACTGCCTGCCTTTTCGGCTTGCCGGATCGCAGCCCTGATGCCCGTCTGCGGAGCCATCCATCGCAATAGCGCGGCGGCACGCGGATCGCCCATGGGATAGAGCGCGTGGCCTATGCCCGGCGGGCTCGCGCCATCCATGCCTTGATGTTTGAGATAACCAAGCGCCCCGATTGCCGCTTGCCCGTGCTGCGGACCAGTTAGCGTTGCGCAGCCCGACAAAGCACAAGCGGCCAGAGATGCCCCCGTTGCTGCCGCCATGCGCGAGGCGAACGTAGACGGGTTTAGCTCGTGATCGGCCACCAGAACCAGGGCGCGGCGCAGCAGATCTGTTCCGCCTTGATCGAGGTTCCAGAACTCGCCGAGCCGCTGGTGATAGGGGGCCGCGCTGCCAGAGCCGGTAATCGCGCTTGCAAATCCTGACAATAAGCGTGAGCCTTCTTTGGCAAGGTCCAACCCGCTCCTGCCCGAAACCGGACGCCCATCCGAGGCTTGGCTAGCAAGATATTCCAACGCCCGCGCCTTACCGGTCTGGCCGGAAAGCTTACCTGTGGCGGCCATCGAACCAGCGTGATGGGCTTGCGCGCCCCATAACAGATCAGCAGCGTCTTCAAGGCTCGCGCGACCGGAAAACCGGATAGCATCGCGCCCGCGATAGATCAGTCGGCCATGCCGAACCGTTGTGATCGCTGTTTCCATGATCGGATCACCCCAGGCAATCGCAGCGCTTGCAATATCGGCCCGCGCCCGTCCGCGTCTGCGCTTGTTTACCAGCGCGTCAATATCCGCTTCCGAATAAAGGCTCGCGCGCGGATCATCAGGGTGTGATTGTGCGCATATCATCCCTCTGCTGACATAAGCATAAAGCGTTTGCGGCTTTATCCCAAGCTTCGAAAGTGCGGCGTCCCGATCAATCCAGTTCATATGTTGATTATATTGATCAAGATTGACCTTGGCCAGCGCCCTTGCCAAATAATCGCTGAGAAAAGGAATAGAGATATGGATAGCGGTTTGGAAAACATTGTCGCTGCGGAGACCGGTCTGTCTGATGTTGACGGGGCCAAAGGCAGGCTCGTCATTCGCGGCTGGCTGGTCGAGGCGTTGGCCGCTTCGGGGACATGGGAAGAGGCCACGCATTTGCTCTGGGACGGATTTTTCGAGGCGCTTCCAGAGACCGGTGTGCTCGCCAACCGGCTCGGTGCTGCGCGGGTAGCTGCTTTCAAGACGACAAACCGCTTACCAGCCCCGGCAGATATTGTGTCGGCCTTGCGGATCGGTTGGGCGGGCCTTGAGGACGATGAAAGTCTCGATACTGCCATTGCAATCGCCGCCTCTGCCCCCGTTTTCACGGCTGCTGCTGTCCGCAAATCGCTTGGCCTCGCCCCGATTGCGCCCAATGCCGACCTGTCTGCTTCCGCTGATCTCTTGTATATGATGACGGGTCATCTGCCTTCGCCAGAACAGATCAGGGCGCTTGACGCCTATCTCGTCACCGTTTGTGATCACGGGCTGAACGCATCAACTTTTGCTGCGCGTGTCGTGGCCTCCACGAGGGCAGGGCTCGGCTCGGCGGCGATTGCGGGGCTGTCGGCGTTGAAGGGGCCGCTTCATGGCGGCGCACCGGGGCCCGTTCTCGATATGCTCGATGCCATCGGAACGCCGGAAGCGGCCGAGCAATGGATCGGCGAGGCGCTGGGGCGCGGCGAACGGTTGATGGGATTTGGCCACCGTGTCTATCGCGTTCGCGATCCGCGAGCCGATGCGCTCAAAGCGGCCATCCGTAATTTGCCAAACACATCCGGCCGTCTCGATTTCGCAGAACATATAGAGCGCGAAGTGATTGGGAAACTCGAGCAAAAATATCCCGAC
>CALLUH010000015.1 GCA_938011445.1 uncultured Hyphomonadaceae bacterium
TTTTGTCTCTGCATCGCGGACAATGCCGAGCGCAGCGCGATCCTTGACCGATTGCCCCGGGTTCAGGAACTCGGCCTTGCCCAATATCTCGCATCCGGTTTCCTCGGACGCCTGTTTGAGCCGGATCAGCGGCGTATTGCCGATCGTATCAAGGACGGAATTTTTAACGGTCATAAACGAATGCCTTTGTTCTGGTCTTTGCAGGAATATAAGCTTTGTCCAATGTCGGCAATGGCGCGGCCCGAATAGAGTGCTCACAGCTTGTTCATTCGCGGCGTGATTGGTTTTTCCATAAGTCACACTATGTAGATGTGTGCGAGCTTCGAGATTGGACCGAACCCTATGAGAAACCTATTTGCTGCTGCGCTTTTTCTCTGCCTGACAAGTCTTGCCGGTGCCTTCGCAAATGATGAGGCTGTAACAGAAACACCGGTCGGGATTCCTGTTTGGCAACCCTCTGAAGATACCGAAATCCGTTATAATGTATTCCGCAAGGGCAAGCCCTTCGGCACACATGTCTCCCAATTTTCGGTTGGCGAGGAGGGCGCCTTGGAGGTCCGCCACGAGATCGAGCTGAAAGCCAAGATCGGCCCGATCACGGTCTATAAATATTCCCATATGGCCACAGAAGTCTGGGACGGCGCGCGGCTCGTCTCTCTGCGCGGGGAGACCGAGAAGAACGGTGACGAGATTACCGTCTCGGCCAAAGCCCAAGAGGATGCATTGGTCGTCTCGGGAACCAATTTCGATGGTAAAGTGGACGCCGATATTGTGCCCGCAACCCATTGGAACATTCGGCAAATGTATGAGGGTGGTTTGTTATCAACCGAAGGCGGGCAGACCCTTGATGTGGTCGTTGAGGAATTAGGCCGCGAAACGCTGACCATTGCGGGCGAAAGCGTCGAGACGACCAAGTTCAGCCTCGCCGCGGATCTGACGGTTATACTGTGGTATGACGATACTGGCCGGTGGGTGAAATGCGCCTTTAGCGCGCGGGGGCAGGACATCGAATATGAGCTACAGGCGCTTTATTAGACAGGTTTGGACAGAGCGAACTGGCCCACATTGATCCGCCCGCCCATAAAACCCGCCTCACAATAACTAAGATAGAAATTCCACATCCGCCGGAATTGCTCGTTAAATCCCATTGGTTTGATGTCTTCCCATGCCTCGTTGAAACGGCGCGACCAGTAATGCATCGTTCGGCCATAATCCTCGCCAAAGAACGCCGTGTCATCATGGTTCAGATTTGCCGCGCCAAATTGCTGTTTCAGCGCGGAGAGGCTGGGCAGCATGCCACCGGGGAAAATATAGCGTTGGATAAAGTCCGCCCGCTTGCGATAACTCTCGAACAGCTCGTCATCAATCGTAATAATCTGCAAGGCCGCTTTGCCGCCCGGGCGCAAGGCTTCCGAGATTTTGCTGAAATAGGACGGCCAGTAGGTTTCGCCAACCGCTTCAAACATTTCAATCGAGGCCACGCCATCATATGTCCCGCTATGGTCGCGATAATCCTCCAGCCGGATTTCAACTTTGTCTTCAATCGCAGCATCCACCATCCGCGCTCGGGCATAGGCGGCCTGCGCTTCTGAAATGGTCAGGCATGTTATGTTTGCGCCATAATGTTTTGCTGCATGTTCGGCAAATCCGCCCCAGCCGCAACCAATCTCGAGCACGCTTTTGCCCTCGGACAAATCAAGCGATTTACAGATCGCGTCATATTTTGTGTATTGGGCCTGCTCAAGATTCGTGTTCGGGCTTGGGAATATGGCCGAGGAGTAAGTCATCGACGGGTCAAGCCATGTGGCGTAGAACTCGTTGCCCAGATCATAATGGGTTGAGATATTCCGCTTGGAGCCAGATTTGCTGTTCCGGTTCATGAAATGCCGGATGATATTTGCGAACCGGACGGCGAGCCCGCCGCGGGGTAGCTTTCCGTCGCCCACAGCGTCGAAATTGTCGGCAAAATATCGCAGCACAGCGGTTAGATCCGGCGTTGACCACATCTCGTCCATATAGGTTTCCGCAAAGCCGACATCACCGCCCGCAACACTCCTTTTGGCGAAAGCGTAATCATGCACATCGACAGAGGCTTGAGGGCCACCATCATTCTTGTCGAAGACAATCAGCCGTCCGTCAGGCAAGCGAAATTCGATTTTGCCGGTCTTTGCGCCCAGCAAGGCCAGCCCTGCAATCCGGAAGCTTGGCGGAATGCCCTTCAGCGCACGGATGCTGGTTTTGTCGGCATGGATGGTCTCAGTCATTGGGAGGAACTCAATTCATGGTCTTGGGATATCGGTTTCGCGGATTTCTGTGTTGCCGCCGTGAAGCTTGTTTCTGGTGCGCCCGGATTGGAGCGGTATCGCGCCCCCTTGATCCAAAGTCTGAGCGCCTCGAAATGGATGCCAAGCGTTACGCCAAGGCTGGAGAGCGGGCGGACAACCATCGCTCCAAGAAAAGCAAAGTCCGTCGCGTCAGCCGCATGTGCCTTTATCGTGGCCATATGTCGACGTTCATCATCGAGCATATTCTCAATGACAAGGCTGAGCCTTTTATCCGGCGCGCGAAGGGTGAAGCGGTACTGTCCGGTGACATCAAAAAAGGGTGAGACGTAGAGCTGTTTGTCGGCGATGTGCCGGCTGCGTGCGCCATCGGTTTTAGCGACATAAGAATGGCTTTGGCCAAACGTATTGTTCACCTCATAAATGATGCCGCGCAAGTCGCCCTCAGAATCATATCCAAACCAGAGTGAGATCGGTGCGAATTTGTAGAACAAATGCCGCGCGAGCGTCACAAGTCTTATCGTTCCTCCATCAAGAGCGATGCCGACTCCAGAAAACATCTCTTCCGCCCACGGACGTAATGTGCTGTCCTCCCGATTGCCATGATCGCGTGTTCTGAAAGAGAAAATATTTGTTCGATTTACCGAGAACAATCTTGATTGGCTGTCCGCTTCCTCCAGCCGGTCAATGTCGAGATCAAGCAAGAACAGACGATAGGAAAATTTGTGCAAGACAGGAGAAAAGCGCTGGTGCACCGTATGCCCCTTGAAAAGCTGTAGGGCAGGTAAATCAGGTCCTGGCTTAGCCATGCGGCGTTTCCACTCTGGTTTTTATCGTCCTGCAGACGCTGGAGGCGGGGGGAGGATTAAGCGTTAGGTTTTTTGCTTCCCACGGCACCCTACCGCCGAGCGATAGCGCAGCTTCAAGTCCGGATTTCAGTCCGTCCTCATGAAAGCCTGACCCCATCCATGCGCCCGCCAGCCATAGTCCATCCTTGCCATTGATCCGTTTGATTTCAGCCACTGCGGCTTCAGCGGCGAGATCAAATTGGGGGTGATCAAATTCAAGTGCCGCAAAGATCTTGTCTTGTGCCGGCGGGGCGGGCGGATTGAGCGTCACGAAAAGTGGCTTGTCTTGTGGCAAACCCTGTAAAACATTCATCCAATAAGTCAGGCACACATCATCCTGCCGCGCGCTATGACCTTCCATGACGTTCCAGGCCGCCCATGCCGCTTTGCGTTTGGGCATAAGCGAAGCATCCCGATGCAAGTAAATTTTGTTTGGCCGATACCGCACAGATTTAAGCAGGCTGCGGCGATCTTCAAAGCTCTTGTCCAAAAGGGCGAGTGACTGGTCCGAGTGGCTTGCCAGAACAACCTGATCAAAAACTTCAGCGGGACCGGCTGAAGGCGCGACGGCAATTTGGCTGCCCATACGTGCAACGGACTTGATGGCGGTTCCGGCCCGTATCCTGTCTCCCAGCGCCTCGGCAAGCCTGCTGACATAGTTCCGGCTTCCGCCTTTTACTGTGCGCCAACTGGGCCGCTCCCGATGCATCAGGCGATGGTTCTCGAAGAAATTGAAAAAGCTCAATGCCGGAAAGTCCAATATCTCCGATTGCGGCGTTGACCAGATTGCCGCGCCCATTGGCCGGATATAATTGGCGACGAAGTCTGCGCTGAACCGGTGCCGCTGCAGCCATGCGTGCAATGTTCGATCACTGATCTTTCCATCCGTAAGTTCCTGCCGGGCGGTGTCGTTGAAGCGTAGGATCGAGCGCAGGAAGCGATAATAGCGCGGTCGCAAAAGGTTCCGTTTCCACGCAATAATACCCTTGGGGTTCGACGACCATTCATAGCCGTGCGGATTGGACACGGCGAAACTCATATCTGCCGGTTGGGTCTGCACACCAAGCGCCTCAAAAAGCCCGATCAGGTTGGGATAATTGCGGCCATTATAGACGATAAATCCAACATCCACGCAGATGGGAGTGCCGTGATAGTCAATGTCCATCGTGCAACTATGTCCACCAACACGTTTTCGCTTCTCGAAAACCGTTACATCGGCTGTGTCCCGCAAAGCCCAGGCAGCCGACAAGCCACTGATCCCCGAGCCAATAATCGCAATCTTCATCGTCTTCCAATTCCTTGTCTCTTCCTTACCGGAAATCCAATTCTGACCAAACAACAAAGCTTGCGGCATTTCCGGCACCTGGGAGATGAATCTTTGATGGAAACCTGCTTTTGCTGCTGTAAAATATATGAAAAATCATATTTATTGAGCGCCGGTCTGAAAATTCTGCGACAAATCGGCTTGCAGCGATTGGTTTCAGGGTGAATATTATTTATACGGAAGTTGCGGCCAATTCAGGAGTGACAATGGCGGACACTGTCGGGTTAAAGTCAAATCACGTGGTCGAGATTGACGGTTCATCGGCCTCCGTTCGAATATCGAATGATCTGCCCGTCGTATTTATTGCCGGCCCATGCGCGCTTGAGAGCCGCGCCCATGCTTTGGACATGTCGGGGGCGCTGAGTGATATTGCCACACGGCTTGGCGCTTCGCTGATTTACAAAACCAGCTTTGACAAAGCGAACAGGACCAGCGTGGACAGTTATCGCGGTGTCTCGCTTGATGAAGCCATGCCGATCTTCGAGGAGGTCCGCGCAACCACTGGCCGGCCTGTCCTGACCGATGTGCACACGGCCGAACAATGCGCAGCGGTTGGCGACAGTGTAGACGTTTTGCAAATTCCGGCATTCCTCTGCCGCCAGACAGATTTGCTTCTGGCAGCGGCGGCCTCGGGTAAAGCGGTGAATGTCAAAAAGGGCCAATTCCTTGCGCCCTGGGATATGGCTAATGTCGTTCGCAAGCTTGTTGATGGCGGCTGCGAAAATATCTTGCTCACCGAGCGCGGGGTGAGTTTTGGCTACAATACGCTGGTCAATGACATGCGCGCGATTCCGCAAATGCGTGAAACCGGATGCCCGATTGTGTTTGATGCCACCCATTCGGTTCAGCAGCCCGGAGGGAATGGGACAACTTCCGGCGGGGATCGCCGATATGCGCCCGTTCTGGCCAATGCGGCCGCTGCGGTTGGCGTGGCAGCGGTGTTTATGGAGGTCCACGAGGATCCTGACAATGCACCCTCTGACGGCGCGAACATGATCCGCCTTGAAGACGCTGAACGCATTATGTCGCGCATCATGCAGCTCGACGCGCTCGCCAAATCCTTTCAGCGTGAAGACGCATAGTCTCGCCGATGGGTTATGAAGCCATCCGATCTGTCCTGCTTTCTGCCGTTGACCAGCGCGTATTGTGTGTCGGCGATGTCATGCTCGACGAATATGTCCACGGCAAAGTCAGTCGGATCTCGCCCGAAGCGCCGGTGCCTGTGCTGCATCATTTGCGTACCGAATATATGCTCGGCGGGGTGGGCAACACAGCCTGCAATCTCGCAAGCCTTGGCGTGCGCACACGTCTTCTAAGCATTGTCGGGGACGATGAAACCGGCCAACTTATCGGCAAATTGCTTGACGGGAAATCCGGCGTTGACGGTCATATGATCGTCCAGCACGGGTTTACCAGTATTCGCAAAATTCGCCTCGTCTCGGCGGGGCAACAATTGATGCGCCTTGATCATGAAGTGCCAATGCCTCTGGACAATGCGGCGGAGACAGCGCTGCTCCAAGCGCTTGACGATGCGTTTGCCGGTGCGACGGCGATCGTCGTGTCTGATTATGCGAAGGGCATGATCACGCCCAATATTATGGCAAGGCTCCTGCAAGCAAGTCAGGATCACGATGTCCCGATTCTCGTGGATCCGAAGGGACGCGACATGTCCCGCTATGGGGCGGTCGATCTGATCAAGCCCAATGCGCGCGAATTGTCTCTGATTACCGGCATGGCCACAGGCAGCGATCTTGAGGTCGAAGCCGCTCTCGTGCGGGCAATGGAACTGTCTACCACGCAGGCGATACTGGTTACGCGTGCAGCGCAAGGGTTGTCTTTTCTGATCCGCGGCGGGGAACCTGTTCACATGCATGGCGCAGCGCGCGATGTTTATGACGTTTCCGGCGCTGGCGACACCAGCCTTGCTGCCTTGGGCGCTGCTCTTTCGGCCGGAGCACCGCTAAATGTGGCCGCTGAGCTGTCTCTCATCGCCTCGGGTATCGCCGTCGGCAAATATGGCACGGCGAGCGTGACTGCGACAGAGATTCTCAGCCTGAAGGATGATTTTTTACTCACCGAAGACACGCTCTATCAGACGCTATCGGACTGGCGCGCGACGGGCCGCTCAATCGGTTTTACCAATGGCTGCTTTGACATATTGCACCCTGGGCATTTGCGGGTTCTTGAAGAAGCCAAATCGCGGTGTGGCCGGCTGATTGTGGGCCTCAATAGCGACACATCCGTGCGTGCGCTAAAAGGCGAGGGGCGTCCGGTCAATGACCAGATCGCCCGTGCCCGCGTGCTCGGCGGGTTGAGCGCGGTTGATGGCGTTGTCCTGTTTGACGAACCAACCCCGCAAAGACTGATCGAGCGTATCAAGCCCGATCTGCTCGTCAAAGGTGGCGACTATACGCTCGATACGATTGTCGGCGCGTCCGAAGTGATCGAGATGGGCGGCTCGGTCCATATCGTCCCGCTGGTCGAGGGCCATTCAACCACCGCCACCATTGCCCGCTCAAAGGACAGCTAGTCCCTTTCGCCACATCGACAAACCGCATTCCATACCGCATAGCCCATCCCATGACCTTTGATGTAAATGCCATCCGCGCAGAATTTCCCATCCTGTCCCGCACGGTGAACGGCAAACCGCTGATCTATCTCGACAGCGCCGCGAGTGCGCAAAAGCCCGAAGCTGTCATCTCCGCCATGGCCGATCAGGCCCGCACAGCCTATGCCAACGTCCATCGCGGCCTGCACACGCTCGCCAATGAAACCACCGACGCCTTTGAAGCCGCCCGCGAGGATGCGCGGCGCTTTCTCGGCGCACCCACCACCGAAAACATCGTCTTCACCAAAGGCGCAACTGAAGCCATCAACCTCGTCGCTTCGGGCATCGCCGCCGACATCCAACCGGGTGATGAAATTGTGCTGTCGGTCATGGAGCACCATTCCAATATTGTCCCATGGCATTTCCTGCGCGAGCGGCATGGTGCGGTCCTAAAATGGGTGGACCTGACCGAAGATGGTGCGCTCGACATGGCCGCCCTCGAAGCGGCAATCGGCCCAAAGACCCAACTCGTCGCGCTCACCCATATGTCAAATGTTTTGGGCACGGTGACAGACGCGAAAAAAATCGTCAGACTCGCAAAAGCCGCCGGGGCGCTCACCCTGTTTGATGGTTGTCAGGCCGCTATCCATCTCGATGTTGATGTTGCCGCAATTGGCTGTGATTTCTATGCTTTCTCCGGCCACAAACTCTATGGCCCGACCGGCATTGGTGTTCTCTATGGCACGGATGCAGCGCTCGATGCTTTGCGCCCCTATCAGGGCGGTGGCGAAATGATTGAAACCGTCGCCAAAGACCGCATCACTTATAATGCCGCCCCGCACAAGTTTGAAGCCGGAACCCCGCCCATCCTCGAAGCGGTCGGCCTTGGCGCGGCAATCTGCTGGTTCGAACAATTCGACCTAAGCGACATTCAGGCCCACGAACGCATGCTCTATGAACGCGCAGCCGACCACCTTTCCACAGTCAATGGCTTGCGCATCCACGGCACAACGAAAGGCAAGGGCGCCGTCCTTTCTTTCAGCCTTGAAGGCGCTCATCCCCACGACATCGCACAAATTCTTGATCGCTATGGCGTCGCAGTGCGGGCCGGACACCATTGCGCCCAGCCATTAATGACCCATTTAGGGGTAAGCGCTACCGCACGCGCGAGCTTTGGCATATACAATACCGCCGAAGATGTTGATGAATTTGCAAAGGCGCTGGAGAAAACCCGCGCAATGCTGGTATAAGGGCTTATGAGCGAAGATATGGACAATTCAGCCGATATTCCGCCCGCCACCCTGGACGAGGCAAGTGCGCCCGAGCCCGGGTCCTCGATCCCGCAAGCGGAGCTTAACCGGCTGACCGATGCCCTGATCGCAGCTTTCAAAACGGTTTATGACCCTGAAATTCCTGTCGATATTTACGAGCTTGGCCTGATCTACAAAGTCGATATTGATGACGACCGCAAAGTAGACATAGACATGACGCTCACTGCACCGGGCTGCCCCGTTGCTGGCGATATGCCCGGCTGGATCGAAAATGCCGCCCGCACGGTTGAAGGCGTCGAGGATGTCGAAGTCCGGCTGACCTTCGATCCGCCATGGGAACCCTCGCGCATGTCCGACGAAGCCCGCCTTGCGCTTAATATGCTTTAGGAGACGAACACATGGCTCGCAGACCCCGTCCGAAAATTGTCTCGCTCACTGACGCCGCCGCCGAGCGCGTGCGCGAAATCATGGCTGAACGCGGCGCGGGCTACTTGCGCGTTGGCGTCAAAAATGGCGGCTGCGCAGGCATGGAATATGTCATGGACTATGCCGAAGCGCCTGACCCGCTAGATGAGCTTGTCACTGACAAAGACGTGCAAATCGTGGTTGATGCCAAAGCCGTCCTCTTCCTGCTTGGATCGACGGTCGATTACGAGATCACCCCTCTGCATGAAAAATTCGTGTTCAGCAATCCGAACCAGACCGATGCCTGCGGCTGCGGCGAAAGCGTCACCATCATTCCCGTTAGCGCCTAAACCGAGCCATATATGTCCCCAGACCCGAAGCCCCTGAAGATCATCCAATGGGCCACCGGCGCACAAGGCACCGAATCGATCCGCGCCATTCTCGACACGCCGCAATATGAGCTTGTCGGCTGCAAATGCTACTACACCCAGAAAGAAGGCGCAGACGCCGCCCAGCTTGCCGGACGCCCGCCTTGCGGCATCAAAGCCACCACCCACTTCCAGACCATTCTCGATATGGATGCTGACTGCGTTGCCTATATGCCGCGCAATACAGATCTTGGCGAGGTTTGCGCCCTGCTCGAAAGCGGTAAAAATGTCGTTACGACCGCTTTCCTATTCTACCCTAAAGCCTTGCCAGCTGCCGACCTTGCCCGCCTCAAAGCCGCCTGTGAGAAGGGCGGCACCAGCATCCATGGCGCAGGGCTGAATCCGGGTTGGATTTCCGGCATCCTGCCGCTGACCATGACGGGCATGACCCGCAAAGTCGAGCACATCCGCCTGAAGGAACGCGCCGATTGGAGCTTCTATGAGAGCACTCACATCACCTTCGACAATATGTGCTTTGGCCGTCCGCTCGAAGACGTTTCCGAAGAGGCCAATGACTTCATCCGCTTCAATTCCGGCATCTTCAAAGAGATGATCTGGATGCTCGGCGACAAGCTCAATGCCGGCCTCGATGAAGTCACCGCCGAGGTTGAAGTCTTGCCCGCCCCGAACGACGCGAAAATCTTCGAACGCGAGCTGAAAGCCGGAACCGTCGGCGCGCAAAACTGGACATGGACCGGCAAGCGCGGCGGCAAATCCCTCATTGAAATTGATACCTATTGGACCCTCGCAGGCTTCTATCCAAGCCATTGGCCAAACCCGGACATGGGCTGGACCATGACCGTTGAGGGCGACCCGTCCCAAAAAGTCCATTTCCTAAACCTTGCCAGCTTCACCCGCGATGTCCCGTTCCCCGAACACGTCCGCGCCGCCAGCGTCGCCACCGCCATGCATGCGGTCAACGCCATCCCCGCCGTCTGCGCCGCAAGCCCGGGCATACAGACTATGGCCGACTTGCCAATCGTCTCCAGCGTCATCGGGTTTGGGAATAGCTGACCCGCCGCGCTCCCCCTTCACAAACCCTGCGATTTGATGTCCAAGAGCGGAATAAAGTTTCCTAAAGGACATAAATAATGACCGTCACCGTCCGTTTCGCCCCGTCGCCCACAGGCAAGCTGCATGTCGGCAATGTCCGCACAGCGCTCATCAACTGGCTGTTCGCCAAAGCCCAAGGCGGCAAGGTTATCCTGCGCATCGATGACACCGACACCGAACGCTCGACGCAAAGCTTTGAAGACGGCCTTAAAGAAGACCTCCAATGGCTCGGCCTTGATTGGGCAGACACATTCAACCAGTCCAAACGCTTCGCCAAATATGACGCCGCCGCCAATGCCTTGCGCGAAGCGGGCCTTCTCTATGCCTGCTACGAAACCGCTGATGAGCTCGACAAGAAGCGCAAGATCGCGCTCGCCCGTGGCAAGCCGCCAATTTATGACAGGGCAGGGCTGACGCTGACAGACGAAGACAAAGCCAAGCTCGAATCCGATGGCCGCACGCCCCATTGGCGCTTCAAACTTTCCGGCGCGCGTGTCGAATGGACCGACCTCGTGCGCGGTCCCCAGAGCATTGACACAAGCTCGCTATCAGACCCCATCCTCATTCGCGGCGACGGCTCCTATCTCTACACGCTGCCGAGCGTCGTCGATGATATTGAATACAAAATCACCCATGTTGTGCGCGGTGAGGATCATGTCACCAATTCCGGCGCACAGATCGAAATTTTCCGCGCGCTTGGCGGCACCTCGCCAGACATGGCCCACACACCGCTCCTCATCGGCGCAGACGGCGAAGCACTTTCCAAACGTCTCGGATCACTCTCCATGGACGTGCTCAGGGAGCGCGGCATCGAACCCATGGCGATTACGTCTCTCCTCTCAAAGCTTGGCACCAGCGCCAATGTCGAAGCCCGCTCGGACCTTGCCACCCTTGCCGAAGAGTTCGGTTTTGACAAAATCGGTCGCGCGCCCGCCCGTTTCGACGAAACCGACCTGACCGCTCTGAACGCCGCCCTCCTGCGCGAGAAATCCTTCGAGACTGTCCGTGCAGACCTTGAAGCCATCGACCCGCGCGCCGCTGCCGACCCCCGCTTCTGGGAAACCGTCAAAGCCAATTGCGAAACCTTGGGCGATGTCACCGGCTGGGCCGACATTGTTTACGGCGACGTGACCCCCGACATCGCCTCTGAAGATGCAGACTTCATCAAAGAAGCCGCAACCCTCCTGCCAGACATGGCGTTCGGCGAAGGCGCATGGAAAACATGGACAGCCGAGCTGAAAGAGAAAACAGACCGTAAGGGCAAAACCCTCTTCATGCCCCTCCGCAAAGCCCTAACCGGCCGAAGCTATGGGCCTGATATGGGCATCATCTTGCAGCTCATGGGCCGCGAGCGGGCGAAGGAGAGGTTGGGT
>CALLUH010000016.1 GCA_938011445.1 uncultured Hyphomonadaceae bacterium
GCGCATTATTGTTGCTCATTCTTGCGCGCCGAATGCCTGCCTTTCCGGCGCTTCTGATCGCGGCGCTGTTTACGGGTCTTGCGGCAGGGCTTGCGCCTGAGGCTGTGATAGCGGCCATTCAGAACGGCATGGGCGGGGTGCTTGGCTTTATCGCCGTGATTGTCGGCCTTGGCGCGATCTTGGGCGTGTTTCTTGAGGCGGGCGGCGGCGCGAACGCGATGGCCGGATGGCTTGTGGGAAATCGTTCTGGAGGCGTGGCGTCCGTTTTGATGGGTGTGGTGGGTATCATCATCGCGATTCCTGTTTTCTTTGATGTCGGTTTGATCCTGCTGATCCCGCTCGTGATGGCGCTCGCCCGAAAAGCTGCAGCCCCTGCGCTGCGCTTTGGCTTGCCACTACTTGCAGGGCTTGCCGCCGCGCACGCGTTTATTCCGCCAACGCCGGGGCCTATTGCGGTGGCGAATATTCTCGGCGCCGAGCTTGGGGACGTTATCCGTTTTGGGTTGCTTGCTGGCGTTCCATCCATGCTGATTGGCGGCCCACTCTATGCCGGCTTTGCCGAGGCGAGAGGTTGGCTTGGCGAGGCGCTCGCGTCTGATCCGAACGAGGCCATGGAAGAGGGACAGCCATTGGAAAACCGTTCGCTCGCCGTGCGCGCGCTTGCCTGTATTTTTATTCCGCTGGTGCTGATTGTGCTCGGTGCTGTGTCTAGCTCTTTGTTTGCGCAGATGCCGGACATGGTGTTGGCGCTCAAGCTTTTCGGGCATCCATTTGTTGCCCTTTTGATCGCATGCGGGCTGGCATGGGCTCTGTTGAGACCATCAGATCATGTGAGCCAAGAGAATCTCAAGGAGGGGCTGTCTCGTGCCTTTGAGCCAACGGCTGCGATTATTCTCGTCACCGGTGCAGGTGGCGCGTTCAAACAGGTCTTGATTGATACCGGTGCGGGCGCGGCCATGGCCGAGGCGACTTTGGCGCTTGGGCTAACGCCGATTGTCGCGAGCTTTATTCTCGCCGCGCTTGTACGCATCGCGCAAGGGTCTGCGACAGTGGCGATGCTCACGGCGGCCGGATTGGTTGCGCCGATTGCTGTTACGCTGGGTGTGGGGCAGGCGGATTTGGCGCTGATGACCATTGCGATAGCGGCGGGCGCGACGGTGGCAAGTCATGTCAATGATTCGGGGTTCTGGCTTGTGTCCAAATATTTTGATCTGTCGCTCAGCGAAACTTTGCGAACATGGTCGGTGGCGTCCACGCTGGTTGGCCTTACCGGATTTGCCGCCGTGCTTGTGATGGCTATGGTGACGTAAGGAAATCTGGCAGGCAATCTTGCGGCCTAATTTCACGACAAATCCGATCATCTGGTTTGCCCCCTTGACGAGTGGGGTGGTTTGCAAAGCATATTGGGCGGATGGATGGTTCGACCCGACGCGCGAAGATTGATGATGTTGCCCGACTTGCGGGCGTCTCAACGAAAACCGTCTCGCGCGTTCTGAACAATGAACCCAATGTGCGCGAGGCGACCCGGGCGCGGGTGAGAGCGGCTGCCAAAGCGCTCAATTATATGCCTGACTTTTCCGCACGCTCTCTGGCCGGTCAGAAATCCTATTTGATTGCGATGTTCTATGACACGGCCTCACAAGCCTATCTGAGCCAGTTTCAAGCGGGTGCGCTGGTTCAATGTGGTGAATATGGCTACCATCTCATTGTCGAACGCTGTGATGTGTCCTCGCCCGGGGCGGGCCAGCGGGTGGCCGGTATTGCCGCGCGTCTCAGGGTGGACGGGGTTATCCTCCTTCCGCCACTATCCAATCACTCGGAAGTTGTCCAAAAGGTTGCCGCGTCTGATGTGCCCTTTGTCCAGATTGTTCCAGCAGATGTCAGCGTTGCGGCGTGTTATCTCAATATGGATGATGCGCGCGCTGCTGATGAATTGACCACTTATCTGATCGGTCTTGGCCACAGGCGGATTGGCCACATTAAGGGACATCCGGCCCATGGCGCGTCGGTTCAGCGTTATCAGGGCTATTGCGCTGCGTTGGCAAGGGCGGGAATCGCGCTTGATGCCTTACTTGTCAATGAGGGGCTGTTTGACATCCGCTCGGGTGAAAAAGCAGGGCGTGAACTGCTTGAAGGGGCGCATCCACCTACGGCTATTTTTGCGGCAAATGATGACATGGCGGCGGGCGCGATTAACGCAGCGCGCGGGCTTGGCCTTGATGTGCCTACCGATCTGTCAATTGTCGGGTTTGACGATTCCCAGATCGCCAGCGTGACCTATCCGCCACTGACGACGGTGCGCCAACCGATTGAAGACATGGCGCGCGGCTCGGTCGATCTTTTGATCGAAGCCATCAAAGAAAATGGCGGAACGCGAGCTGGTAAGCCCCGGTTCCGCCATTTCGGTTTTGATCTTGTCGAGCGCGGTTCTGCCGCTCCGCTGCGAAAGCCCTAAACGGGCTCTGGTGTATCGCCGGAGGTCTTGGTTGCTGTCTTCTTTGGCTTATGCTCGATATAGGTAAAGGCGAGCTTGCTCTTGTCTTGCGGGTCGATGTCGATTTTCACCGCGCCGCCCTTGGCGAGCTTACCGAAGAGAAGTTCTTCGGCCATCGGCTTTTTGACATGTTCCTGAATGGTCCGCGAGAGGGGACGCGCGCCATAGTCCGGATCAAAGCCTTTCTCTGCGAGCCAGGCCCGCGCTGCATCGGTCATGTCGATTGTGACATTGCGATCATCAAGCTGGGCTTCGAGCTGAAGTACAAATTTCTCGACCACGCGCTCGATAATCTCCGGGGTCAGCCCGCCAAAGGCGATTACGCTGTCAAGCCGGTTGCGGAACTCAGGCGTGAACAGCCGCTTGAGCGCTTCTTCCTGCTCGTCATCCTTGCGGCCTCGGCCAAAGCCGATGGAGTTTTTCGCCGCATCCGAGGCGCCCGCATTGGTGGTCATGATCAGGATCACATTGCGGAAGTCCACCTTGCGGCCATTGCTGTCTGTCAGCGTGCCATTGTCCATGACCTGCAACAGGATGTTGAACAGCTCGGGATGCGCTTTCTCGATCTCGTCGAGCAACAGAACGCAATGAGGATGCTGATCGACGCCATCTGTCAGAAGCCCGCCCTGGTCAAAGCCAACATAGCCCGGAGGCGCACCAAGCAGGCGGCTGACCGTGTGGCGCTCCATATATTCGGACATATCAAAGCGCAAAAGCTCGACGCCCAGAATAGAAGAGAGTTGCCGGGCGACTTCGGTTTTGCCGACGCCGGTTGGCCCGCTGAACAGATAGGAGCCGATCGGCTTGTTCGGTTCGCGCAAGCCAGCACGCGCCAGCTTGATCGCAGATGACAGCGCTTCAATGGCGGGGTTCTGGCCAAACACAACACGCTTGAGATCCCGCTCAAGTGCCTGAAGTTGGCTCGCATCGTCTTTGGTAACTTGTTTTGGCGGGATACGTGCAATCTTGGCAACAATCGCCTCAATATCAGTAACGCCAACGGTCTTGCGGCGTTTGGAGGCCGGTTTGAGCCATTGGGTTGCGCCCGCTTCGTCGATCACGTCAATCGCCTTGTCCGGCAATTTACGGTCGGTGATATAGCGCTGGGACAGCTCCACGGCCGATTTGATCGCATCATTGGTGTAACGTAAAGCGTGGAAGTCTTCGAACTTTGATTTCAGCCCGAGCAGGATCTTGATTGTGTCCGGCACGGTTGGTTCGACCACATCAATCTTGCGGAAACGGCGGGCGAGGGCACGGTCTTTCTCGAAATGCTGCTTATACTCCTTGAATGTGGTCGAGCCCATGCAGCGCAGACCGCCATTTTGCAGAGCGGGCTTGAGAAGATTGGACGCATCCATCGCGCCACCAGAGGTTGCGCCTGCGCCGATCACAGTGTGAATTTCGTCAATGAACAGAATGCCTTTGTCCTGTTCTTCAAGCTCTTTCATAACTGATTTGAGCCGCTCTTCGAAGTCACCGCGATAACGGGTGCCTGCGAGAAGTGAGCCCATATCGAGTGACCAGATTACGGCATCTTCGAGGATCTCCGGCGCTTCGCCATCGACGATCTTCTTGGCAAGTCCTTCGGCTATCGCCGTTTTGCCGACCCCCGGATCACCAACAAGGATCGGATTGTTCTTCTGGCGGCGACAGAGCACTTCCATACAGCGATTGATCTCAAGGTCGCGCCCGATCAGAGGGTCTACTTTGCCTTCTTTCGCCTTTTCGTTGAGATTGACGCAATAGGAGGTCAGCGCATCCGGCCCTGCCGCGCCCGGAGGCTCTGGCCCGTCCTGAGCAACACCGCGCGGGGTCTGTTCTCTGGACATGCCGGGTTTTTTGGCAACGCCATGGGAAATGAAGCTAACCGCATCATAGCGTGTCATATCCTGTTCTTGCAGGAAGTAGGCTGCATGACTTTCGCGCTCGGAGAAGATCGAGATCAGAATGTTCGCGCCGGTCACTTCATCGCGGCCGGAAATATCGACATGGTGAATGGCGCGCTGGACAACGCGTTGGAAGCCAGCGGTCGGCTGGACGCGGCCATTGGCGTCTTTGTTGACCAGCGACGACAAATCGTCATTGATGTATTTGGTTAGATCATTGCGCAATTTGTCGAGATCGACTTTGCATGCTTCCATGACTTCAGCGGCGTCCGGATCGTCGATCAGCGCCAGAAGCAGATGCTCCAATGTGGCATATTCCTGGCTGAGCTCAGCAGCGAGGCTGAGCGCAGATTCAATGGCAGTTTCAAGGCTTGGGGTAAGTGACGGCAAAACTAGTCTTCCCTTTCCATATCACATTGTAGCGGATGCTCATTCCGACGTGCGAGGTCGAGCACTTGGGCAACTTTGGTCTCGGCGACTTCGTAAGTAAAGATGCCGCAAACACCAACGCCATGATTGTGAACGTGTAGCATGATTTTATAGGCTTCCTCGCTGCCCTTGTTAAATATGCGTTCCAGAATGAACACGACAAATTCCATCGGTGTGTAATCATCGTTCAGAATGACGACCCTGTACAGCGATGGCTTCTTTGTCTTGACCTTGGTTTGAGTGACCAGACCCGTATCGTCATCATCCCCACCCTCGGGCGCACCAGCACTGGATATGGTGGGAAACTGAAACATATGTATCGCGGGTTGGATCATTATACTCTTGGACATAGGATTATCTCTGCGAAATGTAAGTCGGAATGTCGTTTTTCCTGCGTTGTCGAGGACTGGGCTTTATGACAATAAGCCGTCTTGCCCAAGCTTGCTTAGCAGAAATGCCACACGTTTGGCGTTGGCTCCAAGGTCGGAATAGCCCACGCGTGAGCGTGAATAGACGGCCAATCTGGCGCCTGATGTGCCTTCCGAAGGGGGGCTGATCAGAATGTCAACATCATCCTTGAACCGCATCAGCCCGCTGGTTGCGACAAAGCGAAGCTTGTGAGCGGCGGGGTCTGCGCCGAGGAGGGTCCAGTTCTTCCGGGCTTCGATGATTCTGCGACAGCTTTGGAAAACTTCCTCTGGAGAAGCGGCGTAATGTGGGGAGGGCTGGTCGGCCTTTGCATGATCACACATGTCGGCGGCGGCCAGTAAATATGTATTCGGCGATCTTGGCCGTTCGAGCGTTCGGAAATCAATAAAGTCGGTCATGCCCTAGCTTAGCATCGCCAGCCTTTGGCGGTCACGCTGAAAATAAAGAAGCCGATCCACAAAAGTGGACCGGCTAATGATGATTCTACGCGATTTTCGGGACCGCGCAAATTCGTCTATCAAGCTTAGCTCGCCGATTGGACTTTTTCTGCAAAGCTGCCGGCTTGAGCGTTTAGCGGTGCGGCGGCGTTGCGGACGGTCTCTGAAAACAATTCTGAGAGTGCGTTAAACTCGGTCATCATGGTTTGCATGCTGTCGGTTGCAAAGTCCGATTGGGCGCTCGTGAAGTCTTCAACGGATTTGACACCGGCAAGCGTCGTCATCGCCTCCATATTGCGCTCCATCGCTGTCTTCATAAAAGCGAACGTGCGTGCGTTGATCGCTTCCATGCCACTGGCTGTAGCTTTGACCGACTGGCCGACGGCTTCAAGACTGT
Source organism: uncultured Hyphomonadaceae bacterium (assembly GCA_938011445.1). Lineage (GTDB taxonomy): Bacteria > Pseudomonadota > Alphaproteobacteria > Caulobacterales > Hyphomonadaceae > CALLCD01. Next base: position 6,076 of record CALLUH010000016.1, read on the forward strand.
CACGGCCCAGATCGCCAAACTGGCCTGAAAATGCCATGGCTTGCTGCATCGACTTGGCGATGGCGTCCGCTGGTGCGGCTGTAAATTGTTCAAATCCTTGAGCCTGTGCACTCTTTTTTGCTTTGGTCATGGTTCTACCTCTTTCAAAGATTATGTCTCAACATAGACTATTTCCGCACGAATGCAAGAAAATGTTGCGGTGCAGCATATTGGTATTATGAATAAATTTTCAGTTAGCGTTAACTGATCATCAACCGCCCTCGGTCATGTTTGATCTATCAGACGGCGTGGTTTTCCGTCCTGGCTTGTACGAGGATGGTCCCATGCGTGTTTTCCCCTGCCAGATCTCGATATTGGTTAAGGTGTTTGCCATTTTTGCCTGTGTTCTTTCTGGTTTGACGGGGCAGGCTTGGGCGCAGGAGAAATATGCGTCTTTTGTCATCGAGACAGATTCGCAAAATGTGCTGCATGCGCGCCATGCCGATGCGTTGCGTTATCCGGCATCGCTGACAAAAGTGATGACCCTCTATATGTTGTTCGACGAGATCAGAGCGGGCAATATTGCCCTTGACGATGAGCTTTATGTCTCCGATGCGGCCGACAGCCAGCCCGCCTCCGACCTTGGCATTGATGAGGGCGGGTTTATCTCGGTGGAAGATGCGATCTATGCGCTCGTCACCAAGTCTGCCAATGATGTCGCGGTCGTTGTCGCCGAACGGATTGCTGGAAATGAAGAGCGGTTTGCCGCTTTAATGACGGTCAAGGCGCGCTTTCTCGGATTGAAGAATACGCGTTTTTACAATGCCTCCGGATTGCCTGATGAGCGGCAGCTGACAACGGCCCGCGATATGGCGCGACTGGCTCAGGCGATGCTTGATAATCATGGCGATTATTATCATTATTTTGAAAATCGCCTATTCCGCTGGGATGGCGTGACTTATCGCAATCATAATCGCCTGCTTGGTGCGGTGGAAGGTGTGGATGGTATCAAAACCGGATATACGCGCGCGTCGGGTTTCAATCTCATGGCATCTGCGCGGCGGGGTGATCAGCGGATTATTGCGATTATGCTGGGCGGTAGATCATCGCAGAGCCGGAATACCCATGTCAAACAGCTCATCGAAGCGGCCTATGTCGCGCTTGAAGAGCAGGCCCTTGAACCGGCGCGTCCGGTTGGCGTGTCCACCCAGATTGCGTTTAACGGCTCCGCGCGCGAGGCGCGTGTGCCTTTTGTCTTTGATGAAATTGACGCTGCGGCAGCGACGGGCCAGGTTGCTGAAGGGGCTTCGGAAGCCCTTGCCCAAGCCGACATACGCTAAATATTTGACCGGACATCAGCCAGCAAAAAAGGCCACCCGGGAAACAGGTGGCCTTCCGTGAGCAATAATGACAAAGCTCTGGTTCCTGGTACCTGAATTAAATCTCAAGCACCTTGTATCTCTAGATCACGCGCGAAGGCTGCTCCACGTGATGACCTCTTGATACGGACCCCATTGCCCCATCTGGTTTCTCACTTGACATTGGATCACCTCCTTTCGGTTGTTGAAAAAAACGCGCAAGCCATGACGACTGCGCCTGAGAACCCTAGCGAAGATTCTGCACTTTGAAAGTGGTTTTTTTCCGGGCGGTGCGCTCCGGGGCGTTTTGACAAGGATGACTGATAGAAAAAGGGCGCCAGCCGAAGCTCGCGCCCTGTTCCGTTGAAGGTATTTTTGCCTCTGACCCTAATAAGGGTTTAACAAGGCGTCCGCAGCGATGGCGATAATTGCGCCGGTTGCGATGGCGACGAGAACGGCATCTTTCGAGCCCTTGTCACAGACCCAGTGGTGTCCCTTGGGTGGGGCGTAGAGCCCGTGGCCACCAAAGTCACTGATGAACACTGTCTTTCCTGTCACGCCATAGACGCCGCCGACCGAATAGACCGAATGGTTGACGTGGCCGACATTGTGATTGCCGCGAAAACCGCGATTGCGGAAGCGGTTGTTACGGAAACTGTTATTGCGGAAACCATTATGGTGGAAGCGGTTGCCGCGAAAGTTATTATGGCCAAAGCGGTTGCTACGGAAGCCATTATGGCCAAAACGGTTGCCCCGGAAACTGCCGCGGTGATTGCCCCGAAAGCCGCTGCGATGGTTGCCTCGGAAACTGCCGCGATGATTGCCGCGGAAGTTGCTGTGACGGTTGCCGCGGAAACTGCCGCGTTGCCCGTGGAACTGCGCTTTCTTGTGGCTGAAGCTTGAGCTTGAATGCCCCTGATGCCCGTTATGCTGGGCGAGGGCTGGCATCGCCAACACCGAAGCGGCCAGGATCGTGGCTGCGCCCAATTTTGAAAGTTTGTCGAGAATGCTCATG
>CALLUH010000017.1 GCA_938011445.1 uncultured Hyphomonadaceae bacterium
TTTAGCCGATCGCTCGGTTCCGCAGGTGAGGCTCTGAAATAGCCATTGTCTATCGTCATATCGACGCGCGGCGTGTTCAGGAATATTGTGTTGGGTTCCAATCGCATGCCGTCTTCAACGCGCCGGATATTCATGGTCGAGTGGCGCGCTAATAATTCATCCATCATGCTTTCGAAATCGGGGGAGAGGTGCTGGATGATAACAAAAGCCAGGCCGGAATTGGCCGACATGGAATCGAAAAATTTTTCATAGGGTTCGAGCCCGCCAGCTGATGCACCAATGGCGACGATCGGCACTTTTGATTTCGGCTTCCGGGTGCCTGTTTTTGGCTTTAATGACTGTTTTTTTTTCGTCTTGTTCTCGGCCGCCATAGCCTGCTCCTGATTTGTATATCAATCAGTGCTTTCCTGCTCCCCGGCCAGAAAATACCCTGTTCTTTATACGATCAATCACAATTTTTCTGACTTGAAAATGAATAGTTACGAAAATATTAACCTAATTGGAAATCAGCGCGCCGCGTTTGTGCCGCCATGCACACTCAGTTTGGTTTCCAGTTTTCACTTCGGGATTGATAATGTGCGCCCGCTTTGAGAGCGCCCAGCTTAACGGCGAGCATGTATCAAAAGGGCAAGGGGCGGCTGATAAGTCTTGGCTTTATAGCTTTTGTGTCCCTGGTGAAAATTGTGGGATAATATCCATTTGAGGGCCGATAATCGCAGCCGACGCGACAATCATGCCCAGCGCTTCGGGGGTAAGGCTGCCTTTTTCGACGACAGCGACGGCGCCCTCATGCGCTGCGGTTGAGCGCAATGAGGGGGTCAGAGCGCTTGTGTGTACGATCACACCGCAGCGATTGTGCCGCGCTCTGATTTCCCTGATCCGCGCTTCGGTAAGCCCCGTGTCTGGCATTACCCGGTCAAGAACAACGACATCAGGGGTCGGGCTGCTGGCCAGAAGAAATTCTGACAGCGATCCGAAATGATGGATCTCCTTGAATGGTTGGGATGATTTTCTCAGCGCGTACTCGACCAGAAATGCGTCATGTCGGCAGTCGTCTACAATGGCGACATCAAGGCATTGCAGGCTGTCTGAAGTGTCCGCAGGGAGCAGCTCCTGCTCGGGGTGATTTGAAACATACTCACTCTTTTCAAGCACTGGATGAGACATTTTCAATTCCTTTTGGCTCGGTAAGTCATTAACTGTCTGTTTACAGATAGAGCGCCGTTCTGGTTAACAAAATGTTAAAATGGCTGCCGTCCGGAATTTATGGGTGCAATAAGTCCATAATATTGCGCCAATTTTTCGGAAACTGTCCGTGTGGGTTGGTTTCTGCGCTTATCACCGGACAAATTGGAACCCCGATTCGCTGGCGCCCTGCCGGGTACTTCTGGTTCGGGTTTGACGTCGCCATGTCCATTATTTGCGACCAGTGTGTGCAATTAATGGTTGTTTTTTTGAGAAAGTGTAAGGTTTCAGGCTAAAAAGCGCGGCCGATGGCCAGGCCGAAGACGATCGCATCTTCGCCGCTTGAGAGGTCAAAATGAAGCTGGGGAGACACCGTGTAGCCCTCGCCAAACTCAATTTCATAAAGCGCGCCGAGCCGGCCAATCGCGAATGTCTCGCTATCAACAAATTCGACGCCCGGGCCGATCTGGAAAGCGAGCCCCTTCCAGACGTGAATGTCGGTGACGGCGAGCAAGGTGGTTGCGTCAACCTCGCCAAAGGTCTGCTCTGCAACCGCGCCGATCCCGATCAGCGGGCTGATGCGATATTCATAGTCCACGCCGAGGGTGAAAAATGTATCGTCCACGGCATTTATATAAGTGCCACCTGCAATGATTGAGAGGTGATGGGGGCGCTCTTCTTCAAACTCGACATCAATCTGGGCGGATGCGAGCGCAGGCCATGCGAGGAGCGCGAGCAGCACGGCGATGGTTTTCGGCAGCATACAAGCTCCTTAAAAAAATATGACAGGCGACAGTTTATCACCATCGCCTGTCAGCTAAAAATATCAAGAGCTAAAGAGGGCCTTAAAAGACCAACATGCCATATGTGCCAAGCTCCGGCAGACCGCCAACGGTTTGCTTGTGGCGCAGCTTGCCGTTTCTGCGGATTGAGAAGATCATCACTTCGCCCTTGTTCCCGACGAGTTGGTAGAGCTCTTTGCCATCGCTGCTCACTTCGATGTCGCTGAAAAACAAGGCTTCACTCTCGTCTTTATAAGCGGTCAATTCGTCAAGAAAAGCGTGACCCTGACTGTCAATATCGAACCGGCTGATCGAACTTGAGAGCGCGTTTGCTGCATAGAGACTTGTTCCGTCTGCGGACAAAGCCACCCAGCAATTGGCAATCTCGCCGCCTTCAATGGCGTCTCCAGTGAGCACATCAGCGGACAGGAGCGAGATCTGTCCATCGTCGCGCAAGGCGTAGGACGACATGGAGCCCGTCTGCCACGAATAGAGCGGGCTCAGGACGGTTTCATTGGCAGCGCTGCGAAGCATGAAGTCTGGCGTCAGGAACCGGGCTTCAGACATCAAGATGACATCATCTCCGCCATTTCCGCGTACGGCGAACCCGACCGGGATGGCCTGAAAGCGCTCATCATTTGCGCGCGGCGAGTCGATCATGGAAACCGGCTCTGCGGAAAGCGAATTGTCGGCAACTTCAAAGATTTTGATTTTACCGGTCACAAGCTCATTGACAATGACGTGCTCGCCATCGCTCGAAAACGCAATTGTTGACGGGCGCGCCTGAAGGTCGCGACGTGAACCTTCGACGGCCACGAGCTTGTCGCCTTCGATGCGGAACGCGCTGATGCTGCCATGGCCATTGTCAACGCCGACACTGGCTGCAACCACCATATCGCCGAAGATGGCGACGCTGATTGGGAAGGGGTCGCTCGCCTCTGCGGTGCTGGTGGAGACGAGTGAGTAGTCTTCTTCAACGCGCATCAGGGAGAGGCTTGCATTGCCGGGGTTTACCACGACAACTTTTGACCGGTCAGCGGTTGCCGCAATGGAATTTGCCGAGATAAGCGGATCGTCTCCATTGGCGAGGGGGTGGGTTTCGTCCTTCTCCAGTGCGGGGACTTCCAGGTCGCCGGTTCCGGTGCCGCCGGTCTGGAACTCGCCGATATTCTGGTAGCGCCGGCCTTGTTTCTGATAGCCGACAACTGTGTTGCCTTCGGCTTTGTTGGTAACAATGTAGAACGTTGCTTCATCTGCATGTGCCGCGCCGAGCGGAGTACAGATGGCAAACATTACAAGTAGAAAATATGCAATAAATCTCATTTTTTTGGATCCCTCATTAAATTCCGTTTTATCAGCCTAAACGGAAAAACCTCTTATGACCATGCTCAGATTATCTCAGAGCGCTCAGCCGCGAGATACTCACCCAGTTCTCAAGAAACAAGTTTTACCGGTTCTATTGTTTCTATAACCTGACGTTATCGCTAGCCTAAATGTTGGGTTTTGACTTAATTTTGCCCTTGCATGGCTTCGATTTCCCGCTCGGTGTGCATGACGGTGCGGTTGCAAGTTCGGCTTGCTGCGCGGAATGTTGCAATGATTGCAATCAGGCTCGTCAGACAGGCCAAACTGCCAAGCGCAAGCCCTACAAGTGTTGGCAGGGATGTGTGATCACCGGCCGGGTCGCTACGCAAAAATCCGATCGCGACGGTTGAAACCGGGAAGGTTGCCGCCCACCAGCTTAGCGTGACGCCTGCCTGTGACAGGAACTTCCATTGCGTGACCAGAACCAGAATGAAAAGCGTCCCACCGGACAAGGCTGCGACGACCAGGGCGCTGGTGCTTTGGGGAAAGAGTGTCATCAGCGCGCCTGCGAACAATCCGAACGGGGCGGCGAGAATAAACAAAGTCGGGCGCAGTTCGGGCGCAACGGCCGGTTCAAAGACGAGGCGGCGGAACACAAGCGGAAGCAGCATGATCCATAAGAACGCCCCGATGCCCAGCAGCATTGTGGGGATGATGATGGGGCCATGCCCGGGCCATGTCATGGGTGATGTCATCAGGCCAGCGGCGGGCAGGAACCATGTCGGGTTCAGATCATCAGGGGCATATTCATGAGACAGCCAGCGCCCGACAAAGCCCACGAGAAGCAGGAAATGGCCCGCTGAAGCGCCTGCCCACAGGATCCAGCCTGCCGGAAAGAACTGGGTGAGTGTTCCGCCAATGACCATGGCTGCCATAAAACCCGGCGCGAGCAGATTTGCCCGTGTCGGGTGATCCCAATCGTCCAGAACCTCATCGCGATTACGGGCAAGCTTGATCGTGTAACACAGGATATCAACCAGAAGGACGATGGCTGACAAAACCAATATCGGAATACCGGTCGCGCGCAGACCGCTGAGCGCAACATGCCCGTTTGCAACCAGAAAAAGCGAGCCGAGGCCGGAAAGGCCAAGCGCTATCGGGAACAAAGCCGTCGGCACCCGTACAAACAGGCTGGCAACTCCGCGAACTGACAGCGCCATTTGTCTAGCCTCCCGGTCCGCAATCTATGCACCCAAGCGGCGGGTTTGGCCCAAAGCCAAGCGCATGGTTGAGGCCGCGAAAAGCCGAGCGGACCCCTTCCTCGACAACCGGATGATAGAACGGTCTTTGCAAGATCTCGCTCACCGTCAGATTGCTCTGAATGGCCCATGCCAGAAGATGCGCGATATGTTCCGCGGCGGGACCGACCATTTCCGCGCCAAGGAAACGGCCCGTATCTTTCTCGCCATAGACATGCAGCATGCCCTTATTGATGCCCATAACCCGCGAACGGCCCTGGTTTTCGAAGGACACCGATCCCGTCTCAAAGGCAATGCCCTGATCGGTCAGGGATTTATAGCTCGCGCCCGCCATACAGATTTGCGGGTCAGAGAAGACAACACCAATATTTGCGCGCCGCGTTCGGCGGAAGGCATGTGGGAACCGGCCTGCATTTTCGCCTGCAAGGCGGCCCTCATCGGCGGCTTCGTGCAAAAGCGGAATATCGCCTGTCGCGTCGCCCGCAATAAAGACATGGCTCTTGCCAACTCTGCCAGAGAGAAGATCATAGACCGGCGTGCCGCGTTCATCCAAAGGGAGGGAGGTGTTCTCTAGCGCAATTTTGTCGAGATTGGGCCGGCGTCCGGTCGCTGCGATCAAATAGTCAAAGCGCTCCTCGCCTGCGCTCTCGCCCGTCCAGCTGACAACGACCTCGTCGCCATCTCGGGAGATCACCGTGTCTGCATGCCAATCGGCCGGGAATTCGCTTTCGAATATTTTGGCGGCACTGGCCGTTATATCTGGGTCGGAGAGGGGGCCGACATGATTGCCGCGTCCAAAAAGCCGAACCCGCACGCCAAGGCGGGCGAGCGCCTGACCAAGTTCTAGTCCGATCACGCCTGCGCCGAACACGGCTGCGGACTCTGGAAGATCCTCCCAATCAAACACATCATCATTAACAATGAGCCGATCGCCAGCGGCTTCAAAGGGCGGCGGTATGCTCGGGCGTGACCCAACAGCAATAACAATACGTTCAGCGGTCAGCTTGCTGCCACCAGAGAGCGCCAGCGTGTGATCGTCTTCAAACTGGGCATATTCGCGGATAACATGTTCTGGCTTGAACTCATCGACCGCTTCAAGAACAAAGCCCACAAATCTGTCGCGCTCGCCGCGTACACGCGCCATCACGGCTTTGCCATCTATTTTGGCAATGCTTGAAGTGACGCCGAACTGTTCTGTGTGGCGGGTATGGTGGGCGGCCTCGGCGGCGGCGATCAGCAATTTGGATGGCATGCAGCCAACCCGCGCGCAAGTCGTTCCCAAAGGCCCGCCATCAATCAGGGCGATGCGGTCTGTGTATTTCGCCGCTTCACGATAGGCGGCCATGCCCGCTGTGCCAGCGCCAAGGATTGCCACGTCTACATCATATTTGGGCATGTTCGGTTCTTTCTTTGAATTATGTGGGTTTGGCAGAGATATTTACGACGCCGTTGCGCGCAGCATCCATGCCGTCTTTTCGTGGATTGTGATGCGCGGGGTGACGACATCAGCGGTCGCATCATCGCCGATCTCTTCAGCAATGCGCAGAACCTGGCGCGCGGATTTGGCGACCTCTTCATGACCCTGTGCCAATGTCTGGACCATTTGTTTCCAGTCCGGCGTGCCGCTTTCTTCCTGAATGGTCGAAAGCTTTGCCATCTGGCCATAGGAGGAGGGGGCATAATGGCCAAGGGCGCGGATACGCTCGGCAAGTTCGTCTACGGCGGTCCACATCTCGGTGTATTGTTCCATGAACTGAAGGTGCAATTGCTGGAAATGTGGCCCCTCGACATTCCAGTGATAGCCATGTGTTTTCAGGTATAGTGTATATGTATTGGCCAAAAGGGTTTGAATTGCATCGGATATTTTCACCCGATCTGTGCTATTAATGCCAATATTGATGTCCATGTCATGCTCTCTTTGTCGTTAGCTTTATTGTCATTATCGCCGTCTTGTTTGCGCTTGATTTTGCTCCTTGTACCGAGTGTATAGATTTGTGATCACCGTGTCGGGAGATCTGCCTTCAATGGGCGCTTTCCGGCGAATTTTCTGGTGCTCTATCAGGGCCTGTTGGGAAATGAAAGCCTCGTTCGGGCATTCCGTGTCGATCATATCGATCTGGCAGCCGACGCTCTGTCCATAAAGCGCAGCTCCGGCCAAAGGGCTATAAATAAATGGCATAAAACCCATAACTGTTTGCGACGTTTACTTTTTTGACGCTCTTCGCCTATGCTGTCCGTTAGGGAAACAGTGAGGGTCGCATGGATCGGAAAAAACTTTTGCGCTTTGGCGGCGGCGGATTTGTAGCCGCTATCGTCTTGGGCCTTGGTGCAAACTATATGGCCGGGCAAACGGTGGGCGACCTGTTTGATATGGTCACACCAAATGCCAAGGTTTCTGCCGAACGCGCCAATGAGATTTTTATCGACAACCGCGCTGACCTTGTCGCCGGTTATCAAAAAGGGTCAAGCGAGATCGCCGCAGCTTATAGCGATTGGCAAGCGGCCTCCACGGCACCGGCGAAAACCGGTGATATTCATAGTGGCCGCTACATGATGACCTATCTAAACGCGGTGGGGTATGACGATTATATAGAATATAGCTCCACGGGCGCTGAAATGCCGATCGGAACGCAGATTGCCAAAGAGACATTCATGCTCAAAGGCAGCGGCAAATTTCGTCCGTCCCCGCTTTTTACCATGGAAAAAGTTGGCCTTGAGGCAGCCCCTGAAACGGGCGGCTGGGTCTATGGCCGGGTCAATGCCCATGGCCGCGCTATGCCGACCGGCCAAGCGTTTTGTCATTCTTGTCATGAAGCTTTTGCAGGGCAGGATTCGCTTGGCTATCCGGCGCGCGATGTTCGCATCGGGTACACACCAGAAGAGCCGGGTGCACAATTGGTCCAGTTCGCCACCGGAGACATAGCGCGCGGGGAAAAAGTGTTTCAGACCTGCGCCTCGTGTCACAATATTGGCGAAGGGGCGAGCAATGCGTTCGGGCCGGTATTAACGGACGTGGTTGGCCGCAAGGCGGGCTCTTTTGCCGGCTATAATTACAGCCCCGGCCTGAAAGCGGCCGGAGAAGACGGGCTGGTCTGGACCGAGCAAAAGCTATTTGAATGGCTTGCAGACCCAACCGGCTTTCTGCGCAGAAATCGCGGTGATGACAGCCTAAGCTCCAAAATGCCCGTCGGCTTTGATGATGAGCAGACGCGCAATGATGTGATCGCTTTCCTCGCAGCCCAAGGCGGCGGTGGCGGTGGTTCAGCGTCACCAGAATTGACCCATGGCGATACGCCAAGCATGCGGCCCGAAGGGGCAATTTCTGTCGAGCCGGATGAATATGATGATCTGCCGCGCAAGCGTCTTGAGCTTGTCACGCCGCCCTTTGCGCCTGAGCACACGCAAAAGGCCGATGGGCCGCCAGCGATTATCGAAGTTGAGCTTGTGGTCGAAGAGAAAAGCTGGACGCTCGACAATCAGGGCACGCAAATTGTCGCTCTGACCTATAATGGCTCTATCCCCGCACCGATGATTATTGTCCATCAGGGGGACTTTGTCGAACTGACCCTGAAAAATCCGTCTACCAACACAATGGTACACAATATTGACCTGCATGCCGCCACTGGCGCGCTTGGCGGGGCTGCGCTGACGACGATCTCTCCGGGTGAAGAGACCGTGCTCCGGTTCGAAGCGACCAAGGCGGGGGCGTTTCTTTATCATTGCGCACCGGAAGGCTCGATGACGCCTTATCACGTTACCCACGGCATGACTGGCTCAATCATGGTCCTGCCGCGCGAAGGGCTGACAGATGGGGCGGGCAATGAGCTAAGCTATGACAAGCTCTATTTTGTTGGCGAGAATGACTTCTATGTGCCGCGCGATGAGGACGGTAATTTCAAATCCTATACCAGCGCTGGCGAAGACTATGCCGACTGGATTGATGCGATGCATACGCTGACCCCGTCCCATGTCGTGTTCAATGGCCGTGTTGGCGCGCTGACCGGCGAAGGCGCTATGACGGCGGATGTGGGGGAGACGGTGATGTTTGTCCACATGCAGGGCAATCGCGATACGCGGCCACATCTGATCGGTGGCCACGGCGATTATGTCTGGGAGGAGGGCGCGTTTGGCAATCCGCCAATGCGCGATCTCGAAACATGGTTTGTGCGGGGCGGCTCGGTGGGCGCGGCGCTCTACACGTTCAAACAGCCTGGCGTCTATGCCTATCTCAACCATAATCTCATTGAAGCGGTGGAGTTTGGTGCTGCTGGCCATGTGGTTGTTGGCGGAGAATGGGATGACCGGTTGATGCGCCAGAGCTATCTTGGTCCGATCCGCGATGAATAAAACAATGTCACCATTGGTCCTCCTCTCGGGGCTGATGGTGACGGCCGTTTTGCTGGGCGCTGTGTTCGTGCTGTCCGGCATGAAGGATAAGCCGCACATTGTTCCGTCTGAATTTGTCAGCGTCAAAGGCCCGCAAGGCCAGCTTCTCGTCGCCCGGTATGAGACGAGCGTTGAGCAGTGGCGAGCCTGTCAGGAAAGCGGCGCTTGTCCGGCACTCGTTGGTGATATGGATGCTGACGTGATGCCAATGGTCGGGCTGAAATGGGCCGACATTAAAGCCTATCTGGATTGGTATCAGGTCAATACGGGAGACAGAGTGCGCCTTCCCACACAAGAGGAGTGGGCGCTGCTCGCGGCAGACCACCTTCATGTCGAGCGCAAACTCTTTGATGATCCGCGCATGGCATGGGCGGCCTCTTATGACATGAGCCGTGGGCCTGAAGATGCTGTGCGCAAACATATCGGCGCGTTCGGCGGGAATGGGCTGGGCCTCTATGATGTGCGCGGCAATGTCTGGGAATGGACCTCAACCTGCGAGCCGCAAGTCCGGGAGATTAATGGCGCGGCCGAGCCGTGTTTTGCGGGCCGTGTCGCGATGGGCAAACACCGCTCGGTTTTGTCCGATCAACGCCGCGACCCGGGAAAAGCCGGATGCAGCACGGGCCAGCCGCCCGACCATGTTGGCTTCCGGATCGTTAAGGAGGCCAAAGCTTGAGAGTGACATGGTCTGACGCCAAACCGCCATTCGCCCACATATCTTTTCGTGTATCAAACTGGAGTACCCCAAATGTCTAAAGTCTATATTGTGCCCGGCAAGCGCACCCCTTTTGTAAAAGCCGGTAAGGAATTTGCCCAGCTTGAGTCCATTGCCTTGTCCGCACCTGTCGTGCAGGCGATGGCCGAGACGGCGAGACCGGACTTTCTCGCTTGGGGACAGGTGATCCCGTCGCCGTCTATTTCCAATCTCGGGCGCGAACTTCTGCTCGAAGCGGGGCTCGATGCGGAGATACCGGCCTATTCAACCCAGCTTGCCTGTTCGACCAGCATGCTTGCCACCATTCAGGCCGCTGGCATGCTTGGCAAGGGCGGGGCACATCTGGCGCTTATTGGCGGGGTTGAATCGATGAGCCATGTGCCGATTGCACTGAAGGCAGATGTCGCCCAGAAGCTCGCCTTCATGTTCCAGACCGATCCGGCCGGCGCCCTCGCAGCGTTTAACGCGCTCAAGCCAGAAGATGTCGATTTGCCGGTCAGAGGCTGGGCGAACAGAATTTCCGGCCGGTCGATGGGAGACCATACCGAAGACACCGCAAAATTCTTCGAGATTGCCCGCGAAGATCAGGACAGGATCGCCTTTGAAAGCCATGCCCGTGCCAGTGCTGGACAGGCTAAGGGTTTCTTTGATGATCTTATCCTGCCAGTGGGCGGCATAGACAAGGATATGATCCCGCGCGCGGATTCGACATTGGAGAAGCTTTCGACACTCAAGCCCGTCTTCGATACCGGGCCGGGCGGCACGCTGACGGCGGGCAATTCCTCGCCGCTGACCGATGGCGCGGCGGGCCTTTGGGTTGCCGATGAAGAAGGGCTCAAATCACTGGATGCTTCGCATGCCGTCGAACTGGTCGATTGGCAGATCGCAGCGATGGACTATAAGGAGGAGGGTATTCTGATGGCACCCGCCCGCGCGATGCCGCGCCTGCTTGAGCGTAATGGGTTGAAACTGTCTGACATTGCCCTGTTCGAGATCCATGAAGCGTTCGCCTCGCAGGTTCTGGCAAATGTCAAGGCGATTACCGATCCCGTTTACCGCAAAGCCAAGGCCGGCGTGGATGCAGATCTTGGCGCGTTTCCATGGGAGCGGCTCAACCCGAACGGGGGATCGCTGGCGATTGGCCATCCCTTCGGTGCAACAGGGGCTCGCATTCTAAGCCAAACGGCCAAGGAATTGTCGGCCATGTCCTCTGGCAGCTATGCGATTGTGTCGATCTGCGCGGATGGTGGGCAGGGAAGCGTTGTTCTGCTACGCCTGCCATAATATCCCAATACTGGTAATCAGGCTTAGAAGAAATGATTGATGTTTTTACCGCGAACACGCCAAATGGGGTGAAAATTCCCATTGCGATGGAAGAGATTGGCGCGCCTTACAAGCTCCATATTCTCGACCTTGGCAAACAGGAGCAAAAGAAGCCTGAATTTCTGAAGATCAATCCAAACGGACGTATTCCGGCAATTATTGATCGTGATGGGCCAGAGGGGCAATCGCTGCCAGTGTTTGAGAGCGGTGCGATATTGCTCTATCTGGCGGAAAAGTTCGGCAAGCTGTTGCCCACAGAGCCGGGGCCAAGAATAGAGGCGATTGCCTGGGCATTTTTCCAGACCGGAGGCATAGGCCCGATGATGGGGCAGGCGGGGTTTTTCAAACGCAATCATCCTGACTTCGAGGCGGGCTATGCGCGGTTTTTCGCTGAAAGCGAGCGGCTTGTTGGCGTTATGGAGCAAGCGCTTGAAGATGATCCTTATCTGGTCGGGGATGACTGCACCATTGCGGACATCATGCATATTGGCTGGATTGACAGATCAGCGGGCTATTTCGGATTTGACCTGTCGAAGTTTCCCGCCGTTCAAGCCTGGCATCAGCGCATGATGGCCAGAGAGGGAACGATGAGAGGCCTGGCCGTGTTCGCGTCAGCTTGAAGGAGGAGGGACATTTGGATCTCAAACAAGTCAGGTATTTTGTGAATCTGGCCGATACGCTGAACTTTACGCGCGCCGCAGAGCTGAGCCATGTCTCGCAGCCAGCGCTGACCAAGGGCATTCAGAAGCTTGAGGAGGAGCTTGGTGGTCTGCTTGTCTATCGCGATGGCCGCGATACGAGACTGACCGAACTTGGCCGCACGATACGCGGGGATTTTGAAACCATTATAAGAAGCGAGATGCGCGCGCGCGAACTTGCCAGCGTGGTGACGCAGGAAACGCGTATCATGATCTCGATCGGTGTCGCTTCAACGGTTGGGCCAGAGCCTGTCTGGCCGTTTCTCGAAGCGTTTCTGAGAGAGGAACACAGTGTTGAAGCGATTATCACGCCGGTTAATCCGGATATGGCGCATCAACTGGTTTTATCTGGTGCAATTGACGCCTGTTTCTGCAATCGCTCTGCGACCGATAATCCCAAACTCCAATCCATTGAGCTCTATCGCGAGCGGTTGTTATTGGCGATCCCGCGCGAACACAGATTTGCAAAACTGGATGCGGTGCCGCTCAAAGAGCTTCGAGACGAAAAATATATCGACCGGATAAATTGCGAGTTCCGCGCGGCGGTGATTGATTATTTTATGGACCATGACGCCCTTCAGCGGCCACGCCTGCAATCGGATCGCGAGGACTGGGTGCGCGCTGCGGTGGCGAACGGGTTTGGCATTACGATCACCCCTGAATTTGCAAGCGCGTCACATGGTATTTTGTTAAAATCGGTGAGCGGCCTTGATCTTTCGCGGCAGATAGATTTCCTCACTGTGTTCGGATCTGCAACCTCGCCAGCGATCAAGCGGCTGAGGGATGCGGCGAAGGATTACAACTGGCCGTCATTGAAATCATAACCTTAAGGAATTGGTTTTCTCCGTCCGGCTCCCCATTTCAGTGTCAAGCTGCAATAGGAGCGCGCCATGAACGACCAAACCAAATTCCGCAAAACTCAAGATGCTGTGTCCCGATTAACACCTGAACAATATCGGGTGACTCAGGAAAACGGGACAGAACGCGCCTTTACCGGCGCTTATGTCGATAATAAACAAACGGGCATCTATGTGGATGTCGTCTCTGGCGAACCGCTTTTTGCATCCTTTGACAAATATGATTCAGGCTCGGGATGGCCCAGCTTTACCCAGCCCATTGTCGCGCGTCACGTTCAGGAAGTTTCAGATGAGAGTTTGGGCATGCGCCGGGTAGAAGTGCGTTCAAGCCATGGGGACAGCCATTTGGGCCATGTCTTCCCCGATGGACCAAGGGATAAAGCGCCCGACGGCCCGCAAAATGCGACCGGCATGCGTTATTGTATCAATTCGGCCGCCTTACGTTTTGTGCCGATTGAGGATATGGAAGAAGAGGGCTATGGCGATTTGCTTGGCCTGTTTGAAATGTCAGAGGAGACTTCATAATGTCAAACACAGTCGAAACAGCGATCCTTGCTGGTGGGTGCTTCTGGGGCATGCAGGATCTGATCCGCAAGCAGACGGGCGTTCTGCGCACTGTGGTTGGCTATACGGGTGGGCAAAACGATCATCCGACATATCGCAATCATCCTGGCCATGCCGAAGCCATCCAGATCGAGTTTGATCCAAGCGTTATTTCTTATCGCGATGTTCTGGAATTTTTCTTCCAGATCCATGATCCGACGACGCTTGACCGTCAGGGCAATGATCGGGGTACGTCCTATCGTTCGGAAATTTTCTATACCAGCGAGGCACAGCGCCAGATTGCGCTAGATACGATTGAAGATGTGAACGCGTCGGGCCTTTGGCCTGCACCAGCGGTCACTGCCGTAAGCCCTGCGGTGACATTGTGGGAAGCCGAGCCTGAACATCAGGATTATCTGGAGCGGATACCAAATGGCTATACATGTCATTTCATTCGCCCGGGCTGGGTGCTGACAAAGCGGGCCGACAGCGCATAATGCGTTGAGCTGATAAGGCGGGGCTTGTGGTCCCTACCGTTTGAGAGCCTGCAAGCGGGCTTTTGAGGGAAGCAAAACAGGCAATGTCTGGTTTGCTTCCTTCTCTTGCTTGTGCCCGTTTAGAACCGTCCGCTAATCGTAAAGCGCGCATTGATCGGCGCGCCCACAGTGATATTGTTTGCGGTATGAGCGTTTGGAAAATATTCCGTATCCGTTAGGTTTTCGATGTTGATCTGAAGACGTATTTTGTCAGTCAGGTCATAATAGGCCGCCGCATCTAACCGAACGAAGCTCGGCAGGGTGACATTATTGCCATTGTCGGCGAAACTCTCATCCTGAAAAGTCAGTCCGGCGCCGATGCCAAATTTTGGCGTAACCTGATAATTGCTCCAGATATTGAAGGTGTGCTCGGGCAGTTCGCGCAAGACAAGCCCGCTCTCTTCGCCCTGTGCAATGACAAGCTGACCGGATGCATCCAGAACATCAGCGGTGGCTACCTGCTCGCCGTCAAGATAACTGTAGCCAGCTGAAATATCCCATTTGTCCGTTAGCTGACCTTGTATCTGGGCCTCAATTCCGCGGATTTCAGAATCAACAATCTCCAGCATTCCGGCATTGGCGTCAATAATTTGTCCGGTTGCCGGATCGCGCACGGGGGCAGCCTCCTGAGGCGTGCTTTGCTCAATCTCGAAAATGGCAGCGGTAAAGCTTAGCCGATTGGCGAAGTCATATTTCAGACCCAGTTCGAGATTGGAGAATGTGTTGGGGTCGAGTGTGTCATCATCAGGTGTTGACGGATCGTCTGGCAGATCAGCGAATTGTTCGCCACTGCGAGGTAGGAAGCTCTCGCTGAAACTACCATAGATGGAGATGTTCTCCTGTGGTTTCAGAACAAAGCCGAGGCGTGGGGAAAAGCGATCGTCGCGCCTTGAGGTAATGTCGCGTGTGCCGGTGTCGATAAATGTCTCGATATTGTCTACCGTGATGTCAAAGCTGTCATAGCGGACGCCCAGGATAATATCGAGCCAAGGGGCGATCTCGATTTCGTCTTGTATGTAGGCGGAATACACTTGCACATCAGCTTCGGTGTCATCATTGAGGTCTGAAAATGTTACCGTCGTGGCCTGACCGGATGCGTTAACGCCTGTGCCGCCACGCAAATTTATGGGCCGCGTTGCGGTGAAGAATTCAACATCATCATTGGTCTGATCAAAGACGGTGTTGAAGCGATCATTATTGTTGCTGGTGTCAATAAATTCTCCCCCCGTCACAAGGGTGTGGTGGAGAAATCCGGTTTCAAATTCGCCCACGAGATTGGCAGACAGGACGAGGTTTTGCCGCTGGGTTGTGTCCACATAGCCGTCAAGCCCGACAATATTTGTCGTCTCGTCAAAGCTGATGGGGAAGAAGTTGGCATAGAGCTTGTCATTGTCTGCGAAGGAGGCGCTGAGATTGCCTTTGAGATTGTCGAGAAATTGATGGGAGAGGCTGGCGCGGATGATGTGCGCTTCAAATGTCGTGGTGGCGAGGTCTTCATCGGAGAAGGTAATGTCTACGAGCTGTTCGGCAGGGCGTCCGTCCGCTCCCGAAGGAATGCCGCGATCAACAAAACGTTCATTATTGATATACTCATAAGACAGGTTGAGCGTTGTTTGCGGCGTTAGTTCGATAAAGGCGGTTGGGTTGATGCCGAAACGATCGCCGTCAAAGAAGTCGCGGTGATTGTTCAGTCGCTCATAAAACGCGTTCACGCGCAGGGCCACCTTCTCGTTTGCCGCATAATTGCCGTCAAATTGCACAGTGCCGCCCCCGAACGTGTCTACGCCGCCAAGGAAGCCGACAAAGTTTTCGCCTAAGACGCCTTTCTTGGTGACACGGTTGAGAATGCCGCCCGTGCCGCCCCGGCCAAAGAACAAGGCATTGGGGCCGCGCAGGATTTCGACTTGTTCGAGATTGTAGAGTGAACGGAAGTATTGAACATCATCGCGCACACCATCTATGAAAAAATCAGCCGTCGAGCGCACGCCGCGAAACACGACCGCATCTCGGTGCCCTTCGCCTTGGGACTGGGTGACGCCTGGCGTGTAGAGTACAATGTCGCCAATACTGTCAAAGCCCTGCTCGACGATTTGATCGGCCGTGGTGATGGAAAGGGATTGGGGAACGTCGATAATTGGTGTTGGTGATTTGAGCGCGTTAAGTCGGTCCGTATAGAGATGGTGTCCGGTGACCTCTATGGTGTCGAGTGTCGTTTCCTGATCGTCTGCATCCGTTTGTGCGGCGGCAAATGGGGTCAGCAGTAAGACGGCCAGAGCGCATATGCTGTGGCGTGTCTGTGTTCGATACTTCATATTCTGATACTCTCAAGAACCAAGTGTTCCGCCTGTTACTTCAAGTGCATATGCAAATCAATCGCAACTAGGCATATTTTGAGAATTATTCTTAACTGAGTTGATTCGGCCACACCATTTCTCTTCCCATAGGCTTTTGTGGATAGACAAGAGGCTGCAAACGGCCTGTGTAATCCGGAAAACCGCGGGTTTGCCGCCATGTTTAAGCTATGGGTGCGGCTTGAAGGCGGCTTCTCCGGCGACCTGAATAGCGCTATGGCGGGCGAAGCTTTTGTTTCAAACAGGCAGGAATGGGCAGGCTTATCGCAAATCTTATTCTCATTCTTGGCGATCAGTTGAGCCAGCAGATTGCGTCGCTGGAGGCGGCAGATCGGGAAACCGATATTGTCCTGCTTGTTGAGGTGGCTGAAGAGGCGAGCTATGTGCGCCATCATAAGAAAAAAATCGCGTTTCTGTTTTCCGCGATGCGCCATTTTGCCGAAAGCCTGCATGGGGCGGGTTGGCGGGTCGATTATATCAGGCTTGATGACGCGCAAAACTCCGGCACGTTTGGCGGGGAGGTCGCGCGTGCGCTTGACCGTCATGGCTGTGATCATGTGCTTGTCACGGAGCCGGGCGAGTGGCGCGTGCAGGCGGATATGGCGCGGTGGAGTGCGCGGTTCGGCGTGCCGGTGAAAATTTTGACAGATACGCGTTTTGTTTGCTCGCGCGCGGAGTTCGAGACATGGGCTGCGGGGCGCAAACAGTTCCGTATGGAGTATTTTTATCGCGAGATGCGCCGGAAAACCGGCCTGTTAATGGAAGGGGACGCGCCTGCGGGCGGTAAATGGAATTTCGATTCTGAAAACCGCAAACCGGCCAAGGCGGATCTGTTCATGCCGTCGCCTGTCATGTTTGCGCCTGATCTGATCACCCAGGATGTGCTCGCGCTTGTCGAGGCGAGGTTTGCAGACCATTTTGGCGATCTTTCAGGCTTCTGGTTCGGCGTGACCGGTGAAGACGCCGAAGAGGCGCTGGCACATTTCATTGAGGCTGCTTTGCCCCGATTTGGCGACTATCAGGATGCCATGCTGGAGGGGGAGAAATATCTCTATCATTCTGTCCTGTCGGTTTATATCAATACCGGATTGCTTGACCCGCTGGAGGTCTGCCAGCGCGTGGAGGCGGCGTGGAAATCCGGCCACGCACCGCTCAATGCGGCTGAAGGCTTTATCCGGCAAATTATCGGGTGGCGCGAATATGTGCGCGGTATCTACTGGCTGAAAATGCCTGATTATGTGGATGGGAATTTCTTTGGCAATCAAAGACCTCTGCCCGATTTTTATTGGAGTGGCGAGACGGATATGGCGTGTCTGCGCGCGGCGGTAAAGCAGACCAGAGAAGAGGCATATGCCCATCATATCCAGCGCCTGATGGTGACCGGTAATTTTGCCCTGCTTGCGGGGATTGATCCCAAACAGGTGCATGAATGGTATCTGGCAGTCTATGCGGACGCCTATGAATGGGTGGAGCTGCCCAATACGCTGGGGATGAGCCAGTTTGCCGATGGCGGATTGCTTGGGTCAAAGCCTTATGCGGCGAGCGGGAATTATATCCATAAAATGTCCGACCACTGCAAAAATTGCCGCTATGATGTCAAACAGAAAACCGGCGAGGGAGCATGCCCTTTCAATCCGCTATATTGGGATTTTCTGCATCGCAACCGGGACAAGCTTTCGGACAATCCGCGGATGGGCCAGATGTATCGGGTTTGGGACAAGATGAGTGAGGAGAAACGCGCCAGCTATCTGCACAGCGCGCGCGCCGTTTTGGACGCGCTTTAGGATTTCTACTTTTTCCTGCGGCGGCAGCGTTCGGAACAATAGACAATCTCGTCCCAATTCTTTTGCCATTTCTTACGCCAGTCAAATGTCCGCTTACAGACCGGGCAGAGCTTGGCTGGGAGCGCGGCCTTTTTGTGCGCCATCGGGCTAGCCGGTGCGTCCAGTAATATAGTCCTGGGTGCGGCTGTCGGTTGGATTGGTAAAGACCGTGTTTGTCGCATCATATTCAACGAGATGCCCAAGATGGAAAAAGGCGGTGCGCTGAGAGACACGGGCGGCCTGAGCCATGGAATGGGTGACGATGATGATGCAGTAGCGGTCTTTCAGCTCGTCGATCAATTCCTCAAGCCGTGCGGTGGCGATCGGGTCGAGCGCCGAGGCGGGTTCATCCATCAAAATCACTTCCGGCTGAACGGCAATGGCCCGCGCGATGACGAGCCTTTGCTGTTGGCCGCCCGAAAGGCCAGTGCCCTGTTCATTCAATCTGTCTTTGACTTCATCCCATAATGCGGCCCGCCGGAGGCTTTTTTCGACCACTTCATCAAGTTCGGTGGCGCTTTTGGTCAATCCATGAATGCGTGGCCCGTAAGCAACATTGTCATAAATCGACTTCGGGAACGGGTTGGGTTTCTGGAAGACCATGCCGACGCGCGCGCGCAGCAGGACAGGATCAACGTCCGGCCCGTAAATATCCTCGCCGTCAAGCAGAACCTCGCCGGAAACCCGCGCACCGGGAATGGTATCATTCATCCGGTTGAAAACGCGCAAAAATGTAGACTTGCCGCAGCCTGAGGGGCCGATAAATGCCGTCACGCCGGTCTTGGCAATGTCGAGATCAACGCCGTGCAAGGCTTCTTTTTCGCCATAGCTGACGCGAACATTGCGAACATGGAATTTCAGATCTTCCGGGGCAAGCTGCATATCAGAAGCAGCCTGAGGGTCAGAGGAGAGCGTTACCATCTTCGTTCCAATTTTGATCTGAGGAAAATCGCCAATGCGTTCATAGACAACAAGACGACAAGAAGCGCAATAATCGCTGCTGATGTGCGTTCCGCCCAGGCCCGCTCCGCGCTGTCTGCCCAGAGGAAAATCTGAACCGGAAGCGCCGAGGCAGGCTCGGTTATGCTGGTTGGAATTTCGGTTACAAAGGCAACCATGCCGATCATCAGGAGCGGGGCGGTCTCTCCAAGGGCCTGCGCCATGCCGATAATGGTTCCGGTCAGAATGCCGGGTGCGGCCAGGGGTACTTTGTGGTGGAAGACGGCCTGTGTTTTTGACGCGCCGAGGCTCAGCGCCCCATCGACAATCGAAGGGGACACGGCTCGCAAAGCGGCGCGCGCGGCGATGATAATTGTCGGCAGCGTCATCAAGGCCAGCACCAGACCGCCAACAAGCGGGGCCGAACGCGGCATGCCGAAGAAGTTCAGAAATACTGCAAGCCCCAATAGACCGAAAATGATTGAAGGGACGGCGGCCAGATTGTTGATATTGATCTCGACAATGTCGGTGAACAGGTTCTCTGGCGCAAATTCTTCGAGATAGACCGCCGCGCCGATGCCAATGGGGACGGCCACGACAAAAGCGACGAGCAACGCCATGAAAGACCCTGCGACCGCTCCGGCAATGCCTGCAAGCTCTGGATCCCGGCTATCGGTGGCTGTGAAGAAAGCCCAGTTAAACCGTGCATGTACCTCTCCGGAGGCGACAAGCTCATCGACCCATTTGATTTGCTGGTCTGAGAGCTTGCGGCGGTCTTCGCTGACCTCTCTGTCGATATAGCCTTTCAGGAGTTGATCGACATCATCGGATGTGGGCACTTCGAGGGTGAGTGTCTGGCCGATAAGCGAGGGGGTCTTGTAGACCATTTGCCGGACCAGATCTGTGGCGCCAGAGGCTGAAACCGTTTTGAACAAATCCTGTCTGGCCCGCCGGTCTGTTATGTCGGGAAACCGCGCATAGAGCGTATTTTGAATGATGCGCCGAAAATTGGCTTTGCGCAGTTCGTCCGGATCTCGTGTGCCGTTCGGGTCGAGGACCGTCTCGTCCAACACCACATCAATCGTCATCTGATGCTGGTAGAAGGCTGTGTAGCCTGTGCCGACAATGCTGATGAGTAACCATGTCAGCGCGCACATAGCCATGACAATGGCGCTCATTCCCATCATGCGAAAACCGCGTTCGCGGCGTCGGCGTTTTCTGAGCAATTTATGAGCGTCCGCAGATTGGTGAATGCTCGTTGTCTCCGGCGGTGTGGCATCAGACATTATTCATACCTTTCGCGGTATCGCCGCACGATCAGAAGCGCGATGACGTTCAAAATCAGCGTGATCACAAACAAAACCAGCCCGAGCGCGAACGCTGCGAGGGTTTTTGCACTGTCAAATTCCTGATCGCCTGTGAGCAGAGAGACAACCTGAACGGTCACGGTGGTTACCGCTTCAAATGGATTGCCGGTCAGATTGGCTGCGCGTCCAGCAGCCATGACGACGATCATCGTCTCGCCAATAGCGCGGCTCACCCCAAGCAGTATTGCGCCCATAATGCCGGGCAGGGCGGCGGGGAAAATAACTTGTGTCATGGTTTCGGACTTGGTGGCCCCGAGCGCATAAGCGCCATCGCGCAGGTTTTGCGGGACCGCATTGATGACATCATCAGACAGAGACGAAATGAACGGAATAATCATCACGCCCATGACAGAGCCTGCGGCGATCGCGCTCTGCGTTGGCACGGCAAAGCCCATGCTTTCGGCAAGTCCGCGAATCGCAGGGCCGACCGTCAAAAGCGCGAAAAAGCCGTAAACGACGGTTGGCACGCCTGCGAGTATTTCAATAAATGGTTTTACGATCCCGCGCACTTTGGCGGTGGCGTATTCAGACAGGTAGATCGCAATCATCAGCCCGATCGGTGTGGCGATCAACATGGCGACCGCCATAATCATGAAGGTGCCCGCGAAAATTGGCACTGCTCCAAAAGCGCCAGACTGGCCAGCCTGATCGGCCCGTATCGCAGTTTGCGGGGACCATTGTAATCCCGTCAAGAATTCCAGAAAAGATACTTTTTCAAAGAAGCGCGCGCTTTCAAAGATCAGCGACAGGACAATCCCGAAAGTTGTCAGCACGGCAACAGCGGAACACAAAAGCAGACTGATACGGACATAGCGCTCTACATAGTCGCGCGCGCGTAGTTCCGGCTTGATGATGCGGCGGCTATGAAGCGCTGCCAGCAGCGTGGTCAGCGCGAGCCCTGCGATTAGCCAGGGCGTAGATAAAAGATCTCGTCGAAAGCCGTGCAGGGCCAGCAAGCCAAGGGCTGCAAATCCGATATGCCAAGCGAGCATATAGCCATGAAATTTTGGCAAGGAGTGGGCACGGTTCGGGCCTGCGCTGCCGGTTTCGCCTGTCCGTCCAACTTGCGAGATTGCAAGGTGCCTGCCAAACAGGCCCCCTGCAATCATTGCAATGAAAGATAAGGCGAAACCCAATATCATAAGGCTATTGCTGGTATGGTGTCAGATTTTCCACAGCGCTGCGATAGGTCGCCCGGTCCGCATCGGGAAGAGGGACAAGCCCGATCTCCTCAAGATAGCCGCCCGGACCCCAGGCTTCTTCGGAGGTAAATTCCAGCGCATAGTCGCGCAGGCCTTGGGTTGTGTCAGCGTGCGCCGCCTTCATGTAGAAATAAAGCGAGCGGGAGATCGAGTATTGTCCAGCGGCAATGTTTTCGAATGTTGGCTCGACGCCGGAGACAAGCGCGCCGCGGACAAGATCAGCGTTCTGATCGAGGAAAGAATAGCCAAACACGCCAATTGCCGTTGGGGTATTGGTCAAGGTCTGGACAATTGCATTGTCATTTTCACCTGCATCAATCCATTTGCCGTCCTCGCGGAGCGTATGGGCGATCTCGCCGAAGCGGTCTTTATCATTGTCGCGCAGTTCGGCCAGACAGGCTACGTCTTTGGCTCCGCCTTCCATCGCGATCTCGACAAAAGCGTCGCGCGTGCCCGAGGTGGGGGGCGGGCCGAAGGCTTCAATGGTTGCGTCCGGCAAATCTGTGCTGATGTCTGACCATTTTTGGTATGGATTGGCCTGCAAGGTGCAATCGGTATCGCTGATGGGCACGTCCTTGGCAAATGCCAGATAGATGTCGCGCAAGGTCAGATCGAGTGGCGGGGCGTCGATTGCATTGGCCAGGACAATGCCGTCAAATCCAATTTTGACCTCGACAACTTCGGACACACCGTTTTCCTGACAATTGCCCAATTCACTGGCCTTCTGGCGGCGGGAGGAATTGGTGACATCCGGTGTGCCGGCGCCCGTTCCAGCGCAAAACAGCTTATGGCCGCCGCCTGAGCCGGTAGATTCTACGACCACATTAAAGCCGGTCTTGTTCTTGAACTCCTGGGCTACTTTTGTCGAGAAGGGGTAGACCGTAGAGGAGCCGACAATCCGCACTTCGCTCGAAGGTGCCCGGGCAGATGCTGCTGGGGTATCGGGTGCGGTAGATGTCTCGGTGGGCGCTGGGGCCGGATTGTCGCTGCCGCCACAGGCTGCGAGCGCAATGGCGCTGACAAGGCAGAGAGCAATTTTCTTGATAGCCATTTTTCAAATCCTTTTCTGAGGTTCAGGCACTTGTCTAAAAGTCAAAGTGCAAACGGACATTGATGCCATTTACCGTCTCTTCGGGAATGCCTTGCGCTATAAGGCCGACAACCGAGCTGTCAACGCCTGAAATGCCGGGGGTCAGCGCGCTGATCGAATTGTTGGAATAAAAATAATTGATCGAGAGCCGGGTATAGCGCGTCGGCCACCAGTCAGCGGCGACAGCCACCGTATCCTGATTGCCGCCCTGAATGCCGGCACTGTTCAGATCGAGCGTATCATAGCGGATGGTGCCGGAGAACGCGCCCGGTCCGCCCTTGGTGATCGGACGGTCAATGGTGGGACGGTCAAACTTGCCCTTCTTATAGATACGTTCGCCGCCAATATAGAAGCCGGTCTCTGCATACCAGCCGGTAAAGTTCGGGTTGCCAATGCCGTCAATGCCGAGATCCGTATCGACAATGTTGATGGCATATTCGCTGGCGGCCCAGAATTGTTTGTATTGTGCGATGATCTCGGCTTGTAGGAAAGTATCCGTCTCGCCAATATTGCCGGTTGAGATGATGCGGTCCGTGTTTTCGGTAAAGGGCCGCTGGCGGAACTCAAGCAGGTTCTCATCCTCGCCCTGATTGCGGTAGCGAAATGACGCCCCAAGGTGAAGTTTGAAATCTTCCTCAAGAATGGGGGAATAGGTGACACGGCCTGATGCGGCCCAACCTTCCAGATTGCCTGCCGTATTGTCGAGATTGGTCAGGAAAACACCCGCTTCGACCGAGTAATTGTCGCCAAAATTGCGCAGTGCCAGCCCGAGCCGCCTGTCCAGCTCGAAGGCATCCGTAAAGGCTGCGCGCTCAAGGATTGTCGTGAATTTCGAGGAATTGATCTCATCAAAAGAGTTTTGTGTCTTGAAATGTCCGAGCTGGACGGACCAGCCGTTCAGGACATCTGGGGACCATTCGACATAAACATCTTCAGCCGTAACATCGCCGCCCTCATCCCAGTTGACTTCAAACTTGTATTGCAGTCCTTCGCCAAACTTACCCTTTACACCAAGGCGTAAGCGCCGGATCTGTGTGTTTGAAATATCGAAATCTTCGGTCTCGTCGCTGCGGGCAAAATTATAGTCAAATTGCGCGCGGCCAAGCACCCTGAATTCCCAGCCATCGCCGGCAAATGTTGGCGCGCCGCCATCCCATTTGCTGATGGAGCCGATCACGCCATCCTGGGCTGCCGCCTGAGGCGTTGTCTGTGTTGCCAGTGCCAGTGCGATCGCGCACCCTAAAAAGCTTAATTTTTGCATCATAGCAAATCCCTTCCTCATTCATAGCGTCCTGCTATGTTTCGAAGAGTCCTATGAGGCGTTTGAGTGACAGAAACCTACCAGTAATATGAAGGTTTTGCGACACGCATTGATCGCCGAACAGGGGGGCGCAATTGGGGTGCGTTTGGGATTGGAGGAGGTGGGGAAAGCTCGCTGGTCAGGCGGGTTTTTCGATCTCCACAACGTGCGGGTAGGGGATCGAAATGCCACCGGCGTCGAACGCTTCCTTGACCGAGCGCAAGAGATCAAAACGTAAATCCCAATAGTCTTCTGGTGCACACCAGACACGCATCTGGATATCGACCGAACTGTCATTCAGACAGGAGACTTTGGCCCAAGGCGGGGCATGGCTGGTATTCACATCCGGATGGGCGGCGGCGGTCTGTTTGATAATGCCAATCGCCTTGCCGATATCGTCACCATAATCAATCCCGAAATCAATATCGCAGCGGCGCAGGCCCAGCGAGGAGTAATTCCTGATTGTCGAACTACGCACTTCATTGTTTGAGAGAATAACCTGAATATTGTCGAGCGTGCGCAGCGTGGTGACGAAAATGCTCATCTCTTCGACAGTGCCTTCTTCGCCGACAATTTCGACATAATCGCCTACCCGATAGGGCCGCATAATGATCAGCAGCAGCCCGGCGGCAACATTGCTCATCGAGCCTTGCAGGGCGAGGCCAATTGCCAAAGTCATAGCGGACAGAATGACGAAAATCGACGAGACCTGTACACCGAGAATGGATACGGCCAAAAGCAGAACCAGCGCCATCACGGTATAACGCAATGCGGCTGCGAAGAAATTGCCCAGCGTATCGTCAAGCTTACCGGATTTGGCAATCTGGCCTGAAACCGTCCGGTGGACCTTGCCCGCAAACCACATGCCGATCCACAAGACCAGAGCGGCGGCAAGGAGTTTCGGTGCGAAGCCGATCAGATTGTCAATTGCAAGTTGGGCATAATAATGCGCCGAGGCGTTAAGCGCTTCGGAGGTAAATTCAAATGGTGGCGGGCCAGCGCTCTGGAGCATATCAACTTGCATTTTGCGTCGCCTTTATCGGAATGATCGTATTGTGCTCATAGGGGATTTCGATGCTGGCCGCGTCGAGGGCGTGCTTGATCCGCTCGGGCAAGTCCATTTTGAGATTTCGATACTCGTCCGGATCGCACCAGACCCGCAATTGAAGGTTCACTGCGGAATCGCCAAGCTCGGTTACTTTGGCCCAGGGTTTCGGTACCGAGCGGATACGCGCATCACCCTGACAAATGCTCAAAAGCGCCGTGATGGCGGTGCCGATATCGGCATCATAGCTAATCCCGACATCCATATCGAGGCGGCGCTCATTATAATGGTAGAAATTCTTGATCGTGTTCGAAAAGGCGGCCGAATTGCCAATTGTGATCACGATATTGTCGCGTGTCTTCAGGCTGGTCGTAAACAGGCCGATCTCCGTGACGACGCCCTTTTCACCGTTCAGTACGACCTCGTCGCCAGCCTTGTAGGGACGGAAAATCAGCAGCATAATGCCGCTGGCCACATCGCTGAGTGTATCCTGTAAAGCAAAGCCAAGCGCGACAAAGAGCGAGGCGACTATGGTTGCCAGAAAGGCCAGATTGATATTGACCGCCGACAGAGCGGCAATAATCACCGCAGCTGTGCCAGCGAACAGAACCATTGAGCCGAAGAAACGCGAGAGCGTGGTGTCGATGTTTGGCACCTTGCCGCTGGCGCGCTCTGTGGCGCGTGACAACTTGCCCACGATCATACGACCAAGAAAGAATATCAGGAGCGCGAGCGCCACCTTTGGGGCAATTGAGATGATCATGTCCGGAAGTGCCTGCACACGTTCCATCACCATTGCCACAATGTCCATGCCGAACCTCCCAAAAGTGCTCTGGACGTAAATAGAGCCGATTGGGGGGAATGTTCAAGCGTCAAATCCAATACGGGATTTTCCAGTGTCTACCGGTCCATGCCGATCCTTTTTTCCTCCAATAAGCAAAATTTGTCGGTCTTTCGCGGGATTTGGGATGGAGCGAACCCTCAACGAAGACCCGGCCATAGACTTTCCCGCGCGCCCAAAGCCTATAACAGGCGGCTTGGCGTTTTCCGTCTAGGCTGTCTGGGGATTCAAGCTACTCGTCAGGGGGGAGCATGACCTTTTTCCGGATCCCCGGAAGCGGGGCGTAACTCAGTGCGCGCGTCAGATACATAAATTCGAGCGCGGAGCGACGTGCGCGTTCTGCCTGATTAGCTGCGGCTGAATGGCCACCGTCAATGTTCTCGTAATAGTAAAACGGCTTACCGGCCTGTTCAAACAGCCGCGCCATTTTGCGAGCATGGCCAGGGTGTACGCGGTCATCCTTGGTGGATGTCAGGAAGAAGGGGGTTGGGTAATCGGCCTCGGCATTGAAATTATGATAGGGCGAGATCTGTTCGAGAAATGCCCGTTCTTCTGGCGTGTCCGGATCGCCATATTCATCGACCCATGACGCGCCCGCCAGCAATTTGTGATAGCGTAGCATATCGAGCAGAGGCACCTGGACCACAACTGCGTTCCAGAGATCGGGGCGCTGGTTCAGCATCACGCCCATGAGCAAGCCACCATTGGAGCCACCCATTATGCCCAGATGGCGCGGGGTTGTGATCTTCTTCTCGATCAGGTCTTCGCCAACTGCGATAAAATCATCATAGATGCGCTGGCGATTGCCCTTTAGTCCCGCCTGATGCCAGTCTGGCCCGAACTCGCCGCCGCCGCGAATATTGGCCAGCACATAGGCGCCGCCATTTTCGAGCCAGAGTTTGCCGGTTATTGGTGAATAGGATGGTGTCAGCGAGATCTGGAAACCGCCATAGGCATAGAGCAGTGTCGGCGTTGTTCCGTTCAAAGCGATGTCTTCGCGATGGACGACGAAATAGGGGATTCTTGTCCCATCGCTGGAGGTGGCCTCGCGCTGATGAACAACCAGACCGCCTGCGTTGAACTTCGCTGGAATTGATTTCAGCGTCGCCACGTCCCCGCTGGCAACATTGTAGGAGACAAGCGAGTCCGGTGTCAAAAAGCCCTCATAATTGATAAAAACCGTGTCTGACCTCTTGTCCGCGAAGGCAAGCTGCGCCTGTCCTTCGCCCGGCAAACCGATCGGTACGGTTTTCCAAGCCCCGTCCTGACGGTCCAGCCGCAGCAGTTTGCCGAC
The DNA here is from genome assembly GCA_938011445.1 of uncultured Hyphomonadaceae bacterium. GTDB lineage: Bacteria > Pseudomonadota > Alphaproteobacteria > Caulobacterales > Hyphomonadaceae > CALLCD01. The sequence continues at coordinate 26,842 of CALLUH010000017.1, forward strand.
CACATTGTCATTGATCGAGATGAGCGCCGTATCGCCCGCGCGGGAGACCCCTTCAAGGCTTTGGCGACTGGTTGGCCTGAAGGCCAATTCCACTTGCGGAAGCTCATAGGTTTCCAAATAGGTGGCCATGTCGAAGGAGACGAGATCGCCTGATTTGAAGCTTGCGTCCTGTCCTTGCGGCGTCCAGTCTTCTTGCAGCGAGACCAGGATCTGCCCTTGATAGACTTCATTGGGGTTTGATTTCGCCGGGATGGGCAATTGCACGGGCTTGCCGTCTTGGGCG
>CALLUH010000018.1 GCA_938011445.1 uncultured Hyphomonadaceae bacterium
GCCCAGTCATACTCGTATGACTTGATGTCCGGTCTTGCATTGATCCGGGCGGCGAGGTCGGCGTCGGCATATTCGAGGAAATGGGCGATGACGTTTTCTTCGCTGCGGCCAAAGTCTTCCTTGAACCATTTATAGATGGTCGAGACTTCAAGCCTGCCATCGCGGCGGATCGAGACCCCGCGCGGGTGATTGATATAGTCGCGCGCCGCCTGGGTCAGGTCTTCTTCGAGGGTGGCCACTTCCCAGGCAGACGCTTTCAGATTGGGGCAACCAAAAGAGGCGCAATTGACCGCATAATGGGTGCGCGGCTCGCTCCATTGTTTGCGCAGGACTTCATGCTCGATGTCATTGAGCGAGATTTCGGCACCATTGGCGGTAACGAAGATTTTCTTCCATGGGCCAAACAGGCTGGTCTTGATGGTTTTGGTCGGGTATTTGCCGATGATATATTGCACGGTTCCGGCATTATAGAGATTGACCCAGGCGACATATTGCTCGGCTTCGGAGAGGGAGGGAATGTCTAGCGTGGCGAAGCTCTCGACATAGGCATTGAGCGCGGCATTGTCGGCCGTGTTGGCTTTCAGCGCGCCATAGTCAAACCGGTTGATGCCATCGTCCGACGCGCTGATATATTTGCCGAGAAGCTCGGACCAAGCGCTGTGAAAGCCCGGTTCAGTGGTGGCGACGCCCTCCGTGGTCAGGGTCTGGGCATTGGCCGCCTGCGTGAAAGGGGCAAGGGTGATGGGGGCAGTTGCGACCGCGATGAATGCGAGCGAAGAGATAAGGGTTTTATACATTAATGAGTTTCCACGATTAAACTGTCTGGTCATTTCATAGCAGACCATGTGTCAATGCGCCCGTAACGGCTGTTCGCGAGCCGGTAAAAGCCGCGTGAGCGTTGCGGGATCGGGCGTGATCTCAAGCTTTGGGCATAATTGAGCTGGTATTGGGGAATCAGGGGTCTGATAGGGACCGATAGAACGCTTGACGCGGCGGGTTCAGCGCTGTATCGACGCGCTTTGATTTTTCATATCCCAGACCAAGGCCCGTTCAATGAAACGTACTTTCCAGCCAAGCCGCCTGAAACGCGCTCGCCGTCACGGGTTCCGCTCACGCATGTCCGACAAAAATGGCCGCCGTGTTCTGGCCCGCCGCCGTGCCAAGGGGCGCAAGCGCATCTCTGCATAATGGACCGGGGCGCAGCCCCTGACCGGACCGGTGACGAGACACCGGCCAAGACTGTGGCGCGACTGACAGTTCGCCCGCAGTTTCTTTTTGTACGCGATGGGGAGACCATACGGAAAAAGTCTCTGGTGGTTCAGGCTCGAAAACGAGGCAGCCTTGGCCTCCGCCATATCGGCCCCGATCAAATTGGCGAAGGGTTTACCGCAACCCGAAAAATCGGCAATGCCGTGGCGCGAAACCGGTCGAAGCGGCGATTGCGGGCTGCCAGTCAACAGCTCTTGCCACGGTACGGGCGCGCTGGTGTCGATTATGTTTTCATCGCGCGGCAGAACACAGCTAAGGCGGAATGGACGAGCTTGCTTGACGATATGGAAACCGCGCTGGTAAGCCTCGGCGCACGTCTCGCAGACGAAGAAGGTTCTGCGGACTAGCGGGCTTCTGTCTCATCAAAGAGGCTGCTTTCCGGCAAAAATTGGATTGGGACTTATGGAACAACAAGATCAGCGCAATTTCATCTTGTTCTTAGTGATCGCGGTTGTGTTCATGTTGGGCTATCAGACCTTCATTATTGAGCCGCAGGTGGCCGAGCGTGAAGCCGCTCAGGAGCAGGCCAAAGTCGAACAAACCGAAGCTGAACGGATCGCCCCCTCTGTGCCGCTTGCCCCGACTGTCGAGGCCGCGCTGGCACAAGACAAGCGACTTGTTTTCGATAGCCCTGCCCTTGACGGCACCATCCGGCTACGGGGTGCAGTGATTGATGATTTGAATCTGAAAGAATACTACCAGACCATCGACCGCGTGGCGGAGGTTCGTTTGCTCCGTCCTGAAGCGTCCGAATTTGGCTATTATGGCGGCTGGAACTGGCTCAATGAAGAGGGCACAACCTTGACGGGGTTTGACGATGAATGGACCCTGATCGAAGGCGACCGCCTGACACCGACACGCTCGGTCACCTTGCAAATCGAACGCAGCAATGTGCGTATTTCGCGTCAGATAAGCCTTGACGAGAACTTCATGTTCACCGTGCAAGATACGCTCACCAATCTTGGCAGTTCGCCGCGCCAATTGCGCGCCTATGGTGCTATCCGCAGACATGGTGATGATAGCGGTTTTCTCGAAGCCACAACGCCAGGGGCAAACCGCGATCGCGGCCTGGTGCATCTTGGCATTGTCGGTATTCTCAATGGCAAGCTTGAAAAACTCAATTTCAAGAAGATCAAAAAGGGTGAAGATGTTTCCGCCTCAAGCGAAGAGGGCGGCTGGATTGGCCTGACTGACAAATATTGGCTCGGTGCCCTCATCCCCCAGCAAGACCAGCACTTCACCGCCCGAACGGAACATCGCACCCGTCTGGCCGACGCCTATACCGAAGTGCGCACCATCGGCACCGAATTGCTCATCGGCCCGGGCGACACCATTACCGCGACCAATCAATTGTTTGCTGGAGCCAAATCGGTCAGCGTCCTGCGCGGCTATGAGCAATCGCTCGGCATTGACCGGTTCGATGATGCGATTGACTGGGGGCTTTTATACTTTCTGACCAAGCCTTTCTTTACCGCCCTGTCATGGCTCGCAGCAAAGCTTGGATCGTTCGGTCTTGGCATTCTGGCGTTTGTCGTGATCATCAAAATCATCCTGTTCCCGCTTTATAACAAATCCTATGCGGCAATGGCCCAGATGAAGCTATTGGCCGAGCCAATGAAGGAAATTCAGGAACGCTTTGCTGCTGACCCCCAGCGCAAGCAGCAGGAGATCATGAAGCTCTATAAGGAGAAAAAGGCCAATCCACTTGCCGGGTGTCTGCCGATCCTGTTTACGATCCCTGTTTTCTTCGCGCTCTATAAGGTCTTGTTTGTCACCATCGAGATGCGCCATGACAGTTTTGCATGGCTCTCTGATCTCTCCGCGCCCGATCCGACGGCGATTGGCAATCTGTTTGGCCTCTTGCCATTTGCTGCTGAAAGCGTGAAATCCATCCCGCTTCTCGGTTTTATTATCGGCATTGGTATCCTGCCCATTCTCTATGGCGTGACCATGTTCATCTTGCAGAATATTTCGACCCCACCTGCGGACCCGATGCAGAGACGTATTCTCATGATGCTGCCGCTTGTGTTCACCTTTGTCTTCGGCGGTTTGGCGAGCGGGCTGGTGCTTTACTGGGTCTGGAACAATGTCCTCTCGATTGGCCAGCAATACTATATTATGCGTAAGAACGGGGTTGAGACCGAGCTTGATAAATTCCTCGCCAAGCGATTTGGCAAAGCCGAAGGTGGAGGTGAGGCGTGAGCGCCGCGCCCGGTCCGGTGCCGCCGGCCACGACACCGATTTTCGGCCCGCATGAGCTTGAGGCCGGAAGACTTTTATGTGCTGGGCCGGTCGCATTTGCGCTTGGCTGCGCACAGCTTTCCCAATTGCCCGCAGGTGACAGGCCGGAAATGGCGTTTGCGGGGCGCTCCAATGTTGGCAAGTCCTCGCTGGTTAATGGTCTGTTGGGCCGGAATAAGCTGGCGCGTTCTTCGGCTGAGCCGGGCCGGACGCGGGAGCTGAACTATTTTGATCTGGGCGAGGGCAAAGCATGGCTGGTTGATTTGCCGGGCTATGGCTATGCCAAGGTCTCCAAAACCCAAGCAGAGGCGTGGATGAAGCTGACGCGCGCCTATTTGCGTGGCCGTGCTTCGCTCAAGCGTGTCTTCCTCTTGATTGATGGACGGCGCGGGCCAATGCCGCCGGATGCAGACATGATGGATATGCTCGACGCATCGGCCGTGCCTTATCAGATTATCCTGACCAAAGCGGACAAGCTCAAGCGCTCTGAAGGCGAGGCGGTTGTCGTTGCGACCGCTGCCATATTAAAGAAACGTCCTGCGGCCCATCCGCATATTCATTTAACGTCGTCTGAGAAGGGGGCGGGGCTTGCCGAGTTGCGCGCAGAGATTGCCGCTTTGGTCTAATGGCCAAGTGCGATAAGTGAGAACGCGATGACACAGAACATTTCCCTTCAGGCGGCCCAGCACACCGCCTTCACCCTCGCCGAAGCGCTGCCCTATATCCAGCGCTATGCGGGCGAGACGCTTGTGGTCAAATTTGGCGGGCATGCCATGGTCGATGATGACCTTTCGGCAAGTTTTGCGCGGGATATTGTCCTGCTAAAACATCTCGGCCTGCATCCGGTTGTTGTCCATGGCGGCGGGCCGCAAATCGGCAAACTGCTTGAACGGCTCGGCATGGTCTCCCAATTCGAGGACGGCTTGCGCGTGACCGATGAAGCGACCATGGAAGTTGTTGAAATGGTACTTTCGGGCGCGATCAACAAAACCATCGTCCGCGCAATCAATATGGCTGGCGGCAAAGCGGTCGGCCTGTCTGGTTCGGACGCCAATCTGCTACGTGCGCGCAAAGCCTCCCGCACCCGCAAGACCAGTGACAGCCATATCGAGCAATTGATTGATCTTGGCTTTGTCGGTGAGCCCGATGGTGTTGATCCCGCGCTTCTGCATACGCTTGCCGCGAGCGGGGAGGGCGGCGGGCAGGGCTTTATTCCAGTGGTCGCGCCGGTTGGTGTGGGCGAGGATGGCGCGCGTTACAATATCAATGCGGATAGCGCGGCAGGTGCCTTGGCCGCAGCGCTCGGTGCTCGCCGGCTATTGCTGCTGACAGATGTTGCAGGCGTTAAGGACAAGGCCGGCACTATCCTGCGTAAGATCGACCGCATTGACGTTGCGGGGCTTATCACGGATGGCACGGCTGCAGGTGGCATGATTCCCAAGCTTGAAACCGCAGCCAAGGCAGTAGAAGATGGCGTTGGAGCAAGTGTTATTCTGGATGGGCGTTCACCCCACGCTTTGCTTATGGAGCTCTTTACTGAACATGGCGCTGGTACGCTTATCTCTTAGTCTCGCCCTTCTGGGCTTTGTTCTGTCAGCACTGTTCGCCGCCCCCGCTCAGGCGCAAGGTCCGCGCGGCTGGTCGATCTGCAATCAGACAAGCTATGTCATTCAAGTCGCGAGCGGTCGCCCTGAAGGCTCTGGCACAGTGGTTGAGGGCTGGACCAAAATCCGCCCGGGGGCTTGCGAGGTCTTGCTGCCAGCGCCGCTTTTGCCCGGCGCGCATTATCTTTATGCCGAAACATCCGATGCCCATCGCGGCGGAACCCGTATCTGGGGAGGTGATGAAGCCTTGTGTGTTGAAGGCAATGTCAGCTTTGCCATTGAAACGCTGCCGGACTGCAATGCAATGGGGCTCGACGTGCGCAAATTCCGCCCTGTCCTTGTTGAAAACCGGTCGCGTTGGAGCACGGTCATTCGCGAAACCAATAAATACACGCTTGATCAGGCCAGCGCTGCGGGCGTCCAGCGATTAATGGCCGATGCGGATGTCTTTTCTGGAGCAATAGACGGCAATCGCGGTGCGCGGACGGGCGCGGCGGTGCGGGGCTTTCTGCGCGAGCGTGGCTTGTCAGAGGACACCGATGACCGAGACTTGATTGATATTCTCGAACAATTGGCGCTCGACAGGGCGCGCAATGTCGGGCTGACCGTCTGCAATCGAACCGATGGCCGTGTCTGGACGGCGGTTGGGCGGCGCAATGGTGATGGCTGGGAAAGTCGCGGCTGGTGGCGACTTGAGGCCGGTGGCTGCGCGCGGGTCGTCGATGAACCGCTGCTTCAGACCGAACATTTCGTTTATAGCGAACTGGAAACCGAGGACCCTGCAAAAGTCCGCCGCCTCATCCGCGGATCGGACACCTTCTGTGTTGGCCGGTCCAAATTTGTCATACCCGGGCGCGATGATTGCGGAGCCTCGGCCTATCGTTCCGAACTTTTCGTAGCCACTGAAATCCCGCGCGAGGGCAAATTGGTGTTCGAGGTCTTTGAACGAGATTTTGGGCCTGCGGATGTCGATTAAATCGCAGGCTCCTCTGACAGAGCGCCGCACTTGGGTGTTTGATCTCGACAACACGCTCTATCCGGCCGAATGCAATCTGTTTGCCCAGATCGACGAACGAATGACGCGTTTCGTTGCCGATTATCTCGGCCTGCCAGATGCCGAAGCGCGGGCTTTGCAGAAGCAATATTATTTCGAACACGGCACCACATTGAGCGGGATGATGACCCATCACGAGATCGACCCTGCCCCCTTTTTGAAATTCGTCCACAATATTGATCATTCACCACTTCCGGTAAATCTGAAATTGCGCGAAGCGATCAAGGCGCTACCGGGGCGTAAATTCGTGTTGACCAATGGCTCGCTCGGCCATGCTCAAGGCGTCACCGAAGCCATGCAGATCAGTGATCTGTTTGACGGCATGTTCGGCATTGAAGAGATGGATTACCGCCCAAAGCCGGCGCGCTCGGCCTATGACAAATTTCTCTCAAGCTTCAAGATTGACCCTCGGGATGCGGTTTTCTTCGAGGATCTGGCGCGAAACCTTGAACCGGCGCACCAAATGGGCTTTGCCACAGTGCTCGTAACTTCGGAGAAAGACTGGAGCCACGAGCCGGACGGCGCGCGTCCGGCGGGGCCAGAGGGCGAGATTGCGCCCTATGTTGATCATGTCACAGGCGATTTGGCTGCTTTTCTGGAAGCCACTTTCGAACCCCAAGACTAGCTGCCAATCGGGGTGAAGTTTAATGCGCTGCCATTGATGCAATGCACGATTTGTTTCTGAACACTGAGAATATGGCCCAAATGGCTACCGCAGCGGCGGCAATGGGCTTCAATCTGACCACTATCAATGCCGGTCAGAACAGCGTTTTCATAGCTGTGCCGGAAGAACACCCAGCCCTGTGGCAGAATAATCTTCTGCGACGAGGAGTAGATCGGCAGTTCGCACCCTTTACAGGCATAGGTGCCATTGCGTGTTTCCGTAGCAAGCGGGCTTGAATTACGCGGCTCTGTGCCGCCTTCGCGTAAAACGGTATATTCGTCTTCGGTCAGACGGGCGCGCCAGTCCTCATCGCTGCGCTGGACTTCATAACGAAATCCCGAGGCGCTGGTGGCGGGCAATTCGGACGCATCGGTTGCAGCAGGCTGGGGCGGGCCTTCTGCGCGCGACAGTCCTGGAAACGCAACCTGGTCACACCCGGCCAAACTGCCAAGCCCCGCCGCTGTGCCGAGTTTGAGAAGATTGCGACGGGAGACATGCTTGCCCATTCTGGACCTCGTTTTCTGCGTTCGAATCTCTTTACCATGACAGACCGACCAGACAAGATTATGGCGAAGGTCGAATACGCGATGAAGTCTTGCTTTGACGGCCATATGCTTGTTTAAGCCAGCCCAGACCCTCCTTCTACACAAATTGCCGGATTTGTTTCTATGACTGCCAACCTCGCTCCTATAATCGACGCCGCCTGGGACAATCGCGCCGAGCTTTCCACCAATACGCAAGGCGAGGTACGCGATGCTGTTACGCAAACGCTTGGCCTGCTTGATGCGGGCAAGGCGCGGGTCGCCGAGCCGGACGGGCAGGGCGGCTGGCTGGTCAATCAATGGCTTAAAAAGGCGGTGCTCTTATCGTTCCGGCTGAACGAGAACACGCTTATGGGCGGTGGCCCCGGCGCAAATGGCACTTGGTTTGATAAAGTTCCGTCGAAATTTGACGGCTGGGGTGAGGCCGAGTTCAAGGCGGCAGGTTTTCGCGCTGTCCCGCCCGCCACGGTGCGTGCGGGCTCATATATTGCGCCAGGCGCCGTGTTGATGCCGTCTTTCGTCAATATCGGCGCCTATGTCGGCGAGGGAACCATGGTAGATACTTGGGCGACGGTCGGCTCCTGCGCCCAGATCGGCAGGAATGTGCATCTTTCCGGCGGCACCGGAATTGGCGGTGTGCTGGAGCCCTTGCAGGCCAATCCCGTGATCATCGAGGACAATTGCTTTATCGGCGCGCGGGCTGAAGTTGCTGAAGGGGTCATTGTACGCGAGGGCTCGGTCATTGCGATGGGCGTGTTCCTCAGTCAGTCAACCAAGATTGTTGACCGGCAAACGGGTGAGGTGCGCTATGGTGAGGTGCCGCCCTATTCGGTGGTGGTGCCCGGCACGATGGCCAGTCCCAATGGCGGGCCAAGCCTTGCTGCGGCTATTATCATCAAGACGGTAGACGAACGCACGCGGTCAAAAACCGGCGTGAACGAGTTGCTGCGCGATTAGCCGCCAGATTATATCCTCGCGCTGACAAGGGAAACTCTAGCCAAATCAGCGGTTTTGCCTTATGGGCACGGGTCAGGTTCTTGTGACAGGGCGGGGGGCGGCGATGGCACTCAGGCATTTTCTTGATCTATGGCAGATGGACGCGGGCGATTTGCGGGCAATACTCGACGATGCCCAAGCTACAAAACGCGCGCGCGAAGGTTGGCCCAAGGGACGTGTCGATGCCGGTGCGCCGCTTGATGGGCATGTGCTGGCGATGATCTTCGAGAAAAGCTCGACGCGGACACGTTATAGTTTTGACATGGCGATGCGCCAGCTTGGCGGGACGGCCATTGTCACCACGGCGGCCGATATGCAGCTTGGACGTGGCGAGAGCATCCATGACACGGCCATTGTCCTGTCCAATTATGTCGATGCGGTGATGATCCGCGCCAACCAGCATTCCGATGTCGAAGCCTTTGCCGAAGCCGCCTCTGTGCCCGTGATCAATGGGCTGACCGATCGCTCCCATCCATGCCAGATTATCGCCGATCTGATGACGCTTGAAGAACATGGGCTCGAATTGCCCAATACGCGGATTGCGTGGGTCGGGGACGGCAACAATGTCTGTGCCAGCTTTATCCATGCGGCGGCCAAATTCGGTATCTCGCTCGCGATCGGAACGCCATTTCGCTATGCGCCGGACGAGGAAGACGTTGATTTGGCCATTGAAATGGGCGCGAGCATCGATCTTTATGACAGCGCTGAAGAGGCGGTTGCGGGCGCGGATGTTGTTGTGACGGACACCTTCGTCTCGATGGGTGACGGCGATGCCGATGCGCGGCTGAGTGATTTGGAAGACTTCGCGGTCACGGTCGATCTGATGGAGCTGGCGCGGCCTGATGCGGTGTTCCTGCATTGCCTGCCTGCCCACCGCGACGAAGAAGTGGACGCGGAAGTTATTGATGGTCCGGCTTCGCTGGTCTTTGAGGAAGCTGAAAACCGGCTCCATGCGCAAAAGGCGATTTTGAAATGGTGCCTTGAGGAATAGGGCGTTCGGCCCTATCTAGCGCCTTCACACCTTGCTTCCTCTCGACCAATATGGATTTGCCCAGATGACAGATATGCGCGCGCAAGATGATCTGGTGGCCAATTTCCAGATCGACGCCAAACCCGTCCGTGGCCGGATTGCACGCTTGGGCACCGGCTCGCTTGCGCCGATTCTCGACCGGCATGATTATCCCACAGAGCTTGCGCGTCTCTTGGGCGAAGCGGTGACGCTGGCAGCGCTCGTCGGGTCTTCGCTAAAGTTCAAGGGCCGTCTTCTGGTACAGGCCGAAGGCAGCGGCGCGGTCAATCTTCTGGTTGGTGAATATCGCACCGGCGGCGGGCTGCGCGGCTATGCACGCTATGACAAGGCGCTCTGGGACAATCTTGAACGGATCAATAAGGGCGGCAGACCACACATGCCCCAGCTCTTTGGCTCGGGCGCACTGGCGCTGATCATGATACAGGATGAACGCCCCCAGCAGCCCTATCAGGGGGTTGTCCCGCTTGTGCGCGGCACGCTGGCGGATTGCGCGGAAGACTATTTCGCCCAGTCCGAACAGATCCCGACAAAAGTTGCTTTGTCCGTTGCCGAACATTCCATTGCGGGCGCGAAATCGCAGTGGCGCTCGGGCGGCATGTTGATCCAGAAGATTGCCGCAGATGATGCGCGCGGGGACACAGATGACGACTGGAACACCGCCCGCGCCGTCTTTGCAACCGTGACAGACGGCGAGCTGGCCGATCCGGATTTGTCTGCTGACGCGCTTTTGTTCCGCCTGTTCCATGAAACGGGGGTGCGGCTCGAAGACAGCACAAGGCTTGAAGATGCGTGTACGTGCAATGCCGAACGGCTGTCCGCCACGCTGTTGAAAATGCCTGATAGCGAGCTTGCGGACATGGCCGAGGGAGACGCCTCGCTTGGCATAGATTGCCAGTTCTGTAACCGCCATTATGATATTGCGCTTAGCGATATATTGTCAGAGGGCTGACGGTTCGATCCGGATGCGTCCCGCCAGCGTCTCGCCGGGCTGTAAGACGCGTAAACCAACCTCGCCCGCAGGCCTATCGAGATTGACCGCATCGGGGACATGGCTGATCGGTTCGGCGCAGAAATAGGGCTGGTCTTCCGGCGTGTAGATCACAAAATGCGAGAAAATATCTGACGCGCTCATACGTATTTGCAAAGCGCGGCCGGGCCAGCGGATCAGGGTCTCGGGCTTTGCAGCGGTGAAACAATGATCAAGTGCGAGTTTTGCGGCCAATTGATCCGTATTTAGATCACATGTCTGGTCCAATGATTCGGGCTGAGCTGTGTTGGCTGCATTTTCGGGTCGCCAAATCGCGCTGACATGGCTTTGAACATAAGCGCCAGAGGCGGCAAAATAGGGGTGCCAGCCTAGCCCCGCCGGCATGGCCCGCTCGCCCGTATTGGTGATAGACATATCAAGCTCCATCGCCGCTTCTGTCAGCTCGAAGGTTTGCCGCGCGAGATAAGATGCGGGCCATTGATCGGTTGTGAGCCTGTGGACCAATGTGATCTCGCTGCCGCTCTTCGCCTCGATCTTCCAGGGCATTTGCCAGCCAAAGCCGTGAATGGCGTGTGGCTCTGGCAGGAAGTTCGGGGTCAGCGTAAAGTTATGCCCGTCAAACATAAAGCTTGATCCGGTAATCCGTCCCGCAAAAGGCACGAGCGGAAAGCCCGCCCGCTCGGTCGGGTGCGCGGTGCTTTTGTCCGCGCGGGTGTCGGTTGGAAACAGAATATTCTGCCCTCGCCAGACCAGCCCATCGACGCAGCCGCCATGTTCGGGCGAGAGCGAGAGGCGAAAACTATGTGCGGCAAGTTCGGTCATCTTGGCTCCGGGTCCATTTCTGTCTTTCTTTGGGCGCCGGCTCCGCAAGGGAAAGGCTTCTAAGCGGGCGCGGCGAATGCTATGGCCTGCGCACACCATCAATAAAGAGGCGGGTGCGCGATGCAAGACGATAAATTTATCAAGGATCAACCGCCCGAAATGGCGTCCGAAGGTGGCCCGCTCAATGTCTATGCGGGTGCGCGTCCGCCTGCGCCGGTCTGGTTTGATGAAGCGGTGTCGGCCCGTTACGAGACCGAATATCTCGAAGTTGATGGCGCGCGGGTGCATTATCAGCGCTGGGGCAAACGTACTTCGCCCGGGCTCTTGCTGATCCATGGCAATGGGGCACATGCGCACTGGTGGGATTTTATCGCGCCGTATTTTGCCGCTGATTATAATGTGGTGGCGCTGACGTTTTCGGGCATGGGCGACAGCGATTGGCGCTCGTCCTATAGTCTTGAAAGCTTCTCGGCCGAGCAAGTCGCCGTTGCCGAAGCGGCTGGTATGTTCGACCATGTGCAAAAGCCTGTCATCGTGGCGCATAGTTTTGGCGGCTTTGTCACCTTGCGAACGGGCGCTGAACATGGCGAACGTTTTGGCGGTACGGTGATCGTCGATAGCCCCGTCAATCCGCCCGACCGGCCCCATGGTGGCCCGCCGCGCAAGGGGCGTCCGAACAAGATTTATTCCGATCTGGAATCTGCTCTTGCGCGGTTCCGGCTTGCCCCGCCCCAGCTTTGCGAGAACCATTTTGCGATGGACTATATTGCCCGCTGGAGCCTCAAGAAGACCGATGAGGAGGGCGCGTCCGGCTGGACATGGAAGTTCGACCCGTCAATCTGGCGGCGCTTTGACATGCCTGGCGAGCCTGCCGATATGCTGCGCGCGATCACCTGCCGGATTGCGATTATTCGGGGTGAAGAGAGCGCTTTGATGCCCGATGATGTTGGCGACTATATGCAGGAATTGCTCGGCCATCAGGTGCCCTATGTGTCGATCCCGCACGCTCGCCATCATGTCATGCTTGACCAGCCGATTGCTTTCATTGCCGCCTTGCGCATGTTGCTGGCTGAATGGGCTCACTCTTCGCCCCATCGTTTGGGATCGTGAGCCTTAAATGGCCTGCGCGCGCAGTGTCACGCGTGTCGC
>CALLUH010000019.1 GCA_938011445.1 uncultured Hyphomonadaceae bacterium
ACTTTGCGTCGTCGTAATCCCCTCGCCATCGCTGTTCCACGGAATATAATCGGCCCAGATCTCCGCCCCGGGCGTCTCGTCCGGCAGGATCGCCTCCAGCCTGACCCGGAATATCAAATCCGCATTCGCGCCAATTGGCCCGCCCGGCGTGCCGCGTTCGCCATAGGCAATGGCCGATGGAAGATATACTAGCCACTCATCTCCCGGACGCATCAATTGAAGTGCCTCGGTCCAACCGGGGATCACTTGGGTGACGCCAAACTCGGCCGGTTCGCCTCGTTCAAACGAGCTATCAAATACCGTTCCGTCCTCTGCAAGCCGGCCTTCATAGTTTACTGAGACGCTATCATTTATGCTCGGGCGTTCGCCTTCGGTGTCGCCAGCTTCGATGACGTGGATCTGCAGGCCGCTCTCGGTTGTTACCAAACCATCGCGGTTTGCGTCCCACGGGATCATCCCGGCAAATACATCTGTCAAATCTTGGTCCTCTTCGGGATTGGTTTGTGTGTCTGCCGTTTGTGCTTGTGCAGCGGCATCTATTTCAACGCGCAAGGGGTCCTCGGGCGGGGCAGGTGCCTCGGATGAGCAGGCTGCCGATGTGGCGGCCATAGCAAAAAGCAATAGATTCGTGCGGATCATCTCTCTGGCTCCGTTTGATAGGTTTGGCTTGGCTTTAAGCGCTTTTGGCCGGGATGTCACTTTACAAACTGTGCAATTTACCGATCAAGCGGGCGGGGCGGATAACCGGCCTGTCCGAGCACATCAATGACCTCCTGAGTGTGCTGGGCATCGCGTGTTTCGATCAGAATGTCGAATTCAGCGCCCTTGGCAGGCACATCAAGCGCGATCCGGTTGTGGGCGACTTCCAATATATTCGCGCCGCTATCACCGATAATCTTGGACACAAGCCCCAAAAGACCCGGACGATCATCGCCAATAATGCGGATATTCGTCATCCGCTTTTCGCGCACCAATGCGCGGGTCAGCACCGACGCCAGAAGCCGCGTGTCAATGTTCCCGCCACACAGAACAAGCCCGACACGTTTGCCTGAAAACTTGGCCGGATGCGCCAGCAGTGCGGCCAGCCCGGCTGCGCCTGCGCCCTCGGCAATGGTTTTCTCGACATCGGCATAGAGCGTGATCGCCCGCTCCATATGATCTTCTTCGACCAGCAATATCTCATCTACCGTTTCGGCAACAATTTCGCGCGTCAAAGTACCGGCCTTTTTGACAGCAATTCCCTCGGCAATTGTTGCGCCGCCTTGTGTTGGTTCCGGAGCGCCGTTAATGGCCGCATGCATGCTCGGATACATCGATGCCTGCACACCAATAATGCCAATATCCTTGTTCAACCCTCTTGCTGCCGTCGCCATGCCTGAAATCAGCCCGCCCCCGCCAATCGGCACGATTAGCGTATCAAGGTCGGGCATATCTGCCAGCATTTCGAGCGCGATTGTCCCTTGCCCCGAAATAATGTCGGCATCATCAAACGGATGGATAAATGTCAGCCCGTCCCGCGCACGCACGGTTGCCGCATGCACGGACGCATCATCAAATGTATCACCTTCCAGCAAAACCCGCGCGCCATGGTCGCGCGTATGCTGGACCTTGTTAAACGGTGTCGTCACCGGCATCACAATGGTCGCTGGAATGGCAAGCCGCCTGGCGTGATAGGCCACCCCTTGAGCATGATTGCCCGCCGAGACAGCAATCACCCCCATCTGCTTTTCTTTTTCGGTAAGCTTGGAGAGCTTGTTTAACGCGCCGCGCTCCTTGAACGCTGCGGTGAACTGCATATTCTCAAACTTGATCCAGACCTGGGCACCAGTAATCTCCGAAAGCGTCCGCGAGTGGCGCATCGGCGTGCGCTCGATCTGTCCTTCAAGCACTTTTGCGGCGGCTTGGACGGTGGCCAGTGTGACAGCTGTTTCGGTCATAAATTCAGTCTTCCCAATGCGCGCTGAACCCTAGAGGGCACGCTGGATTGATACAAGCGTGTTTATAAGAAGAGATTAAGGCGACCTGCGATCAGGAGGCCAGGGCGGGAAACGGGCTTGATCGCATGCCTTATGTGGTGATTTAGTCTTGTCCGATCAGCCTCGGCGTTTTGTCCACATCCAAGGCAAAAATATCGGGCCGCGCATAATGACCCGCACCATCCATATCAAACTTGCCGCGAACAATATCATCCATATCAATCTCGGCGGTCACAAGGCGGCTTTCGCCATAAATAGGCTGCGCCAGAATTTCGCCCATGGGGGATACAATCACGCTGCCGCCATTGATTAGAAGTGTCTCGGGCGTGTTGCCCTGAAGCGCGTCATAATCCACCCCCTCGGCGACATCGCCGCGCGTCATATATTGACAGGCCGAGACCACAAAACACCGCCCCTCCAGCGCGATCATCTGCATGCTTGGCACCCAGACTTTCCGGTCGTCCACCGTCGGCGCCGTATAAATCTGAGTGCGCTGGGCAAACATATGCGCCCGCAACAGCGTCATGTAATTCTCCCAGCAAATACACGCCGATACGCGCCCAATATCCGTCTCGGCGACATCCAGCGTAGACCCGTCGCCCACCCCCCAGATGATCCGCTCCATCGCCGTGGGTTGAAGCTTGCGCCGCCAGCCCGCAATTTCCCCTTCACGCCCCAGTGTCGCGGCGGCACAATGAAGCGTATCGCCCACCGGTTCGACAAGCCCGACAACGACATTGATACCGGCCTCTTTGACCAGCGCCCGCACTTTGCCAAACGCTTCGCCATCACGCGCGAAAGCATTTTCATAGTAAAGCCGGAACAACTCCCGCCCTTCGGCATTGCGCGAGCCGACCCGCGCGCCAAAATCTACCCCCTTGGGATACCCGCCCAGAAATGTTTCCGGAAACACAACCAGATCTGCGCCGCTGGTTTTTGCTTCGCCGAGCCAATGGGCAAACCGCTCAAGTGTTGCGTCCTGGTCGAAAAGAACCGGTGCGGCCTGAACAGCGCTGAAAGTGCGTAAAGTCATATGTGTTTCGCTTTCGCGTTTCCCCAAAGGGAGCGGTTGATAAAGAGCTGTATTTATGGCCCATATCGAGGCGAACCTATAATCAATTTCCAAGGGAGCGCTGCCATGCCGGTAATGAATTACCTTAATCAGTGTATTTTCGACCATGGCGCGATCGGCCAATTGGGCAAGACCCTCAAAGAGCAGGGGGTGGCCCGCCCTTTCATTGTCACCGATCAGGGCATCAAAGCGGCAGGCCTGCTGGAGACTTTGCTTGGCGCACTTGGCATGGACCCCGCGTACATCTTTGATGAGACCGTCCCCAACCCGACCGAGACACAGGCGATGCAGGCAGCGGCCCTCTATAAAGAGAGCGGCGCGGACGGCATTGTCGCCCTTGGTGGCGGCTCGTCCATGGACAATGCGAAAATGATTGGCCTTTTGGCGAGCCATGACGGCCCGTGCGAGCAATATGCCGGCATGGTTGGCGGCGCACGCTTGATCGGGAAGCTGCCGCCGCTCATCGCTGTACCAACAACATCCGGCACTGGGTCCGAGGTCTCCGTCGGCGCGATCCTGATTATGGAAAATGGCCGTAAGGAAACTTTCGTCTCGCCAAACCTGATCCCCACAGTGGCCATTTGTGACCCGGATCTGACCCTTGGCCTGCCAGCCCATCTTACCGCCGCCACGGGAATGGATGCGGTCACCCATTGTATCGAGGCCGTTCTGACGCCTGCGATCAATCCGCCCGCTGAAGGGGTTGGCTATGAAGGCGCTTCACGTGCCTTGCGCGACGGCTGGCTCAAACGCGCTGTGGCTGATGGCTCCGACCCGGAAGCGCGCTGGAACATGATGATGGCAAGCTATGAGGGGGCGCTCGCCTTCGTCAAAGGCCTTGGCAGCGTCCATGCATTGTCCCATGCCGCCGGACGCCTGCACGAAAAGCGCCTCCACCACGGAACGCTGAACGCGGTTTTCCTGCCGCATTTGCTGCGCGAAAACGAGGGCGCGGCTGATGCCAAATATGAGCGGCTCCGCTATGCGATGGGCCTTCAGCCTGACGCCAATCTTGGCGACGCAATCGCGGAACTTAACAGCGAGATCGGCATCCCCGAAAATCTCTCTAAAATGGGACTTGAGGCCACTGACGGTGACGGCATTGTCGAATATGCGCTCGCCGACCTCGCCCATAGAGGCAACGCCAAAGAGCTGAGCCAAGCCGATTACGAGCGGATCTACACAAGGGCGCTCGGATAGAGCTCTAAAACGCGATTATTCGGTAATGACGAACCCTTCGGGGATTGGCGGTCCATCCGAGGCCACCCCCACCGTGACAGGTATTTCCTCGCCCGGTCCCTCCTCGCGCCGCGCATAGGATTCTACAAGCGACGTATAAGGCGGTACAAATTCCCAGCCGCCATCGGGGGTGTTCACCTTGATCTCGAAATGTAGGTGGAAGGTTGTCGGCGTGCCGCCAAAATCCTTCGAGACATAACCAATATGCTGACCGGCTGAAATCGTGTCACCCAGCGACACTTGCAGCGCGCGCATATTCATATGCAAATAGCGATAGATCCGCGGGCCCGAACGCAGCGTCACCGTATATCGACCAATATTGGAAATAACGCCGTCCTCTGCGGCCACCACGCGATAGCGCGTGATCCCGCGTGCATTATTGCGATATTCCCGACGCATGGCATTGCAACCTGCCGCATCGCCCACGCGAATATCTTGGCCCAGGTGAACCCGCTCCAGCGGACAACTCGGCGTCCCGTTGCGGCGCGAACGTTTCTCGCAAAAATTGTCCTGCCACGGATAAGCATAATTGCGCGCATCGCACTCATCACCGCCACCAATTCCGCCGCCAAACCGCCAAACCATAGACTGCGGATAAGCCCGCGCATTCAGGATCGGAAACACCATATCCGGTGCATAGACCGTCCGGTCTGGTGAGCCTGTGCCGGAGCCGGGCAAAAGTGCCCCCGGCGCGTGATAGCTAAAAACTGGCGGAGCAGGTGCAGGCGGAATTGACGGCTCGGGCTCGGCTATGGGCGGTGAGGGCTGCGGTTCGGCAGGCTCGCTCGAAACTGGCGTCTCGTCTCTTTGCGTCTCTGGCGTATCATCGGATGTCTCGGCGGGAGCATTGGCGGGAGGCTCTTTTGGTGTCTCCGCTGAGGGCTCCGTTGGTGTCCCCGCTGAGGGCTCTTTTGGTATCTCTACGGACGGTTCTGTCGGCGTTCCGGCTGGCAGCTCGCCCGTCTCCGGCGTGGTTTCGGTTGGCGCTGTGCCTTCATTATCGGTCAGGCCATCCCCGGCGGCTTCAGTCTCCTCGTCAGGCTCACCCGTCTGCTCCGGTTCATCTGGCTCCGACGCAGGCACATCAGGCTGAGGCCCGTCCGCAGGTGGCGTATCGGCGTGAGGAACAGAAGGTACCGTCGGGCCCGTCTCCCCAATAATTGTCTCATCAATAGCTGGCTCCCCAATCCTGGTCTCCGCAATCGGCGTCTCTTCTGCGCCTGTCTCGGATGCACCCGCCTGAGCGGTATCTTGCTCAGGTGTCTCAAAGCCGGGCCACTCCACCGAACCGTCGCATCCGGCAAGGCTCAGGCCAAGGGCTGCAAGCGATCCTGCAAATATTCTACGTGTGCGCATTTACTGTGTCCCTGCAACAATCAGTTTCTCTGCTATGTCCAGTGCTTCGCCTTCGTTGATGCAGCTCTCGTCCTCTTCGGGCAGATCCAGATTACACTCGAACTCGATCAGATAATCTGCGCCATAACGCGAGAGGGACAATTGTGCGCCCGCCAGGCTCGCTGTAAACACCGGTTCGTCAGGACGACGCGTTTCCTGCTCGGCAGTTCCCGCAATCAAATTTGTTCCGTTGATCACAATATCATACGCCTCGCCCGGATATGATGCGAAATACCCGTCGCTCGTCTGTCGGAAAACCACGCCGCGGGACGCGCTCGCAGGCGCAACAATACCCGTCGGAAGCAAAACTGGCACAGGAGCCAATTGCCCGCTTGTTGCTGTCCCCACCAGCGGCTCGTCATCATCGCCCTGAGCGGCCATGTCAGCGCGTGCGCTGTCCCAGTCAATATTGGCGCTGCGCATCGTGTCCGCCTTGGGGCCAACATTTGGCAGGGCTGCTGGTGTGGTTTGATGCTCGGTTGCGCTTGTTTGTGGTGCCGCCTGCCGCGCTGGTGCTTCTGGCTCTGTCGTCAACCCGTCGCATGCTGACAGAACGAAGCTGGCACTGATGAGCGCAGTGATGATGGGGGATCTCATTGGGGCGTATCTCCGGCATGGGCAGTATAGTCAGGGTCGGCATATTTAACCACCGGCATAGACTGCAATTCTTGCTGCTTGGCGATAATGTCGGCGCGGTTTGGTCGCTGCCCGTCATCGCGCAACCAGGTCAGGATCAACTCGCCCGCATAACTCGTCTTCTTCAGGCTCATGCCGGACAGCGCGTCGTAATCTCCAGCCCAGCCCGCAAACACGGCACGCGCGCCATCGGGATCGGCCTTAAACATTTCCAGACACATTTTGACCGCCTCGACATCCTTGAACCTGACAATAAAGTCTACGCGGCTCTTGGCAGTAATCTGTGTGACGGATGAAGCGTCACCGGTCTCGGCCGTTTCAATCGAGGCAGGCAGATAGACCGGACTGGCCGTAGAACCGGGCACCGTCAAATAGCCAATCGCGCCAACCCCCCCAATCCAAGCAACTGATACCCACATCAACCCCTTTTGCAGTTGGCTGTCTTTACGCTCTGCGATAGCCGTTTTGTTGCCGGTCATTTGGCGATCCTCCCTGTCTCGCCCCTAGTTTGGTAGTTTTTCAAGATTCAGCAAGCCCGCACCGCATGTCCGGACACACATTCCATCCGAATCAGGGATCGGGGTCGCGCCGGGATACTGCGCACAAGGCGCGCTGCATTGATCTGTCTCGCGCGGGGTCAGCGCTGACATCAGCGTCGCCTCCAATTGCGCTCCCGTAAAATCGGGGTTCTGCGCCGCCAGCAGCGCCAGCGCGGCGGAGGCATGCGGCGCGGCCATGCTGGTGCCCTGCTCATAAGCATAATTGCAGCTATCAATCGCATCGCCTGTCAGCGGATCATAGCAATCCTCTGACGGTTTGGTCGATAAAATACCATCAGGTCGCCCATCCCCATCATCGTCACGCAGCAAATCACCACCGGGAGCCAGCAAGTCCACCTCCGGTCCAAAATTGGAATAGGGCGCAATATGCCCGCGGCCATCACTTGCCGCCACCGAGATAACATTATTGCACCCCCCGGGCGCATAGAACTCTGCCGGCAGCCGCGCATTCCCCGCAGCGGATACCACAACCGCCCCGCGCTCGACTACGCTATCTATCGCGTCTTGCAGCGAAGCAGGGCAAATCTCGAACAGGCCAATTGAAAGATTGATAATATCAGCCGGATTCTCGTTCCAGACCTCATTGCCCAAGGCATCTTCCGCAGGCACGGTCCCGCCAGCCCAACGGATAGCTTCGATAATATCCGACAAGCGCCCGCCACATTTGCCCAAGGCCCGAACGGGAACAATTTTCACAGTCCACGCTCCGCCCGCAATGCCCGCGCTATTATTGCTTGCAGCCGCGCCAATCGTACCGGCTACGTGTGTGCCGTGGAAACTGTCGCGGGCAAACGGCACGTTCGGATTGCACAAATCGCCCGGATCATTCGGATCATTGTCGCGCCCATCGCCATCATTGCCCATCTCCGGATCGCTCACCATATCCCAGCCGGGCGCAATATTTGGCGAATTGGCAATGTCCGGATGTGACATCACCAATCCGGTATCAACCACCGCCACGGTAACATCGGTTGACCCGGTTATGCCCGTCCGGCTCCAGAAATCGGCAAATCCTGACCCGCCTTTCGATTGTAACGGCCCGTTTCCATTATTGCGGAAATTCCATTGCAGATCCCAAAGCGTATCATCCGGCCCGAATGCCACGGGCGCGGGCGCATTGACCGGACGGCGAGCAAATTGGTGGTCAAAAATAAAGTCCTTCTCGACATATTCAAACTCACCACTTGCCCGCAATAAGTCGATCATGCAACTCGTCGCCAACACTTTGTTATTGTTCATAGTTTCCTTGTCGATCGTATCCGGACAGTGCAAATCGACATCTTCGGCAATCCTTGGTCCAAGCCCGTCACCTTCGACAAGCTGGGTTGGATCAGCAAACAGATCAATCACCATCATGCCGCTATCATTTGCGGCAACAGAGCCCGACAGTCCGAGCTTGTCCATTTCGCTGAACATGGTCGATTGTGCGTCAAGCTGAACCTCACGGATTTGTGGAGCGGTCTCTATGCGCCGCTGTGATTTCATCGTGTTCCTGGTGATCGCGGGGGGGACTGGCGCCTGAACGCTCGGCGACGGTAGCGGCGCAGCCTCAACCCCGTCAGCGCCATCGGCGGCTTCGGCTTCACCCAAACCGTCTTCATCCGCAGGGGCGGGCACGATGACAGGCTCTAATGCTTGTGGCTCCTCGATGTCCGCGATAGCCTGAACACGATCCACTGCAACCGGTTTTGCAACAATCGACCCGACCGCGATCCGGCGGCGTTCATTGGCAATTTGCGCGCGTGCGTCTTCGCTAAGCCGTCCGGCAATGGCCCGTTCTGCGGGCACCGCACGCTCCAATCTTGCGGGCATGACCGGCCCGTCAGCGACGGGTGCCTCTTGGCCAGTGACCTGATCGACAACATCGTCAAAAAGCTCGCCAAAGCGGGTCTTTCGCTCATCCTGATCCTCGCAAGCCGCGAGCGCGCCAGCCATCAGGATCAATCCAGTTGCCGCGATCAGCGCCGTGCGAAACGATTTTTTCTTTACTGTCATCGGGGTCGTTCCTTGTCTGCAAACCATATCATTCAGGCTGTGCTATACGTCCTTAGCAGGATTAAACTTTAACCTTTTAGCAAGAATATGGCGAGAGGCGGAGAAATGACTTATCGCAACATTGTGATCCTCACGGGTGCTGGCATATCGGCGGAAAGTGGTCTGGGCACATTCCGTGACAAGGACGGGATCTGGACCAAATACCCGCTTGAAGACCTTGCAACGCCTGAAGGTTTCGCCCGCAATCCTGATTTTGTGCATGGTTTTTACAATGACCGCCGCGCCCAATCGGCAATAGCCAAACCCAATGCGGGCCATATCGCGCTTGCCGAATTGGAAACGGCCCAGCTCAAATCAGGAGATTCTCTCTTGCTTGTGACCCAAAATGTCGATGACCTGCACGAAAAAGCCGGTTCAAACCCTGCCAATATCATCCATATGCATGGTGAATTGGCCAAAGCGCGATGCGGCGCTTGCGATGATGTCATGGCATGGACCGAGCCGCTCTCCACCGATCTCACCTGCCAGCTTTGCGAAACCCATGGGCAAATGCGCCCGCATGTTGTCTGGTTCGGCGATGCCGCTGGAAATGGACCGCATCGAACAGGCCATCGCCAAATGCGACCTCTTCCTCTCCATCGGCACCTCGGGCGATGTCTACCCCGCCGCAGGTTTCGCCCAAATGGCCAAATCCCTCGGCGCATGGACCGTCGAACTCAACCTCGAACCCTCCTCAAACAGCGCCCTGTTCGACGAAACCCATCTCGGCCCCGCAAGCGAAGTGGTGCCGGAGTGGGTTGGCAAAATGATTTGATAGGCCAAACAAAAAGCCCCCCCGCGAAACACAGAGGGCTTTTCAGATTTGCACGAGGCCAGAGACCCCTAAAGCGCCTCAGTCAGCTCTGGTACAGCATTGAACAGGTCGGCGACCAGTCCATAATCGGCGACTTGAAAGATCGGCGCTTCTTCATCCTTGTTGATCGCAACGATGATCTTGGAGTCTTTCATGCCCGCCAGATGCTGGATCGCGCCGGAAATACCGATTGCGATGTAAAGCTCGGGCGCAACAATCTTGCCAGTCTGGCCAACCTGATAATCGTTCGGCGCATAGCCAGCGTCCACAGCCGCGCGCGAGGCGCCAACCGCTGCGCCAAGTTTATCGGCAAGCGGTTCGATATATTTCTGGAAGTCCTCTTCCGAGCCGAGTGCACGTCCACCGGAGACAATCGACTTGGCCGCCGTCAGTTCCGGCCGGTCCGATTTGGTCATCTCCTCGGAGACAAATTCAGACTTGCCAGCGCCGGTTTCCGCAGAAATCGTCTCTACCGCCGCCGAACCGCCCGTGCCCGCTGCATCAAACGCTGTCCCGCGAACGGTCACAATCTTTTTCGCATCAGACGATTTGACCGTCATGATCGCATTACCGGCATAAATTGGCCGCGTGAACGTATCCTGTCCCTCAAGTCCGACAATCTCCGAGATCTGCATTACGTCGAGCTTTGCTGCAATGCGCGGGGAGACATTCTTGCCCATTGTGGTGGCCGGTGCGAAAAGGGCGTCATAACCCTCCATCAGCGGCACAATCAGCGCTTCCATTGCTTCGGCAAGCTGCTTTTTCAGCGGGCTCGCATCGGCATGGAGCACTTTGCGCACGCCATCAATCTTGCCCGCTTCAGCGGCCGCCGCGCCAGCATTTTCGCCCGCAACGAGCACATCCACATCGCCGCCAAATTTCAGCGCTGCGGTAACGGTCTTATGGGTCGCATCATTAAGCGCTTCATTAGAGTGATCTGCAATTACGAGAACAGCCATTAGATAGCTCCTGCGGTTTTGAGTTTTTCAACAAGGGT
>CALLUH010000020.1 GCA_938011445.1 uncultured Hyphomonadaceae bacterium
TTGCGCGCCATCCACACCCAGCAGCGTTACGAAGCTCGCTTTTCCGGCGTCCATATCCTTGCCCGTCGCCTTGCCAACCCGGTCCGCATCGCCAGTGGCATCAAGCAAATCATCGGCAATCTGATAGGCAAGTCCCAGATCCGTCGCAAACCCCGCCAAGGCCTGACGCTCGGCATCATTTGCGCCGCCAATAATCGCGCCCGCCTCGACGGCATATAAGATAAGCGCCCCTGTTTTCATCCGCTGCATGCGGGTTATCGTATTCAGATCGCGAATATGCTCACGCCCAAGCATATCAATCATCTGGCCGGCAACCATGCCACGCGCGCCCGCCGCATCAGCCAGTTTCGAGATCAATTCCAGCCGGATATTGGCGGCCACATCCATATCATCATCCGCAAGCACACCAAAAGCCAGCGTCAACAAAGCATCCCCCGCAAGCACCGCCGTTGCCTCATCAAACGCAATATGCACCGTCGGCTGTCCACGCCGTAAATCATCATCGTCCATACACGGCAAATCATCATGCACCAGTGAATAGGTATGAACACATTCAAGAGCAGCAGCGGTATGCAGAAGCGGCGTTTCACCTGCGCCCAACATAGAGCCAACCTCATGGAGAAAGAACGGTCTTATCCGTTTGCCATTGGCAAGGCTTGCATGACGCATGGCCCGCATCAGATCCGCCTCAGGGCCGGCCGTCGGAGGAATAAGCTGATCAAGCGCAACCGTCACCTTATCGGCGATTTCCGTCAGACGTGTTGCAAACTCGGTCATATCCGGCCCATGGGTGTTCTAGCTAAACTCGGCTGGCTCAGTGGTCGTTTTCCCGCCCGCACCCTGCACAATTTGCTCGACCTTCAATTCCGCCGCCTTCAGCTGGGCCTCGCAATGGGCCTTCAGCGCCGCACCGCGCTCATAAATTGCAATGGATTGCTCAAGGGCCACATCGCCGCGCTCAAGCTTGTCGACAATCCCCTCTAGCTCACCGAGGGCATCTTCAAAACTCATATCCTTCACCGGCTTCGTCTTGGCTGCTGCCATCGTAATATCTCCTCGTTTCGCCGCCACCCTAGTGAACGCGGCTCCAACCGACAATCACCTATTCGCGGGTTTCGGGATAATGATACTCCCGAAACGACCAATAGTTATCCCGCCCATTATGAACACAACGCCAACCAAGCTTAAGGAGTTCGCGCCGGATCATTCGATTAAACCAGCCATGAGCTGCCAGAAACACTTTCCCCTGTGCGGCCTCTTCATGCAATTGCTTGGCTGCAAGTTCCGCCCGCGCGCGCGCCTGTCTTATGCTCTCGCCATCAAGCGAGTGGCCACCAATCCAGACAATCCGCGACAAGACATTCCAATTGCGCGGCAAAAGCCTGAGCCAATCGAGCCGCGGTGGTGGCAGCGGCGCCTCATTGAAAATATCGAAAGCTTCGGCCACTTTGCCCGGCGCTGCCATTTCCATGGTCTGCTTCGCACGCAACCGGCCTGACGTAAAAAATAGATCCGCATCGGCCACAGCCGCTTTGAGCACTTCGGGTGCGAGCTGTCCTTGTTCCAGTCCGCCAGCTTCATAGGCAGCCCACCAGTCGATATATTCGCGCCATGACAAACGCGGGCCAACATCACGATCGAGAGCGGGGCGACCGTGCCGCGCAACAATGATTGGCCCCCTCGTCATAAGTGCAAACAATCTCCATTATTCCTGCGTGCCGTTTGAACGGTGGCCGATCAGTCAGCTCTCAAAACCAACCAGAGTTTGCAGGTAGCCCCGTTGCCCGTCAGGGGCAAGGATTTGCGCGGAATCTCTGTATTATTTATTATCCTTTGGCCGGTTCAGCGCGGCGGAAAATCCCGCCAGGCGCCGACCAACTGTCAGCTCCGCACCAGCGATCTGGTCAGTCCGTCGGCGTATTTTCGCGAGCGGCCCGGAGAATGGTTCCGGCAAGGCTTTCTCCGCATACCGCCAAGCCCTGGCAAATGGCCTGAGCCTGTTTGCGCAATCAATGGTGCCAACCAGCGCTGGGATCA
Organism: uncultured Hyphomonadaceae bacterium; assembly: GCA_938011445.1. Taxonomy (GTDB): domain Bacteria; phylum Pseudomonadota; class Alphaproteobacteria; order Caulobacterales; family Hyphomonadaceae; genus CALLCD01. The sequence goes on from CALLUH010000020.1 coordinate 2,038, forward strand.
TATAAGTCTCGTAATATTTCTTATAAGCGCCGGTGCCCGCGCCCATGTCGGCCATGACGTGCCCCGTTCGCTCCATGTCGCAGATGATATCACGGATCAGCAAATGTCCGGGCGAATAGCGCGCATAATCATTGTCAAAAACCGTGATCCAGCCATGCACAATCGTATCAGAGATCAAATCAAGCTCAGCAGCAACCAGCTTATTGCCAAATTTGAGGGTCGATAAGCGTCCGGCAAAACGGCGGGTTCGGCATGTAAACAGATTACGCATCAGTCTTTGTGCCCAGTCCGGACCCAGCACATCATGGAGCCCCGTTGCCCGATATTGCGCGCTTTTGCGCTCCAGCAACCAGTCAAGTGCTACCTCGGAGCGATCATCAGCCTCAAAGGTCATACCGCCAAACTCCTGATCGATCAGGCGTTCAGCGCGGCGAATATTCTTGGCATATTTCGGAAACAGCTCACGTTGATTGGCAAGGAAGGCTTCTGCACCGCCGGCACCCAGCACAGCCTGCCCCACAGCGGCGACACCGCCATCATCTTCCAGCCTGCTATCAGCCCGCAACAACCCGTTAACGGTCATACCCTTCACACCGGCTTCGTCGAGCCATCTGGATGGATCGGCCGCACTCAAATCAGCACGCACCACCGGTCCGTGCCAGTCAGAGAACACCGCACCAATAGGCCGCGCCCAATTTCCGGGGCGGACATGCATAGCCCAATAGCCTGCCAGCCCCGCACCATCCCGCAACACGGCGATGCGCGTATCATCACGCACTCGGCCAAGTTCGCGCGCAAAATCCAGATCGAAAAATGGCGAATCATATCGCGCATCCGCATCGCGTATAGACTCCAACTCTGCGATTAGCGTCGCATCGAGATCGGCATAGTGGACCAGCTCTGTTTTCATCATGCCATCTTTAATTCAGCCAATGTCCGCAAAGCAACGCGCCCTAGAGCGGTTTCCAGACGCGTTTGGGTGGGCAGTCCAGACCCGGATCGCGCCGACATCGCTTTGTCGTCCAAGCCACTGTCTGTCCGCGTCCGATGAGATGGTCAAACGGCACAAACCCCACCGATGCCCGCTCCAGAGAGACACGCGGCTTACAGCCAGCCCGATCAATCACCCCGTCTACCGAAGGACAATGGCCGCTCGGGTCGCGTGCATCTGTCGAATTGTCCCGATTGTCTCCCACAAAAAAGAAATGCCCTTCCGGCACGACATAAGTATCGGTTGTATCATTGGCCGAGTTCTGTCGCCATTGATGGACCAGAATCTGGCGCTCGCCATGCTGTTCGAGATATTCGCGCGTCTGCTGCGCGCGCGGCCATCCATTTGGCACATAAGCCAGTTGGCGAACAAATTCGGTCTCGACCGGCTCGCCATTGCGATAGAGCGCCTCATCACGCATCTCAATTGTGTCACCGGGCAAACCCACCAAACGTTTGATCATGACGCGGTTAAAATGCGGGTGCATAAAGACAACCACATCTCCACGCCTGGGCTCGCGTGCAAGGATGCGCCCCTCACCCAAAGGCAGTATCTTCCCAACGCCCCAAGGCACCGAATAGCGCGAATAGCCATAGGCAAACTTGTTGACAAGAACGCGATCACCGACCTGCAAATTCGGCACCATGCTCTCGGATGGGATCACCCGCTGCTCGAACAAAAACAGTGAGACCAGAAACACAACCGGCACAAAGACGACAAGCAGCCGCCCCCATTCGGCCAGTTCATTCTTCACCTTGTCCGCAAATGTCGGCGATGCCTGCTCAGGCTCGTCTATCGTCTGTTCGGGTTCCATTTCGCTCACGCTCTGATCCTATTCAAACTCAGACATCGCCTCGCCAGCCATGCAATCACCGCGCCTCAATAGCGTCCAGCCATAAGATTGCCCAGCCTGTTTGGACAGAGAACTAGGAAGATTAGTATATTTTCCAATGATTATAACGTGAAAAGACGAAGAAACTTGTCCGGCACCGTCCTTACACCAAGTGATATATGTCCGGACCCTTGCCCCGCTCGCGCCTGATCTCGCCGCGCCCCATCAGGCAATTAAGATGCGCCAGCGCCTCGCCCGTCGCCAACCCGATCAGATCATCCCCGATCTTGCGGCCAAATATCGCCGGAAAGGTATCGACCACCCGCCTCGGTTCCTCACCCAGCCGCTTTTTCAGCCGCCCCAGCGCCTTCTCATGCCCGTCAATCAAGCCCTGCAAGCGGTCATGCGCGCCCGTAAACGGCTCATTGTGCGCGGGCAGCACCAAAACATCCGCAGGCACCGCAAGCTTCAGCCGCGCGCAGCTATCCATCCAATCGCTCAGCGGGTCGGCCTCCGGTTCGGTCGGATGCACAGACACATTCGACGAAATCCGGGGCAGCAACTGATCGCCCGAAATCAACACATTCAGCGCCGGACAATAAAGGCACGAATGCTCGGGCGAATGGCCATTGCCCGTAATCACCTGCCAATCCTCGCCGCCCATTACAAACCTGTCGCCATGGCTCAGCCTATGGAAACTGTCAGGCATCGTACTCACGCCCATCCCGAACCGGCCAAAACGCTCACGATAAGATTGCAAGGCCTCCTCCGGCCAGCCCGCCCGCGCATAAAACTCTATCGCAGCATCCGGCGCATCGCGTCCCGTATCCGCACACAGCATCCGGCAAGTGACATATTCAAGCCGGCTGATCCAAAGCTCGGCCCCCGTCTTGCGGTGCAGCCAGCCCGCATTGCCAATATGATCAGGGTGCATATGCGTGACAATTATCCGCTTGAGCGGCCGGCCATCCATCTTCTCGTCCAGAATGGTCCGCCACGCCGCCTTGCCCTCTTCGGTCGGCATCCCGGTATCGACCAGCGTCCAGCCACCACCCTCGTCAATCAGCCAGAGATTGATCCATGCCAGCGAAAATGGCAGAGGCATCCGCAGCCAGTAAATACCGCGCGCGACTTCCATCACCTCGCCAGTATCCGGCTTGGCGTCCCCGAAAGGATATACCGGGCGCACGCGGCCGCTTGTCTTGCTTTCTAATCCATCCATGACCGCTCTATGGCACGCCCGGCGCCGACTTCCAATCGGTAACGCTCGGTCAAGGCGTCCGGCCTCAACTCTCGTTAATAGCTTTTGGGAAGCCCCAGCACACGTTCAGAAATATAGTTCAAGATCATTTCGCGGCTGACCGGCGCAATCCGCGCCAGCATCGCCTCGCGCATATAACGCTCGACCTGATACTCCTTGGCATAGCCCATCCCGCCATGCGCCAACACCGCCGCCTCACACGCCCGAAAGCCCGCCTCCGCGCCCAGATACTTCGCCGCATTGGCCTCAGCGCCGCATTCCTCGCCCGCATCAAAAAGGCTCGCCGCCTTATACGCTAAAAGCTCCGCCGCACTTAATTCAGCCCAAGCTTTGGCCAGCGGATGCGCAACCCCCTGATTTTGCCCGATCGGACGACCAAACACGACCCGTTCATTGGCATACCGGCTCGCCCGCTCCAGCGCCGCAAAGCCAAGCCCAACTGATTCCACGCCAAACAAAACCCGCTCGGGGTTCAGCCCCTGAAGCAAATATTTGAAACCCGCGCCCTCTTCGCCGATCAAATGCTCCTTGGGCACCTCCAGCCCGTCTATAAACAGCGTATTGCACTCAACCGCCTTACGCCCCATTTTCGGGATCGGATTAGCTTCAATTTTTTCGCGGTCGAGATCGGTATAAAAAAGCGATAGGCCGAGATAGGGCTTGGCGCATTGGTCCTTCGGCGTTGTCCGCGCGATAATCAATATCTTGTCGGCCCGCTGCGCCCCTGTCGTCCAGATCTTCCGCCCCGTAATCGTATAGCCCGTATTCGTCCGCTCGGCTTTGGTCTCAAGCGATGAGGTATCAAGCCCCGAATTTGGCTCGGTCACCGCAAAGCACATTTTCTCTTCGCCCGAAATAATCTTCGGCAAATTCTCTTGCTTTTGTTCCTCGGTGCCGAATTTCTCGAGCGGCTTCGGTCCGAAAATGTTCAGATGGATCGACGACGCCCCCGAATAGCCCGCCCCCGAGCGCGTCACCGTCTGCATCACAATCGCCGCCTCGGTCAGCCCGAGCCCCGCCCCGCCATAAGCTTCCGGCATCGCCACCCCGAGCCAGCCGCCATCCGCCATCGCCTTGGTAAAGTCCTCGGGCCACTTCCCCGTCTCGTCGGTCAGGGACCAATACTCGTCATCAAACTGCGAACAAGTCCGAGCCACCGCCTCACGAATAGCGATCTGGTCTTCAGTCATGGAAGCGATATTGTGCATGGCAAACTCCTATAGCGCTTTAGCCTTATGGCCGAACATTGCGCCCGTCCAGCGCTCTCCAAACGTCATGCCGTCGCACCAAACCGGTCAGGGGAGAAAGCGTCTGCGAGTTCCGGCCCCTCGCCCTCCAAAACCATATCTGCCACAATCTTCGCCGTGATTGGAGCCAATAATACCCCGTTCCGGTAATGCCCATTGGCGATATAATGGCCGCGTGGCCCCAATCGTCCCATTACAGGCGCATAGTCCGGCGCGGCGGGCCTGAACCCAGACCACTGATCCACCAGCGCGGCCTTGCGAACACGCGGCAGGAACTCAACTGCGCGTGACAACAAATAAGCGCGCGCATCAGGCACCTCGCCGACCGTTGCGCCGATCAACACCTTGTCCCCGCGCGGCACTGCATATTCCGCACCGCAACGAACAACATGATCAAGCGGTATATCGACGCGCCGGAACGCCAGCATCACGCCCTTAACGGGCCGAATCTGCCCGTCCCGCCTCGCCCCCGAAGCATCAATACAAGCATCAAAACGAGCCTCAAGCTCTGCCAACCGCACACCATCAGGCACCCATTCAAACACGCCGCCCGCCCGCTCAATAGCTATCCGTAATGCCAGCACAGTCTCGCGCGGATTGACCCGACCATCAGACGGCAAAGCCAGCACCATTTCAAAGTCTGGCGATACGCCCCGTTCAAGCTCTACCAAATCACGCCGGTAGAGGCTTTCACAATCCATGCCCGATGCTTCAAGCCTGTCCTGCACTCTCCGCAAATTGTCAGCCTGCGCCGCATCCAGCGCCACTGCCAGCGTCGGCCCTTCATAATATCCAATGCCTGTTCCGCTCGCCCGTTCAAGATCATCGGAAAACCCGCGCCAAAGCTTTGCGCCCCGGCAACAAAGCTCGAACATGTCGCACTGTCCGCTATTGCCACCTGCCAGCTCATAGGCCGGCGCGAGCATCCCAGCCGCTGCCCAGCTTGCCCCCGACGGTGGCCATTGCTTCTCGTAAAGCGTAACGCTCGCCCCGCGCCTGAGCAATTCCCACGCGCAAGACAGGCCGATAATCCCGGCCCCGATAATTGCAATATCCGGTTTGCTCAAGCTCATGGCCGCTCGGATAACAGAGTTTCAGCAAGCTGCCAAAAAATCTTCCGCCGCTACCGTTGCGCCGAAGATCACGCCTGAAGTTTCAGCTCCAAATGCCAGATCGAGAGAAACTTCTCCGCCCATTTGGCATCCTGAAAGATCAGTGTCTTTTTGATGGCCTGCTCGCCCCACACCGTCTTTATCATTATGTCGGGTGCGTCATTCTCGGCTGCACAAGGCAGTGCCGCAGCGCCGCGCCAACGCGCAAATTTATCAACAGCTTTTGCCAAACAGTGTTCGGTAAAAGGGTCGGTCATTTCAAGGTTCAAAACAGTTTCGGCCATATATTCTACATAGTCCCCTAGAGTCAGGTTGTTCGCAGAACGAACAAAATCAACACTTCCTCTCCCCGAAGACACCTTATGCAATCAATGTGCTAATTTGCAAGGTATCTTAATCAGTTGTTAAGAAAATAAACTCAGTTGCGATTGATTCTCAAGCATGCTTTATGATCGTGAAAATATGAGGTGAGTATGCGTTTCGTCGTTTCCATTATGATGATTATGGTTTTAGCCGCATGCGGAGCGCCCGAAGTGCCCAAAGCCGAAGCGGGACGATTGAACATCTACACGGCGCGCCAATACAATTCCGATCAGGAAATCTACAAGGCTTTTGAGGAAGAAACCGGAATACGTGTCCGGTTTCGGGACACTTCGGCCCCCCAATTGCTCGAGAACATGAAGACCGAGGGTGCGTCCAGCCCCGCAGATGTCGTTATCGCTCCGGATGTCGGTTCTCTATGGAAGTTTCAGGAAGCGGGCCTCTTGCAACCCGTCACAAGCGATATACTCGAAGCGGCAATACCGGAAACTTTCCGCGATCCTGAAGGCCACTGGTTCGGCCTCGCCCGCCGCGCACGCATCATCGTCTATGATCCTGAACGGCTAAACGCGGACGACATCCCCGGCTATGGCGCGCTTGCAGATGAAAGCCTAAAAGACGAAGTTTGCATGCGCTCAAGTTCGAACATCTATAATCTCTCGCTCATGGCCGAGCTGATCGAACGCTGGGGCGAAGACGATGCCGCCAATTGGGCCAAATCCGTGCGCGATAATTTCGCCCGCGAACCGCAAGGCGGCGACACCGTGCAAATACAGTCCATCGGCGCAGGCGAATGCTCCATCGCCATCGTCAATCATTATTACTGGGTCCGCATGATCACCAGCAATGCCGACGATCAGCGCGCCCTCGCTGAAGACACAGCCATCATCTTCCCGTCCGTTGGCGCAGGCACTCATGTAAACATCACCGGCGCAGGCGTCGCTGCAAACGCGCCAAACCGCGACGCTGCCATCGCCTTTCTCGAATTTCTCACCTCCGAACGCGGCCAGACCTTGCTGACCGGCCCGACCAAAGAGTTCCCCATGGTGGACGGCGTGCCGCTGCCCGAGGGTCTTGAAAACCTACCCGACTTTATCGCCAGCGATGTGCCCATGCGCAAACTTGGCGAGAACCAGTCCCTCGCCCAGACCCTCTATGACAAAGCCGGATGGAAATAGGGCGCACCCATGCCTGCCTTTGCCCAATCTCTCAAGCCGAAACTCCGAAACGCAGGCGCAAACCTCCCCCTCGGCCTGACCACCCTTATCCTTGGCGCGCCAATCATAGGCTGCCTGCTCATCGGCCTCCTCGCGGGCGGCGGCGAAACATGGACACATATCTCAGGCACATTCCTCTGGTCCTCCATCGGCGCAACCCTCGCGCTCATCGCCCTGACCGGCATTTTCATCTCGCTCACCGCTATCCCCGCCGCCTGGCTCATCACCATGTACCGCTTTCCCGGCCGCAGTATTTTCGGCTGGCTGCTCATACTCCCGCTCGCAGCGCCGGGCTATGTGCTCGCCTTTTCCTATTCCGACCTTCTCGGCGTCGCTGGCCCGATCCAATCCTTCATCCGCGAAGCCAGCGGACTTTCGGCGCGCGACTATTGGTTCCCCAATGTCCGTAGCCTGACAGGATGCGCGTTCGTCATGGCCGCCGCGCTCTACCCTTACGTCTATCTCACCGCCCGCGCCGCCTTCTCCATGCAGTCTGCCAGCACGCTTGAAGCGGCAACCCTCCTCGGCGCAAATCGGCGTGCCCGTTTCTGGCGCGTCGCCCTGCCCGCCGCCCGTCCTGCCATTGCCGCCGGTCTCGCCCTCGCGCTCATGGAAACCGCCGCCGACTATGGCGCAGCGGACTTTCTCGGCGTGCGCACCCTCACCGTCAGCGTCTACCGCGCATGGGCAAGCTTTGGGGACGCAGCGGCAGGTGCCCGTCTTGCGCTGATCCTCGTCGCCCTGACATTGTTTCTGCAATGGCTCGAACGCTGGCAACGCGGCGCAGCGGGCTTTCAGGCCAGCACAACCCGCTGGCGCGCCGCCCCGCCAAACAAGCTCAACGGCCTAAGCGCCCTCTGGGCCAGCCTCATTTGCGCTCTCATCTTCAGCTGGGGCTTTGGCCTCCCCGTCACCCACCTCGTCTCCCTCGCCATAGACGCCCGCGCCGAGACCCCGCCCATCGGCGAAGCGCTGTGGAACTCCGTCCGCCTTGCGAGCATCGCCGCCGCGCTTGCCTTCGCCATCGCCCTCATCATCGCTCTTGGCGCCCATCACCGCCAAAAGCTCTCCCGCCTTGCCAGCCTCATCGCCACGTCGGGCTATGCCATGCCGGGCGCCGTCCTCGCCCTCGGTGCGCTTTACATGATCGCCCGTCTGCCGCTTGCCCAATCAAGCAGCGCCGCGCTCACCCTCCTCATCATCGTCTATATCGCCCGCTTCGCCGCTGCAGGCATCCAGCCCATGCAAGCGGCCCTCCAAGCGGCACCGCGCTCCTACACCGCCGCCGCCCGCAGTCTTGGCGCAAGCCCCGCCCGCCGTATCCTGCGCCTCGACCTGCCCATCATTGCGCCGGGCGCTGCTGCCGCCGCGCTTATCCTCTTCGTCGAAACCCTCAAAGAGCTTCCCGCCACGCTCATGCTCCGCCCGTTCAATTGGGACACGCTCGCCGTGCGCGCCTATGTCTACGCCTCCGACGAACGCCTGCCCGCCGCCGCTTTGCCCTCGCTCACCATCACCCTCGCTGGACTCCTGCCCGTTATCCTGCTGTCACGTCAGCTTTCGCGTCCCCGCAAAGGTCAGCCAATATGACGCCCAGACACCCGCTCATTGCTGAAAACATATCCTGCCAATACGGCCAGACAACAATTGTCGATGCGGCCAGCCTTACGCTCACCCCGGGCCAGATCACAGCTCTCCTCGGCCCCTCCGGCGCTGGAAAATCGACCCTTCTGCGCCTGTTCAGCGGCCTCGAAACCCCGAGCGCGGGCCGCATCCTGCACGGCGATACCATCCTCTCCGACGGCGCAATCAACATCCCACCCGAGCGCCGCCGCATCGGCATCGTCTTTCAGGACTTCGCCCTCTTCCCCAATCTCACCGCCACCGAAAATATCACCTTCGGCCTTTCACACTTGCCAAAGCCCGAACAAGCCAGCCTCGCCGCAGACTGGCTCGCCCGCATCTCGCTATCGGCCCGCGCAGACGCCTATCCCCACCAAATGTCCGGCGGCGAACAACAGCGCGTCGCCATCGCCCGCGCCCTTGCGCCAGACCCCGTGGCGCTCCTGATGGACGAACCCTTCTCCGGCCTCGACCCCGCGCTCCGCGATGATGTCAGACAGACCGCGCTCGACGCCATTGCAAGCCTCGGCATCCCCACCCTTCTCGTCACCCATGACGCCGCCGAAGCCATGCTCTTTGCCGACCATCTCGCCATTATGCGCGAAGGGAAAATCACCCAGCAAGGCACGCCCGACAAGCTTTACGCCCAGCCCGTAGACGAGCCAACCGCCCTCGCGCTTGGCCCCATCATCAAGCTGACCGGCAAATGGGACGCGACAACCAAAACCATAAGGACCACGCTTGGCGATGTTCCTGCCCCAGCCCCGAAATCAGATACTGCAAACATTGGCATCCGCCCCGAGGCCTTCACCCTCGACCCAACCTCTCCCGTGCAAGCGCGTGTCCTCTCGGCACGCCGCAATGGAGCCATGATACAACTCGCCATCGAACGCGATAACACCCAAGCGACCATCCTCATCTCGGCCAATCACGACATAGATCTGTCCAATCCATTGGGTTTAAGGCTGAATCCGGCATTGGCTTTTATATTGTAACGGCTGTTCAGCATGGCTAACGTTTGCGTTATAATGCATCAGCTTCCTCGCTATAGAGACCTATTTGTCCTACACTCGCCATAATTGTGTTGGAGACAAACCGGTATGATACGCACGCTTTTCAAAGCCGCCACCCTTGCCTTGGCGAGCCTCGCCTTGTCGCTTCCGGCGGTGGCGCAGGGGTTTATTCGCGATGCCGAGATCGAAGCCATTCTGCGCGAATACACCGATCCCATCCTAGAAGCAGCTGGCCTGATCCCCGAAGACGTCGGCCTCTATATCATTGGCGACCCCAGCCTGAACGCTTTCGTTGCGGGCGGTCAGCGCATCCATTTGCACACGGGCCTCATCATCCGCACCGAGACGCCAGGCCAGCTTAAAGGCGTCATCGCCCACGAGACCGGCCACATTTCCGGTGCACATGGCGCACGCCGCGCCGCAGATTTTGCCCGCTCTGCCCGCTCGGGCTATCTCTCCATCGGTCTTGGTATCATCGCTCTTGCCGCAGGCGCTCCCGAGCTTGGAGCTGCGCTGATTGCCAATTCCCAACAACTCACCGCACTCAGCTTCTTCACCCACACCCGCGCGCAAGAATCATCCGCCGATCAGGCCGCCGTCACCTTCCTTGAGCGCACCGGCGAATCGCCCGCAGGCATTGTCGAATTTTTCGAAGAGTTCCGCTATCAGGAAGTTCTGTCCCAAGCTCGCCGGTTCGAATATTTCCGAACCCACCCGCTCGCCTCCGACCGTATTCGCGCCTTGCGTCAACGTGCCGAAGAAACCGGTCTCATGGATGTTCCGCCCTCTGATCGCGCCGTTGCACAAATGGAAATCATGCATGCGAAGCTGATCGGTTTCCTTGAGCCACCCAATGCCGTCTATCAGCGCTATCCCGAGAGCGATAAGAGCGAGCCTGCCCGCTATGCCCGCGCCATTTCCGCCTTACAGAGTGTCGATCTAGGCAAAGCTATTTCAGAGATCGACGCGCTGCTCGAAATTGATCCGGAAAATCCTTATTACCATGAACTCAAGGGCCAGATCCTGTTCGAGTTCGGCAAAATCGAAGAATCGGTCGAGCCAAACCGCCGCGCCGTCGAATTGGCACCCGATCAACCGCTCCTGATGATCAGCTATGCCCGTTCCATGATTGCGCGCGGAGAAGAAGGCGATGTCGAGGAAGGCGAAACATTGTTGCGCCGCTCCATCATTGCCGAACCCGAAAATGCATTTGCTTGGTCCGAGCTTGCAAAAGCTTTAGACAAGCAAGGTCGTCGCTCCGAGGCACAACTGGCAACGGCCGAACGCTCCTTCCACATTGGTGACGTGGTTAGCGCAAACAGCTTTGCCCAGCGCGCCATGCAAGGCCTCGACAAGGGAACACCACTCATGCGCCGGGCTCAGGATATTGCCGCAGTGACCGATGTCCGCCTCGAAGAAAACCGGCGATATTATCGCAGGCGCTGAACATCGAGACGAGGGCAATCCTTATGAAATCACAACCATTCTCGATATATTTCATCCATGAACAAGGGGCATGATTGCCCGACAAACCATCTCTCCTGAAGGACTACCACAATGCACCGTTCACTTCTTGGCTCCGTCGCACTTGCCACACTGACCCTGTCTGCCTGTGCACAAGAAGCCAGTGCGCCGTCTGACCGCGCTGCCACCGAAGAGATTGTGCGCGAATACATTCTCGCCAATCCTGAAATCATCGAGGAAGCGCTTATCGCTCTCAATGACAAGCGCAAAGCCGAAGAGGAAGACGCAGCGCGCGTCGCCGTAGCGCAAAACGCCGATTCGCTTTTCAATGCCTCCAATGATTTCGCGATCGGTCCCCAAGACGCTCCGGTTACGGTGGTCGAGTTCTTCGACTATCGTTGTGGCCCTTGCCGCGCTTCCATGACGACGGTGAACGCACTTCCTGCACAATATCAGAACAAGGTTCGCGTCGTGTTCAAAGAGTTCCCGATCCTCTCACCGGAAAGCGGAGTGGCTGCCATCGCCGCGCTGGCCGCTGGCCGTCAAGGCAAATATGTCGAAATGCACCAGGCCTTCATGAAATCCCCATCGCGCTTTACCGAAGACGATATTGTGAAAATCGCCGGTGAGATGGACCTCGACATGGACCAATGGATGGAAGACCGGAAAGATCCGGCACTTGCAACTCAAATTGCAGAAACCCGTTCGCTGGCGCAGACGATTGGCGCCAACGCAACGCCAACTTTTGTCATTGGCGATACCCTATTTTCGGGCCTCAACCGCGAACGCCTCGACAGCCTGATCACAGCCGAGCTTGCAAAAGCGGGCTAGCCTCTCCGGCCAGCCCGCCGCCGATCACATATTAATGTAAAGCGCTCTCGCCTTTGGCAAATCCGTTCGGCACGCCATTGATCGACAAGAGATCCTCCTCCACATCAATCTTGATCCGCTCGCCATCAAGAATGCGCCCCTCCAGAATGAGCCGCGCCAGCGGATCTTGCAGCTCTTTCTGGATGGTCCGCTTGAGTGGCCGTGCGCCATAGACCGGATCATAACCGCGCGCCGCCAGCCAGCCACGCGCCGCTTCACTCAACTCAATCTCCAGCTTACGCGAAGCCAAAAGCTTGCCAAGCCGCCCGATCTGAATATCCACAATCACATCAATCTCATCGCGCCCAAGCCGCTTGAACAAAACCGTCTCGTCAATCCGGTTGATAAATTCAGGCCTGAAATGCAGCCTGATCGCCTCATTGACATGCTCGCGCTGGCCAGCCGAAATCGGCCCTTCATCCCCGCTCGCCAAAGCATCCGCACCCAGATTACTTGTCATAATGATCAGCGTGTTGCGGAAATCCACCGTCCGCCCCTGACCATCCGTCAATCGCCCATCATCAAGCACTTGCAACAGCGTGTTGAACAAATCCGGATGCGCCTTCTCAACCTCGTCAAACAGCACAACCTGATAAGGTCGCCGCCGGACCGCTTCGGTCAGTACACCGCCTTCATCATAGCCAACATAGCCCGGAGGCGCCCCGATCAGCCGCGCCACCGAATGCTTCTCTGAATATTCCGACATATCAAGCCGCACGATCGCGCTTTCATCATCAAACAGGAAGCCCGCTAACGCCTTAGTCAGCTCCGTCTTGCCCACGCCCGTCGGCCCGACAAACAGAAACGAGCCAATCGGCCGCGCCGGATCCTGCAAGCCCGCCCGTGAACGCCGCACAGCATTGGACACCGCCCCAAGCGCCTCTTCCTGCCCAACCACCCGCGCACGCAAGGCATCCTCCATGCGCAGCAATTTCTCGCGCTCGCCCTCAAGCATCTTGTCCACCGGCACGCCCGTCCATTTCGAGACAACCCGCGCAATATCGTCCGGCACCACCGTCTCCGAGACGAGCGACCCCGCTCCATCGCCACTCGCCTCAACCTCGGCAATCTCCGCTTCAAGCTTGGGGATCTCGCCATATTTCAGCTCGGACGCACGGCTCAAATCGCCCTGCCGCTCCGCCTCGGCCAGATCGGACAATGCCCTGTCGAGCGCCTCCTTTGCAGATGCTGCGCCCTTAAGCTTGTTCTTCTCCGCCGCCCAGATGCCCGTCAACTCATCAGAGGCGGTCGTCAGCTCGGCAATCTCTTCGTCCAGCGTCGCGAGCCGATCCTTAGACGCCGCATCGGTCTCCTTCTTTAGCGCCTCTGCCTCGATCTGAAGCTGCATCAAGCGGCGGTCAATCTCGTCAAGCTCCTCTGGCTTGGAGTCCACTTCCATCCGGATATGCGAGGCCGCTTCATCCATCAGATCAATCGCCTTGTCCGGCAAAAACCTGTCGGTAATATAGCGGTGAGACAAGGTGGACGCCGACACCAATGCCGCGTCTGAAATCCGCACGCCATGATGGGCCTCATACCGGCCCTTCAATCCGCGCAGGATCGAGATCGTATCTTCCACGCTTGGCTCATCAACAAACACCGCCATAAATCGCCGCGCCAGCGCCGCGTCCCCTTCGACATATTTGCGATACTCGTCGAGCGTCGTCGCGCCCACACAATGAAGCTCCCCACGCGCGAGCGCCGGTTTGAGCAAGTTCGACGCATCCATCGCGCCATCGGTCTTGCCCGCCCCGACCAGCATATGCATCTCGTCCACAAACAAGACAACCTCACCGGCCGCCTCGCGCACTTCAGTCAACACAGCTTTGAGCCGCTCCTCGAACTCACCGCGAAACTTCGCGCCTGCAATCAGCGCCCCCATATCAAGCGAGAGCAGCCGCCGGTTCTTCAGGCTTTCAGGCACATCGCCATTGATAATCCGCAAGGCCAGCCCTTCAGCAATCGCCGTCTTGCCAACCCCCGGCTCGCCAATCAGTACCGGATTATTCTTTGTCCGCCGCGACAGCACCTG
>CALLUH010000021.1 GCA_938011445.1 uncultured Hyphomonadaceae bacterium
CGGTCTCAGTGCAGCTGCGCATTGGTCTCGTCGAGCAATACGACATTTGGCGCATGCTGGCGGGCCTTCTCCGCCTCGATGTGGGCGAAGGCGGCAATGATAACGCGGTCTCCCACCGCAAAATTACGCGCTGCAGCGCCATTGACCCCGATCGTGCGTGAGCCGCGCGGGGCTTCAATCGCATAAGTCTGGACACGCGCCCCATTGGTCACATTCCAGATGTCTACGCGTTCGTGCGGCAATATTCCGGAGGCTTCAAGCAACTCCTGATCAATGGACACGGATCCTTCATAGTGCAGATCGCACTGGGTAACCGCGCCTGAGTGAAGTTTACCTTTGAGCATGTTGAGCAGCATAAGGGCCCCAACCTCCAATAATTTTAATGAATGCAGGGCAAATCCCGCATGGTCCATATGGGGCTGGTAGGCGCGAAAACCAAACTTTTTGTTGCTGTGCAACATGAATTATCTGTGAAAAATGCCTGTTATGTCTTCTGGAATGGAATGACGCTGCTAAAAACACCGAGAATCGACAAGCAAGCGGCTTGTCAGACGATTGCGGTCATGGTGCAAAGACACTTCGGAACGATCATGGACGCCGACAATGAGGATGATGCCCAAATGAATATACAAAGTGGTGTGAAAGAGTATTACGGCCAGACGCTGACCAGCTCATCTGATCTAAAAACCGATGCCTGCGCGACGGTCGCCGCGCCCCCGCGCTATATTATCGACGCGCTCGCCGCCGTCCATGATGATGTCTCGGCGAGATATTATGGCTGCGGTCTTGCCATTCCGCCTGTGCTTGAGGGGCTCAAAGTGCTCGATCTGGGCTGCGGGGCAGGGCGGGATGTCTATGCCATTGCAAAACTCGTTGGCAAAACCGGCAGCGTTGTCGGTGTCGATATGACCGATGAACAGCTCGACGTCGCCCGCTCCCATGAAGCATGGCACGCTGAACAGTTCGGCTATGCCAAGCCCAATACACGTTTTCTTAAAGGCTATCTGGAAAAGCTCGACGAGCTCGATCTCGAAGAAGCGAGCTTCGATCTCATCATTTCCAATTGCGTTATCAATCTTTGCATGGACAAGCCCGCCGTCTTCCGCGCAGCCTACAGATTGCTCAAACCGGGAGGCGAACTTTATTTCTCCGATGTCTATGCCGACCGGCGCATGCCCAAGGACTTGATTGATGACCCGATCCTCTACGGCGAATGCCTGTCTGGCGCGCTTTATTGGGGTGACTATCAATCCATTGTGAAACAGGCGGGCTTTACCGATCCGCGCGTCGTAGACCATCGCCGTCTTGAGATCATCGACAAGAAGCTCATCGCCAAGACAGACCCCATCCGCTTTGCCTCTGTCACCGCGCGGCTCGTCAAGCTTGAGCGGCTGGAGCCAGCCTGCGAAGATTATGGTCAGGCGGTGATCTATAAAGGCGGTGTCGAGGGCATGGAGACCGTCTTCAAACTCGATGATGAACACCAGATCGAAGCGGGGCGCGTGTTTCCGGTTTGCGGCAACACGCTTGCCATGCTGATGGATACGCGCTTTGCAGCCTATTTCGATGTCGCTGGCGCTGGCAAGCAGCATTTTGGCCTGTTTCCAGGCTGCGCGGCACCAGATGTTTTCGCCGAGACGATCATCGCTGACCCTGCGCCGGTTGGTGGCTGCTGCTAGGCCGCTTTGGTTGTCTTGCGGTCCCACAAGGTGCGAATATGCGCATCACTTTCCATGGGCAGGTTCAGGCAAGCAAATCTATTTGTGCTGGCGTCAACAATAAACAAGCTATCTGCGGGCGACAGAATCTCGTTCAGTCGCCTTTTGATGACTTTCAGATGCAACTGGCTGCTGAGCATATAAATGCCCGGCATAATGGCGGCAAAGAGCCCGATACTGTTCATTTCACCAATCAGGGCGTCTTCGCCCGCCGCTTTCAGCTTGAAACTGATAAGATAATTGTGCGGCTTTCCTTTTTCCATGGCCGTATCGCGGGCCGGTGCCTTCAGGGATGCTTTGAGCGAGGGAATAAGTTCGTCAAGGGTCTCTGCGGCGACAAATTGAGATCCATTACCCTTTGTTACCATTGTCCGCGGACGGATACGTCTTTCCAGAGCGAAGCTTTGCAACTGGCCGATCGTATAAGGGCCGTAGACCTCGCCGCTGATCATGACGCGCCAGATGGGCGGATCAATTTTGCCCAAGTCCAGTGAATTATCCATGTGCACGGTCTCCTATCGCGCACCGGCGCGTCTTAAGAGACTATTGGTCAAAGTTAAACAAAGTGTCACCCCGCAAGCGAGCGGAGAAATCTTACACCAAAATTATTCCCCACACAGCGCATCACTTCGGCTGAGACATGACCGGTGGTGATAATCTCTCCAACCATCGGTGCCGGTCCCTCGGCGATAAAGCCAGCACCTGTGAGCGAAATGTCAATCACACGGCATTGTAAGCGACGCCCATCCTGACGGATTATAATGGCTGGCCCTTCAGCAGCAAAACGCTGCGCGCCACGTTCCTCGACAAGGCCGAGTGCCTCGCGATTTGTCAGCCAGACCAGCTTGTCAGCCAGCTTGTCACGCTTGGTTTGTGTTGTCTGAAAACGTAAGGCAAACCCGTTTTGGGTATGTCGGACCGTATTGCCAACAACGCGACCTAATTCGTCAAAATAGACAACGATCTGGGACGCCAGTTGAGGCCTTGTCGGTGATCTTACCAGCGCGCCGCCGCAGGATATGTTGACGGTGACGAGGGGGTGTTCTTCGCTCTTATTGTTCAAAAACCGCCCGCGCAGAACGAGTTCGACCCGGCGATGAACCCGATGATCTTTCACCAGACGCGGATTTTGTAAGCGGACAGCATTGCTGTGTGAGTGCATGTTCAACCGATTATCCTCCAGATTCCCACATACCCACCCGCATGCCGATTGCGACCTTGATTGGCCATTCTTCTACCAGCGCTAGCAGATGAATCTTCACAAAGTGTTGCCAAATGGGTCGTCAGCTCAAATACTCGGTTTGGATAGAAATTGGCAGGAGTGGGTTATGGCAAAACGAGCCTCGGGGTTTGACTATATTATTATCGGTGCAGGCAGTGCGGGCTGCGTGCTGGCCAATCGGCTGAGTGCAGATCCGGCCATACGGGTTTGTCTCATTGAAGCGGGCGGAAAAGATAAAAGCCTTTTGGTGCGCATGCCCGCCGGCGTTGGCAATCTGATCAAGGACAAGAACCCTCATAATTGGGGCTTCTGGACCACGCCGCAAAAACACATGGACAATCGCGAGCTGTTCTGGCCGCGGGGCAAGGGCTGGGGCGGCTCCTCCTCGATTAATGGCATGATCTATATTCGTGGTCATGCACGCGATTATGACCAATGGCGTCAAATGGGGCTTGCTGGCTGGGGCTATGCGGACGTGCTGCCCTATTTTCGCAAATCAGAGAGTTACAAAAATGGTGCAGATGCGTTTCATGGCGGACAGGGGCCGCTCTGGGTCGAGAATAGCGCGCTAGATAATCCGATCTACCGCGCCTTCATTCAGGCAGGCGGGGAGGCCGGTTATCCGTTAACCGATGACTTCAACGGGGCCCAGCAAGAAGGCTTCGGCCCGTATCAACGTACAATCCGTGATGGCGAGCGTTGGAGCGCGTCCTTCGCCTATTTGCGACCTATTGTCGATGTGCGTGAAAACCTGACTGTTATCTCAACGGGGCGCGTGACCCGAATCTTGATGAAAAACGGTCGTGCCAGCGGTGTCGAGCTTGTTGAAGGCAGGGGCAAACAGACCAGCGAGATCTACGCTGACGGAGAAGTCCTGCTTTGCGCTGGCGCTGTTCAAAGCCCGCAAGTCTTGCAATTGTCAGGCATTGGTGCGCCCGAGACATTGGCTGAAGCCGGCATTGCAGTTGAAGTCGCCTCCTCTGGCATTGGTGAAAATTTGCAGGATCATCTCGACGTTTTGGTGCATCAGGAGATCACCCAGCCGCTATCTGTGTATTCCCAGCAGAAAGGCCTCAAAAAGCTCGGCGTAGGGCTGAATTACATCACCCGTCGCAAAGGGCCAGGGCGCGATAATTTCTTGCAGGCGGGTGCTTTCGTAAAATCACGCCCAGGGCTCGACCGACCGGACATTCAACTGCATCAGGTCAACGCTCTGGGGTTCAAACATGGTGCAGAAGTTGCCGATAGAGATGGGTTCATGGTGCATGCCTGCCAATTGCGTCCCGAATCGCGCGGAACGGTTGGGCTAAAATCAGCTGATCCGTTTGATGATCCGCGCATAGACCCGAATTATCTCGCAACCGAAACCGATAGGCTGGTGATGCGCGAAGGCCTCAAGATCATTCGTGATGTGCTCCGTCAGAATGCGCTAACCCCCTATCGCGGCGCTGAAATGTCACCGGGCGCTCCGGTCCAGACCGATGGGGAGATTGATGCTTTTGTGCGTGCCCATGGCGAAACCATCTATCACCCGATTGGCACCGTTCGGATGGGTGCTGATGTGGACGCGCCTGTCGATGAAGCCCTGCGCGTGCGCGAGCTCGACGGCTTGCGTGTAATTGATGCTTCGGTCATGCCGACGCTGATTGGCGGGAACACCAATGCGCCGACAATTATGATTGCAGAAAAAGCGGCTGACATGATCCTGGGCAAGCCCGCCTTGATGCCTGAAGAGGTGGACATTGCCGAGACCGTCTGATGAGCCTGCCCAAAAGCCCGCGCCTCCGTCCCGGTCCAGTAATCATGCCTTTCGTGGGTGTTCGCAAAAGGCGGTGGCCGATTTTGTGATCAAAATGCCCCGAGACATAAAAATCCGGTGGCTCGTTTCTGACGCTGATATGGATGGACCTGCGCTAGCGTAAAACGCGCCGCCAGCTTTCCGCCCAGTCTTTGACGCCGTTCCCGAATGCTTTCAAGAGGCGCTTGCCCAGCCGGTTGGCCGGTATCTCGACATATTTATTGGCGATGACCGCAAGCACCAGCGTCGTTATCACCGAAAGCGTAAATTGTGCGGGCAAGCCCCCGCTGCCGTCCAGAATATGAGCAAAGAATTGCTGAACCGGCCGGTGGATCAAATAGACGGCAAAGGAGATTGTCCCCAGATATGACAGCTTGCCAATAGCCCCAACCCCCGGTCCACGCTCAAAGGCCGCAAGAAAAACCACAAGACAAAAGAACGGCACGAACAAGAAATCAAGCGCGGTTTCCTTCAGGGGGCTAAACAGCGATAGGGCGAACAAAATAATCGCGGGCAGGGTAAGGTTTCCAATCAATCCCAGCATATCCGCCTGAAGCTTTGGTGCGGCGGCCAGATAGACTTCATAGATGATAATACCCAGACAGAACGAGCCAAATCCGCGCAACACGCCCATATTGACGAAGGGGATGACATGGCCTTCAACACCGTTCAAATGTCCAGGCGACAGGCCAAGAATTGCAAAGACGATCAGCGAGATCGCGCCGAGCGATAACCAGCGTACCCGGCGGTTTTGCAATGACGGGATAATGAACATCAATGCCAGCGCCATCACCATGTTTACCCAGAACTCGACAGAAATTGACCAGGCGGGCGAGTTGAACTCGATCGTGTCTGGTCCCAGCCCGATATTGTGGAGCATCAAGATGTGTAAGGCCAAGTCCGATTTGTCGATATAGCGCGCGGTTAAAAGATAAACCCCAAGGCTAGCGCAAAGCGTGATCAGATGTAGCGGATAGAGCCGGGCAATACGGGCTTGCGCGAAAGACCAGAAATTGAAGTCGTCACGGCGGAAATAAGCATGGGTCAGCACAAACCCGCTCAGGATCAGGAAGAAGTCAACGGCAAGATAGCTCGCAAAGAGCGGGCTTACCGCTTTGAAGTGATAGATCATGATGGCAAGAGCTGCATAGCCGCGCAGCGTGTCGAGCACCATGAAGCGGTGTTTATGATCGACGGTGTTCTGCGAAGCTGGCAAAGGGTAAGCCCCCATCGGGTATTTTATCTGTCGGACATCCTTGTAATGTTTCTCTCGTGCCGCGTCCTTGAACGCACGAGCGGATTAAACCGCGATTGTGTCTTCTGTAAAAGACCAGAACAGATCCTCCGTCAGCAGCCCGGCTGATTTGTGCTGCATCAACATTTTTAGACGCGTAAACGGGGCTGACGTAAAGACCTCGGGCGTCATGTCGATGGCCTGAAACAGCCTTAACATCTGATCAGCGCCCTTTTCGGCCGTCCACTGGCATTCGAAATTAGGCAATAATCGCTGTATCTTGTCGAAATTGACCCGATAAGACCGATTGTCCGCCGATGGTTCGCCCACAATAAGTTCACAATCAGGAAAGCGCTCCGAGACGATTTTTGCAATATCTATCACCCGATAATTCTGCGCGCTGGAACCGACATTCATGGCCTCACCACCGATTTTGGCAGGATCTTCTAGCAAAGCCTGATGGACCGCCTGACACATATCAAGGGCATGAACAAGCGGACGCCATGGCGTACCGTCCGATAGGAGCTTGATCTGCTTGGTTGTCCAGGCCAGACCGCATAAATCATTGAGCACAATGTCGAACCGTTGACGCGGCGAGGCACCATAGGCCGTGGCATTGCGCATAAAGCATGTGGTAAATCCGTGATCATTCATTGGACGCAGATCATCTTCAACTTTCACCTTGCATTCCGCATAGGCTGTCTGCGGGTTCACCGCGCTTGTCTCATCAAGCACTGAATCGCCTTCGGCAACGCCATAGACCGAACATGATGACATATAAACGAAGCGTTTGACCCCTGCTTTACGGGCAAGATTGGCCAGGCGTACCGAGCCTTCATGATTGATCTGGAAGGTCAGCTCGGGGTTTTGTTGCCCAAGCGGATCATTCGAAAGTTCGGCCAGATGCGCGATGGCATCAAAGCCTTGCAGGTCTTCCTCGGTGATATCGCGAATGTCTTTTGTAATTACCAGCGGGCTCGGCCCAGGCATCGGATAGAGCCAGCCAGCGCGGTAATAGCCGGTGTCCAGCCCAACAGCATCAATGCCATGCTTGATCAGATAAGGACCCAGCAAGGCTCCAATATAGCCATCTGCACCCGTAAAAAGTACGCGCATAAAAGTTCTCCGGATCCAGCGCGGTCGATTGTGCCCAGTGAGGCCGTGCCAACTGATCCGCGATCTATCTAACAGTGTTGACCGCGTGTTAATCGCTTAATCAAGTTATTTAGCCCAATAATTGCATTCCGCTCCGTAATTCGCGCGGAAGACCGTCTTTTCCCGCAAGGGTTTGCAAATTCAGGGCCAAGTGTGGCTGTAACGGATGATGGAGCGCTGTGGATGGCGAAGAGACCTTGTTTTGATGCTGATATTGTTGTCGCCGGAGCAGGGGTTGTTGGTCTGGCGATTGCCCGCGCTTTCGCTTTGGCCGGGCGCGAAGTGCTCATCCTTGAGGCTGAGCGCGCCTTTGGAACTATAACCAGTGCGCGCAATAGTGAAGTCATCCATGCTGGTATTTACTATCCCCAAGGCTCGCTCAAAGCGATGTGTTGCACCCGAGGCCGACGCGCGCTTTACACCTATTTGCGTGAGCGTCGTTTGCCCTTTCGTCAGTGTGGCAAGATCATCGTTGCGACAAATGATGCCGAGCGGGCTGAACTTGAAGGGATCGCAGCCCGTGCCGAGGCTAATGGTGTCGAACAGATGCGCCCGCTTGACCGCAAGGAGATGACCCGAACCGAGCCTGCGCTGGTTGGCACAGCGGGCCTGCTATCGGCGACGACCGGCATTATCGACAGCCATGCCTATATGCGCTCTCTTCTGGGTGATGCGGAGGATCATGGCGCGGCTCTCGCGCTGGAGACAGTCATTGAACACGGTGAAAGCATGGCTGATGGCCGCACGCGGCTATATTGTGCTGGCAAAGAACCATGCGTGCTGACGGCGAATGTCTTTATCAATTCAACAGGGCTGGATGCGCCTGCATTGGCCTGCCGGATTGACGGGCTAGGCGCGGCCCATATCCCCCATGCCTATTTTGCCAAAGGCAGCTATTTTACCCTGACAGGCCGTGCCCCGTTTGGGAGATTGATTTATCCGGTCCCAATCAAGGGAGGGCTGGGGGTTCATCTCACCCTCGATCTTGGCGGGCAGGCGCGCTTTGGCCCAGATGTGGAATGGGTAACAGACCGCAATTACGAAGTGGAAAAGGAGCGTTCAGACAGGTTCTACGCTGCGGTGCGCAAATATTGGCCAGCGCTTGAAGACGGGGCGCTTGAGCCTGCCTATTCAGGCATCCGTCCCAAAATTGTTGGTCCGGATGAACCGAACGCAGATTTTGTTATTTCCGGCCCGTCCACGCATGGCTGTGACGGTCAGGTCCACCTGTTCGGCATTGAGAGCCCGGGGCTGACAGCCTCTCTGGCCTTGGCAGACCGTGTGCTTGATGCACTCGGCTGATATTTGAAGGGCATTCTCAAAAACACGCTCTTAACCCCGATACACAAGAACGTTCCCTAGCCTGTCGGGCTGTCAAACTGGTCAGGTCCAGCCTCGATGACAATTGCGCCTTCGGTATCTGTAATTTGCAAAACAGACAAAGCGCGCTGGGTGGTGCCATTGCTCC
Organism: uncultured Hyphomonadaceae bacterium; assembly: GCA_938011445.1. Taxonomy (GTDB): domain Bacteria; phylum Pseudomonadota; class Alphaproteobacteria; order Caulobacterales; family Hyphomonadaceae; genus CALLCD01. Next base: position 8,596 of record CALLUH010000021.1, read on the forward strand.
GGAAACGAAACAGGCCATTAACGCCCTGAAATCCGTCGCTATCCGTGACCCCGTTCAGATCCAGCCTGTCTCGTGCCGCCAGCGCAGCCGCCAGCGCCCCGGCATCATAACCAATGGAGGAAAGGCTGGACGGCTCGCGATTATTGTAAATCCGGCGGAACTCGGAGTTGAACTGTTCGGTATTGAGCGGATCGGGGGCTGCAAATACACCATTAACCAGCGTCGGCTCGCGCCAGATCGTCGGATCATTCCATTGTTCGGTGCCAAGCAATTGGATGTTCCGAATGTCGATGCCATAATAGGGCAGGAGCGGCGCAACAGCCCGCAGTTTGACACCGCCCTCCGGGATCAGAATGGCCACCGAGCCCCGCGTGATATTGCCTTCTGCCTGAATAGCGCTGGCGATTTGTTTTGCGGCGTCAACCGGCGCATCATTGCTCGGCTCGTAAAACGCCGATGATAGTACGCGACCACCATTTCTCGCCGCCTCCCGACGCAAAGTCGCTTCTGCACGTTGGCCAAGGCTCGAACGAGGCCCAAGAAAGGCAAATCGTGTCGCCCCTTTGCGGGCGGCATAGTCTACGATCCGGGCGACCTGTTCCTCCGGCGAGCGCGAGATCAGATAGGCACCCTGGCCTGCGGCATCGGCTAGGGTTGAGAAGGCGATTACCGGCACGTCTGCATCTTGTGCAAGTGTCCGCACCGCTTTGACATTTGCTGAAAAGAGTGGGCCGATAATAATATCCGTGCCTTCGCCAAGAGCTTCCTGCGCGCGCATCGTGGCTGTTGACGTGACCCCGGCTGTGTCTTTCGGAAAGATCACAAAGCTTTCCTCGCCGCGATTGAACAGTGCAAGCTCAATGCCTGCAAGTATGCCCTCAGCTTCTGCGCGGACGCTGGCACGCGGATGGGAAAATGGCAAAAGCACCGCAGCACGTTTGATCTCGCGGCCTGCCATATGGGGCGGAATATAGCCCTCGGCCGGCAACGCCTCGACCGTTTCCACGGTTTCGACTTCTTCCTCTTCCTCTAGCTCGGTCTGTGCCGTCTCCACGCTGACAGTCCCGGGTGCCGGACGCTCGCCGCCGGTCGAGATCGGAACCGGTGGACGGCTCGGCGTTGTTTCGCAAGCTGCTGTGAACAGAAGCGAGACGGCAACAAGAACAAGGCTTGGCGAAAAGCGCTTTAGGCGCGATTGTGCATCACATGTCATCATCAGATTCTCTTCATCCCTTAGCGATTCTCTCATCCGGCGAATCTAGTCAGACCGCTGGCCCCGCGCAAGTGGGGCCCGGCCTCTACATTGTTTCAACCCCAATCGGCAATCTGCGTGACATCACCCTGCGCGCCATCGACACGCTTAATGCCGTCGATGAAGTGCTGGCTGAAGACACACGAACAGCGCGTAAACTCTTCGATGCCTATGCCATCAAAACCAAATTGACGGCATATCATGACCATAATGGGGCAGCCCGCCGGCCCGAACTGCTATCGAGGCTTCAGGAGGGAGCCAAACTCGCACTGATCAGCGATGCAGGCACGCCGCTCGTCTCCGATCCGGGCTGGAAACTCGTCCATGAGGCGAGTGCGCTCGGGCTGAACATTGTCCCCGTTCCGGGCGCTTCAGCCATGCTTGCCGGGCTGGTAAAGTCCGGCCTGCCGAGCGACCGTTTCCTGTTTGCGGGCTTTCTCCCCGCCAAGAAATCCGCGCGGATGAAGGCGCTTGGCACTCTGGCAAGCACCCCAGCGACGCTGATTTTCTATGAATCTGGCCCGCGCCTTGTCGCCAGTCTCGCCGATATGGCCGATGCGCTCGGGCCAAGCCGCCCCGCTTCGGTTACCCGCGAGTTGACCAAATTGTTCGAAGAAGCCCGCGCCGGAACGCTCGCCGAACTTGCAGCCCATTACGCAACCACAGGCAAACCCAAAGGCGAGATTGTCGTCCTCGTCGGCCCGCCAGAACCGGACGCAGCGCCCACCCGAGACGTACTCGAAGCCGCCCTCCAAATTGCGCTCGAAACCCAACCCACGAAAGCTGCCGCCAATGAGGTCGCCACCCGCTATAATCTTCCCAAGCGTGATGTCTACCAACTCGCCCTCGATCTGAAATCCAATGGCAGACCGTAGACGAGCCGAAAAACGTGGCCACCGGGCCGAACGTGTCGCATCCATTCTGCTTTTGCTCAAAGGCTACACCATCCTCGCCCGCCGTGCCCGCACCCCGTCCGGCGAAATAGATCTCGTCGCGCAACGCGGAAATATCATAGCTTTTGTCGAAGTGAAGGCGAGGGCGACCCAAACCCAATGTCTCGAGGCGGTCACCTCCAAAGCCCGCGCCCGAATTGGTCGCGCCGCAGAATTATGGATGGCCCGCAGGCCCGATCTGGCCGGACTTGACTGGCGGTTCGACATTATCGCCGTTACGCCCACAAAGCCGATACCAGCCTTCAGGATCACAATGCCGTGGCCAAAACATTTTTATGATGCATGGCGCCCTGATTTGACCATAACTGGTCGGTAACGCTTCTGCTTTATCCCTAGGTAAAGCGAACCATAGAGCAAGTATATCGAGGAGCAGAGCATGAAACCAATTTTGACAGGATGTGTCGCCCTAAGCGCATTGGCGCTCAGCGGTTGCGTTGCGGCGGCAGTTGGCGCTGTCGGCGCAGCAGGTGTGGCAACCGTTCAGGAGCGCTCCGTCGGCACAGCGTTTGATGATTCGTCGGCGGCAGGTGAAATCAAGTCCAAGCTAATCGCCCGAGGCGGCTATGGCGGCGTGGATGTCGAAGTGGTTGACGGTCTGGCGCTGCTCTCTGGCCGTGTGGTCGCGCCCGAAATGCGTGTCCGTGCCGAGGAGATCGCATGGAGCTCCCAGCGCATTGACGATGTTGCCAATGAGATCCAGATCGAGCCGCCGGGCGGTTTCCGCGCCAATGCCGCCGACACATGGATCTCGACCCGCGTGCGCAGCCGCCTGATCAGCAATTTCAAGGTTCGCCGGATCAATTTCCACATCGAAACCTATGACAAAGTGGTCTATCTCATGGGCATCGCCCGCTCGCAGGCCGAGCTCGAACGCGTCACCGGCATCGCCTCCCGCGTGCGCGGCGTCGAAGAAGTTGTCTCCTACATCAAAATCCGTGACGGCGGTAATCTTGCCCCTATAGAGCCCGTCGAACCGGCCGCCGTAGAGCAAGCCATCCCACCACTGCCCGATGACGAACTTGCAGGCGGGACTTACTAAAGCTGGACAGTTCGGTAGGGATGAGCCCTCACATCCGGCTGAGCCACTCTGGACACGGGCGCGTGCGATCTTCATATGTGGGCGGTATCTCTAAAGGACGCCTTCATGACGCTTCGCATCGCCATCCAGATGGACCCGCTCGAAACCGTAGACATCAATGGTGACACAAGCTTCGCGCTCGCCGAAGCAGCTCAGGCGCGCGGTGCGTCGCTGTTCGTCTACGGCCCGCAGCACCTCTCCTATAGCGAAGGCCGCGTGCTCGCCCGCGCCCGTCCGGCCAAGGTCCAGCGCGTGGCTGATACGCCCGGTATCTTCGAGGATGAAGTGGTGCTCGACATGGCCAGGGACGTTGACGTCATCCTGATGCGCCAGGACCCGCCCTTTGACATGTCCTACATCACCGCCTGCCACATCCTTGAGTTGATCAGTGACAAAACGCTCGTACTCAACGATCCCGCCTTTGTGCGCGGCAGCCCTGAAAAACTCTTCCCGCTTTTGTTCGCAGACCTGATGCCGCCAACGCTGATCTCGCGCGACGAGCAAGCCATTGCCAGCTTCCGCGCTGAGCATAAGGACATCATCCTCAAGCCCCTTTACGGCAATGGCGGCGCGGGCGTCTTCCGCGTTAAATCCGATGACAGCAATTACGCCTCGCTCATGGAAATGTTCCTCGAACGCTCACGCGAACCGATCATTGCCCAAGCCTTCCTGCCAGACGTGGCCGAAGGCGACCGCCGGATTATCCTGATCGACGGCGAAGCGGTTGGCGGCATCAACCGGCGGCCCTTGCCCGGCGAAACCCGTTCGAACATGCATGTCGGCGGCAAAGCCGAACCCTATGAAATGACCAAGAGCGATCTGAAAATCTGCGACGCCATCGGCCCCGAGCTAAAACGGCGCGGCCAAGTGCTCGTCGGCATAGACGTGATCGGCGACAAAATGACCGAAGTGAACGTCACCTCGCCAACCGGCGTTCAGGAACTAAAGCGCTTCTCGGGCGTCGATGCTGCCGGCCTGTTCTGGGACGCGGTAGACCGTAGGCTCGCCTAGCCCAAAGCCCCGGCAATCTCAAGCGTTACCCTGTCCGCCAGAAGCCGTCCCCGAGCGGTAAGCGAGAGCCGAGCGCCAGACAAATCCAGCCAGCCGCCCTCGACAAGATGGGACAGCCGCTCATCGTCAAGCCTTCCGCCAAACTGATCTTCAATCCGCCCCCGTTCAATCCCGTCTACCGGCCGCAACCCCATTGCGAGCAGCTCATGCGCCGTCTCCTCGCGCGTCAGCTCCGTAGTCTCCATGCCGCCGCCCTTAACAAAATGG
>CALLUH010000022.1 GCA_938011445.1 uncultured Hyphomonadaceae bacterium
CTGCGGAACACTTCAGTCATAGCTGGCTCGCCCGTCACCTCGCCGATCACTTTGTAAAAGTCCGGACTATCGGCATCGCTATCAACGAATTTTGCCAAATATTGCCCAAGCGCAGGCCGAAACACATCCGCACCAAAATAGCTGTCCGCCATGGCAATTACCGCCATGCCCTTGGAATAGGTGATGCCGTCATAGGCATTGCGAATGTCCTCGTTCCGGTCAATTGGCTCGCGCACCGCCCGCGTCGAAACAAGACTATCAAGACCCATCGTCCCGATTGCGCGCGCAGCCGCATCAATCTGGTGACCATTATTCGGCTCAAGCTCGGAGAGCGCCAGCGGCGTGCCCCATGTCGCAAAGGCTTCCTTCAGCCACAGATCATCCCACCAGGGCGGGGTGACGAGATTGCCAAACCACATATGCGCAATCTCGTGGCTATGAATGCCAAGCATGGCACGATAAGACGCCGGACCGGAATTTTCGTCCAGCAGGATACGGCTCTCGCGATACGTAATCGCCCCGGCCAGTTCGGTCGCCCCGCTCGGCCATTGCGGCGCAGCGATAATGTCAAGTTTCTGATAGGGATAAGGCAGCCCAACCGCTTCCTCGAACACGCGCACCATGTCAGCGGTAATATCAAGCGCCCGCGTCAGATCACCGCCGCGCCCTTTGCGGGCAAACCCTCTGAGCGGGAGCGGGGTGTCCCGAAACGCATTGGGCGGAATATCGGGATACTCGACCACATCAAACGGACCGACGGCAACCGACAGCAAATAGGTAGACAGCGGACGCGTGGTCGCAAAGCGTACTTCCTCATAACCCTCGTCTTCGGCCGGCTTGCGCGAGACAATCGGCGTATTGGAAATGGCGACATCGCCCTCGGGCACAACCAGCGTAATATCAAACGGCGCCTTAAGCCCCGGCTCGTCAAACCCAGGCAGGAAACGCCGCGCCTGTATCGATTCCGATTTGGCCAGCGCATAGGCTTCGCCCTGTTCCTCAACACGGAACAGTCCTGCCAGATTGGCGTCAAAGTCCGCCTCATAAGCGATAGTCACGGAAATCTCGCCCTTGGGAAACATCTTCGGGAAACCGATCCGCGACACACCCGTCGGCAAAACCTCACTATAACTCGCCTTCGCCCCGTCAACGCGCACTTCTTGCACCCGCAAATCATCGCCATGCAGCCAAAGCTCGTCCGCCGCTTGGTCAAGCCAGACGCGCATCGTCACCATGCCGCGAAAAATGTCTTCGGATGGGTCCACCCGCATCGCCACATCATAAGCAAGCGGCCGCGCCACGCTTGGCAATTTGCCCGCAGGCGCCCGCGCTTCCAGAGTTGCCACAAGCTCTCTATCCTCGACCAGCGCATCATCATTCGGCGCAGCGCCACATGCGCCAAGCAAAGCCCCCAGAACCATTGCTATCATTCCAGATCGTGTCATCCCGCTCTCCCGCAATACCAGCCTTCACACATGCCCTAGCCGAACGATCCCATCCTGACCAGCATGGCGCAAAATCGCAAGGGGCTAGACAGCCATTTCCGCCAAAGCGTCCGCCAGTGATTTGACCTGCATCTCGTCCGCAATAAGCGTCGGGTTCGCTGGCAAATGGCTCGCCATACGCTCGATCCAGCCGCGAATAACAGGATGCTGGGCCGCGCTTAACCTGTCTTCGAGCCCGAACATCGCCCCGAACACCACTTGCGGGAACACCGCGAGATCCAGCATGCTCGGCGCATCCAGCCCGCCAATATACGGTCCTTTGCCAATATGCGCGGCCAGCTCCATGCCAATCCGCATCGCCATATCTGCGGCAGGCTCGGTCAAATCCATATGCTCGCCCATCGCCTTGATAAAGGGCGCATTGGCCACAAAATCCGGCCATAAATGGCGCACCTGTTCCGGCATAGGTGTGTGCGCAGAAACCAGCGCCGCCAGCCGCCAGAAGCGAAACCGGTATTGCAGGTTCACTTCGCCATCAATCGCCCCGCGAAAGATCGACAGCAGAAACGTCTTGCTCACCCACTCATCAATCCGGTCAATCAGCTGAACATGTTCCGCCGGACGCAAAGGCCGCTCGGGAAAGCGCTCGTCAAGCCAATGCCCCAGCTCGCTCGATTCGCGCCGCGCCTCCCCATCAATCACGAGCACGGGAACACTTGTGCCGCCACTAAACTCCAGCACCTCCGCTGCGTTCAATGGGCTAACCGGCACGAACTCGAACTCAAGCTGCTTATAATAGAGAAAACACCCCACTTTGCGCACATAGGGGCTCGTCGCATAGCCATAGAGCTTGATGTCGGTCATATCGGTTCCTCACCTAAACTTAACTTGTAGCCCCACGCCTGCATTATCGGAATGAATTTCCTGTGATAGAGCAAGGCCCATGACAAAGCCGATCCTCTCCGTTCTCGATCCAAGCCCGATCTTTGAAGGCGGCACCGCTCGCGACGCATTCGAACAAAGCCGCGCCCTTGCTGATGCCGCTGATACGCTCGGCTATCGCAGCTTTTGGGTGCAAGAACATCATAACACACCAAGCTTTGCCGGCACCGCGCCGGAAATCCTCATCGCCGATTTGGCCACCCGCACGCAAAATCTCAAAATCGGCTCCGGCGGCATCATGCTGCCAAATTACTCCCCGCTCAAAGTCGCCGAACAATTCGCCGCCCTCTCCACCCTCCATCCAGACCGTATCGAACTTGGTCTTGGCCGCGCAACCGGTGCCGACCCACGCGCAAGCGCTGCCCTTCTCGGCCCGGGCGCAAAAGAGTTTCCGCAAATGCTCAACCTTCTCCTGAACTGGCTGCTCGACACCAGCGGCGAGCAGGCCATCCCGCCGACCCATCCAGCGTCAGGCATCTTCGCCAATCCGCGCGGGCACCGCCCCGATGTCTGGATGCTCTCATCCAGCCCGCAATCGGCCGCTTTCGCTGGCGGTATGGGCCTCAAACTCGCTTTTGCAGACTTCCTCTCGCCCGGCGGTGCGCCCCAAGCCATTGCTGCCTATCGCGACGCGTTCCGCCCCTCGGCATTTGCAGCAGAACCACACGCCGCACTCGGCATCGTCGCCCTCGCCGCAGACACCCAGGACGAAGCCGAACGCCTTGCAAGCACGCTACGCGCATGGACACTCGGCCTCGGCTTCCGGCAAGGCGGCGCATTCCAGCGTGTGGATAAAGCTGTGCAAACACTCGCCCAAGCGTACCCCGAAGCGCTCGAAGCCACAGCCAGCCGCGCTATTATCGGCGACTTATCCACAGTCTGTGCAAAACTTTCCAGCGCAGCCGATAAAGCCAATGCAGACGAACTGTTCATTCTCTCCATCGCCGAAACAACCCAAGCCCGCATCCGCTCCTACGAGTTGATTGCCGAAGGGTTCTGAGCCACCGCTTTCACGGCCTTCATCAGCCGCCTTTTATCTCGCCAGCCAAGCACCGCGCCCGCCGCCAGAACGCCCGACATCAAGGCCGGCGTAAAGCCCATGGCCAGCGTGTCCTGCCCCGTCATATAAAGCCCCTTGATCCGCGTCTTCCGGCTGAGCCAATTGGCCTTGCCAAACCGCGAAACATTAAACCCCGCGCCCAGAGCCTCTCCCCTTGGCGCACGGAAAAAATGCCGCGTGCTCAGCGGGGTGGACAATTCGTAAAAATCAATATGGCCTTCAAGCTGCGGAAACTTGCCAATCAGAACCGCCAGCAGCTTCTGCGACAGAACCTCCTTGAGCGCGTCATAGTCCGCCCCGCGCTGGCCCCAATCACTGCCCGCCCATTTCTGAAAGCCGTCATGATTGTCAATATAGGCAATCATGGTCGCCGTCGTCTTGCCCGGATAGTGTTTTCGAAAGCTCGGATCTTTCATCGACGGAAACGCAAAAAACACATTCGGGATCGGCGCATTTTCCATATCCTCGCCAAAGGCCGCCAGCGCCTCGTTCAGATCAAGCGCGCCGTCCACAATATGCTCGCCATCGGTCAGGCCCAAGGTTTCCGCGTCAGCGTCTATGCCGACAAACAGATTAAGGTGCGCAAGCGACGGCTTCACGTCCTTAAGCTGCTTTTTGTAATACGCCTTCGACGGCGCGTCCTCTGGTAAGAGCTGCCCAAATGTATTCGCAGCACCCGCATTGCTGATCACAGCCTTGGCCATAATCTCGCTACCATCTTCCATCCGTACACCAATCGCCCGCTTGCCGCGCAGCAAGATCTCGTCCACCGGCGCATAGGCAAACACCTCGCCGCCATAATGCTCGATCTCATCCACCAGCGCCCGCCCGATCATCTCCCCGCCGCCATCAGGATAGCAAAGCTGATTGTCGATCACAGACAAAGCCGCCACAGCAAAAAACGGCAGCTCGCGCGGCGGCACACCAAAAGCCACCCACATCGACGAAATGCACGCGATCAGATTCTTGTCGGTAAAATACTCGCCAAGCTGTTCTTCGACAGCCCGCGCTGCGCCATCTGGCACCAGCCTGCGCGCAAGCCCCCGCATCATATCTCCGGCCGCCCCAGCAGGCGCAAAAGTGGCCAGCCCCATGCTCGGCCCCATGCCACGCGCAAGCTTTTTGAAGTCCGTCAGAAACCGCTCGAAATTCTCCGCCTCATCCGGAAATGTGGTTTGGAACCACGCCTTCGTCTTCTCTCCGGAAAGAAACGGAATGCGATAAGTGCTCTGCCCGATAGAATAGACAAACTCGTTCGACATGGGCGACCAACGCATCCGGCCACCGCTAACAAAATCCCCAATCACCGCCATGGGCGTGCCGGGCGTCATCATATCATTGATGAAATGTAGCCCGATATCCCACTTATAACCGCCGCGCGCATAAGCATGTGCCCCGCCACCAATCGTATAATGCTGCTCAAGCACCACAACCCGCTTTCCCATTTTCGAGAGCGAAGACGCCGCCGCCAGCCCGCCCGGTCCCGAACCAATAATGATCGCGTCATATGGCCCCGCCGCGCGGCCCGCCCGATAGCGCGAACCAATGCGCACTTTGGGCGGCTTGTTCAGGGGCGGGGTATGTTCCAAGCCCTAGCCCGCAAAGCCTTGCTGTTTCATCCGTGCGCGCCATGCCCCCAAATGCTCAAGCTCGGTGTGCGGTTTCCACCCCATCACCGCGCTAAATCCGCACGCAATATAAGTGACAATATCCGCATTGGTCAGCCGCCCTGCCGCCATAAAATCATGGCTTTCCAGATGTGCGTCCACCTTGGAAGCAAACCACTTGGCCGCCTTCTCGCCCTTGGCCGCCTGTTCAGCACTTTGGGGCACTTCGAGCGGGGCCATCATTTCATGCGTGTTCCTAAACCACATCGCAAACGGCATAATCCACATCAGCTCGATCCGCCGCGACCACATCTCGATCTCGCCCTTCTCGAACGCATCCGCACCAAGGAGGTTAGGCTCCGGCCAAAGTGCCTCGAAATATTGACAAATCGCCTGGCTCTCGGTCAGCGTTCGCCCATCCTCAAGAACAAGCGCGGGCACCTGCGCAAACGGGCTGATCTCTCGATAGCTGTCGGCCCGATGTTCCTGCTTCATGATCGAGATCTCCTCGATCTCGACCGCATCAAGCTTGCCTTTCGCCCGCAGAAAAAACGAGACCCGCTCAGGGTTCGGCGCGCGGTGGGAATGATAGAGTTTCATGGCTGAGCCCTCACATTTGAAGCCTCCAAACTGGCCGATGCCAATGCCCGAAGCAAGCCTATCTTTGCGTAAGCCCGTCAGAAGCGACCTTTAGCGACCAGAAAGCCCCGCCTCCATGCGCACAATATTTCCAATCAGGGAACCGGACAGCGCATCGCAATCACAATTGATATGCCCCACAAAAATATAATCCCGCTCAGGCACAGCAAACGCCACCGTCTGATAGCCAAACACATCCCCCGAATGCCCGATCAGTCCCAGCCCATCGCTCCCGATCAGAATATGCGGCCCCAGCCCTTGCCTCTGATTGTCCGACGCGCCAGCCAATTCCTCCGCCAGCATCGCCTCGCCAATATGCGCCAACTCGCCATCTTCCAGAAACAGCGCAGCCAGAAATGCGGCCACATCAAACGCCGACGCCATCACCCCGGCATCCGGCCCCGAATGCTCCCAATGGTTCCAGGTGTCCGCCCATGGCCGCAAATATGTCCCATAGCCATGAATGCTCGGCGTCACCGGATGTTTCACATTATAGCTCGTCTGCCTGAGCGCCAGCGGCCCCGTCACATAGCGTTCAATCAACGCGCCCAGCCTCTCACCGCTCGCCTCTTCGGCAATCGCGCCCAGCAATATGTAGCCCATATTCGAATACTCGAACCGCTCACCCGCTGCCCCCGTCGGCTTGCCCCGCTTGGAAACCGGCAAAACCCGTTCGAGCGTCAGCGGCTCATTTTTCCAATCGCCGAACAGATAATGCCGCGCATCATAATAGTCTGGCACACCGCTATGATGGGTCAGCAAATGGCGCACCGTAATGTCGCGCCCATTGTGCAGCCCCTCCATCACGTCCGCAGACAGAATATCCGCAATCTTTGTGTCAAGCGACAGGCGGTCTTCCGCGATCAGGCCATGGATCACGGCCGCCGTATAGAGCTTTGAGATACTGCCCACGCGCAAGGGATGGTCCGGCGGCATTGGTGCGCCGTCCGCCTTATTGGCGACACCCGTGGCCTCGATTGCGGCCAATTGCCCACGCTGAAAAAGAACAAGCGCACCCGGCGCACCTCCCTCCACCGTCCCCTCGACCACTTTCAGAAGCGCCCTCGGCATATCCATTCCGGCAAAATCCGCAGCCTCAAATCGCGGAGCCAAGACAGTATCCCGATACCCGAAAAACCAGATGACACCCGCAAGACCGATCGCTCCCCCAATCGCCCATAACAGTTTCTTCATTCAAGCGCCTTACCTGTCCATCGCACAACACATCTCCAACTAGCCATAGCTTATCACTTCATACTCGATCCGGTCATCGTCATAAAAGTAAAACCTCCGGCCGGGTTCATAGTCACCATGGTTCAACGTCTCAAACCCCGCCGCGATGATTCTCGCTTCGGCCTCGTCCAGATCATCCACCACAATCCCGACATGGTTGAGCATGCCGCGCGTGCAGTGCGAACGCCCTTCCTCCAGCGCCCCCATCGCATCCCGATCCGCAGGTCTGTAAACCGCGATATAGTCCGCCTCCGTTCCGACATGAACCGTATAGCCTCCCGCCATTGCATCTCCCTCCCAACGGATCGCCCAGCCAAACACTTCTCCAAGCATCGCCGCCGTCTTGTGCGGATCGCGCACCGAAATATTGACATGTTCCAATCTGCCTTGTGTCATTTGAAGTCTCCTGCTCTGTCCAATTTTGTCCGCCATTTGACGGGCTTCAGACCCGTGTGTAATTCTTCAACCTAACTTTAAGTCAAGAGATTTATTGGAGCAGAATATGCACGCGCTTTCGATAGGGCATCTGGCCCGCCGCACGGGGCTTTCGACCAGCGCCATCCGCTTCTATGAAACGCACGGATTGATCCACCCTGACAGAAATGCAGGTGGCCAGCGCCGCTTCGAGCGCTCCGATATTCGCCGCCTGTCCTTCATCATGATCACCCAGAACCAAGGCTTTACCTTGAAGGAGATAAAGGACATGCTCGCGGGTCTACCCAATGCCCGCACGCCGACCCAGAAGGATTGGGTAAAAATCAGCAAACGTCTCGCCGCACGCATAGACGAACGCATTGCCCAACTCGAACAAATGCGTCAAAATCTCAATGGTTGTATCGGCTGCGGCTGTCTTTCGCTCAAAAAGTGCACGCTCTACAATCCGGACGACGCCATCGCTATCAAGGGTGCAGGCCCGCGCTATCTGATGGGCGACCGATCCAGCGACCTCCAGCCCTAAAAGCGCAGCTTCACCCCGCCGCTGACCGTGCGCGGCTGGCCCGGACGAGCGCGGCCATTTGGCGCAAAAAATGGCGCATCGGCAAACACGGCGAAATTATTATCCGTGACATTCTCGATACGCAGCTCAACCGCAATCATCTCCGTCACGCGCCATTCGCCCAGCAGCGTCCAGATATACTCATCATCCGTAAACAGCGTATTGGCCGAATTGAGCGGCCATTGCCCAAGATGCCGCAAGCGGCTGGTAATCGTCACGCGGTCATAAAACTCCGGCGTCCAGTTTACCGTCCAATTGCCAATTGTTTCGGGCGCTTCTTCAATCTGGTTGCCATCAAACGGGCTGCCGGGCTGGGCCCCAAACTGACGAAACTCGAAATCCTGCCACGCAAAGCTCAAACTTGTATCAAACCCCCAAGGCAGCTCGGCCGAAACAGCCACTTCAATCCCCGCAAAGCGCGAGGAGCCCGCATTGATCGAAATATTTCCCGCACCCGTCTGCGCCAGCGTCTCGACCCCATCGCGCGTCACCTGATAATAGCCAATCAGCTCCGTAGACAGGGCATCATCAAGCCAGCTGGCCCGCCAGCCAATCTCGCCACTGTCGAAGGTTTCTACATCGAGTTCAAACTCGGCCTGATCGGCGTCCAGCTCATAAAGCTCGCTCGCACGCGGCGTCCGGAAACCGCGCGCATAACGGGCGAATAATTGCTGGCTGTCGGTCACATCCCATAACAGACGCACTTTCGGACTGAAATTATCAAACGTGTCCACACGGTCGGCCACTTGCAACCGGGCATCCCCGGGCACATCGGCTAAATTGTTCGTAAAATCATAGCGCTGGCGATCATAGCGCAGCCCGAGCGTCAGCTTTACACGATCCTCAAAAAAGCCCCGCTCATGCTGAATATAGGGCGCATACGCATTAAACCCGACATTATAGTCAAACTGCACCCCCTGTACGAACAGATCCCCAAACACGCTCACCGTTGGTCGCGACTGATCGAGCAGAAGATCAAAATCGGTAAACTCGAAATCCACCCCAATAATCGTCGTCGAGCCATCATCATGGTCAAAATAGACACGCGGCAACAAGCCAAACGTGTCTACATCGGCCGTCTCGCGCGGGGTCGTCGCGGGCTGGAATGTGAGCGTAGAAGCCACTTCCTGCGAGCGATAATAGGGCGTCACTTCCGCCCGAAAGCCATCCCCCTCATAAGCAATCTTGCTCTGTAAACGAAAATATTGAACATCCTCCTCGGCCTCTTCCACGTCTACTTGCGGGTTAAGGCCCGAAAGCGTGATATTGCCCGCTTCAAATTCCGAGAACGGAATACTCGTCGCGCTTTCCGTCGTCAGATCGGTAAACGTCGCAATGCTCTGCGCAGACCAAGCTCCGCGCTGAAAATCATGCCGCGCGAGCACATGTGCCCGCCGGAACGCCGTCTCGTCCCGAAACCCTTCCTCACCAGCCACGCCCGCGCTAATCCTGAGCGCCTGACCCGCTCCAAGCGGCGTGTTCACACTGCCTGCAAAATCGAACTGGCCAAACTCCCCGCCCCGCGCACGCAAGCTTCCGCCGAGCCTGTCGTCGGTCGCCTGCGAGTTCGCCGCTATCACGCCGGTCAGCGCATCCGAACCATAGAGCACCGTACCGGGACCGCGTAGCACTTCAACACTGCCCGGACTAACCAGCGCCGTCGAGTACCCCAAAGCCGACTGGTCAAAAAACACAGAAGATTGCAGCGGCACACCATCTTCGACAAATAGCGTGCGATTATCGAAAGACAGCGTGTTACGAATTTGCGGCGTCTCGCG
>CALLUH010000023.1 GCA_938011445.1 uncultured Hyphomonadaceae bacterium
ACATCAAAATCGGCAATGACACCATCGCGCATGGGCCGGATGGCTTCCATATTCACCGGCGTCTTGCCAAGCATCAGCTTGGCCTGATCACCCACGGCATAAACCATTTTGCGGCCGCCTTGGGTCATATAGGCCACGACCGACGGCTCATCGAGAACAACACCGCGTCCTTTAACATAAACCAGAGTGTTGGCTGTTCCGAGGTCAATGGCCATGTCCGTGGACAACATGCCGAGCAGGCTACCGATCATTCAAACGTCTTCTCGCTTGGCCCGCAGGACGGAAAAGACCGCCCCCCGCGCCGTTTCAATTCTTGTTCATCCCTTCCTAAACCTATGCCGTTTACATTTGATTAATGCAAGGAAAGACCAACACATATCTGGTACGCTTAGTTCTGTTTATGAAAAACCCCAATATACACCGGGAAATAAGGTCATCTCCACGCCTCGGCAATCACACAAAGAATACGTACCGTACCGTTTAGTAATCAAGATTTGGCCACAATTTCCGACACCAAACCACTGGCGCTTAGAACGAAGTTAACAATCTGCGTGCTATGGTTAACCTCAAATCGAGCGGAGAATGGCTTATGGTCCCGTTTTGGCGACACAATTGGCATGGAGAAACGGGCAAGAATTACCGGTTCAAAGTTACGCTGACAGATAAGGGCCTGCCCGATGGCGGCGGCATCTACATCTTCGTGCGGCGGCGCTTTGTATTTTTCCTCACCCCACTCTATGTCGGCAAAGCAGCCAATTTCAAAGGCCGGCTGATCGGGCATGAACGCTGGCACGAAGCCTGGCACAAACGCGGCGCCACCGAGCGGCATATTTGCAGCCTGAAATCGCGCGAGGATCAGGCGCGTATGGAAGAGGACCTTATTCGCGGGCTAAAGCCAAGAATGAACAATGTCCATGTGCCGCGTGACGAAAATGATGCGCCGAACGATAAGAAACTACGCAAGAAATGGCGACGCGAGCGAAAGCCCTTTTTCGGGCTGTTTGGTTAGCGGGCAGTTTCGCAGAGGGATTCGAGACCGGATGACGGCACGCACGCCAGGTGCGGCCTCCAAATTTTGCTTTGGCTTCCTAGCCGGGCAGCTCTTGGCCGACAAAAAACACCGGATCTACTGAGCGTAAGGCCCCATCTCGGCGCCAACTGAGATTGGTCAATTGAATTTGGCAAGCTTACACGTGCATAAATCCAAAAAGAGATTTATAAGAGCGCTCATCAGGAGCTCTGACATGGAAACGACAAAAAGTCACTTCGACACATCCTATAACAATCATGTCGATCAACTAATAGATATGAATGACGACATAGCGACCGCCTTGGCGCAGGCCGTTGGATCGCCCGATGTCGCCTCATTCGTCCGTCAGGGCAACCAGCAAGCACACATCATGTTTGAAGCCGGACTTCAAAATGGCGACAGCCTTTATGATTTTGCCTGTGGATCAGGACGTACTGCAGCGGCACTGAAACGCAATGGCTGGACGGGTCAATACATTGGCGTGGATGTTGTTCCGGCACTTGTGGACGCCCTCAAGAGCGCCTGCGAGGGTTACGAAGCCCATGTTCACAAAGATCTGACGATCAAGGCGGAAGATTCGTCTCTGGACATGATCTGTGCGTGGTCGATCTTCACACATTTGACGCCTATAGAGAGCTATATCTATTTGCGCGATGGCTGGCGCACGCTTCGACCCGACGGCCTCATTGTCATGAGCTTTCTGGAATACCAGCAGGAAAATCACTGGGCAGTCTTCGATCAGAACGTCAAACGCCGCATGACAGAGGCTCAAGCGCCACTTGACGCGTTCACGGCGCGCTCTGACATCGAAGCCTGGGGTGCCCGGATCGGATACGATATTGCGACCTATATTGACGGTTATGATGACGCTGCAACGCCGGACGGTCATATCGGGCAGTCAGTCGCTATTCTTCGGAGAAAATAATGAACAGCCGAAACATGCCCCCCCTCTGCATAAAAAGATCGGCAGGCTAGATCAAACCCAGACAACCGATTTTGGCATGGGCGTTCGAGGTGTCACTCAGTCAGCATTAATCACTGTGTGGACGCGCCCTCGGCTGCAACGCGTCCTTAGGCTGCGAGCCGCTTGGCTTTGCGGGCTTCGAGTTTGTTGAGGGCGTGGATATAGGCTTTGGCGCTCGCGACCAATGTGTCGGTATCGGCGCCCTGGCCGGTGGCGATGATGCCCTCGCCTTTTAGCCGCACGGAGACTTTGGCCTGGGCATCGGTACCGCCGGTCACGGCATGGACCTGATAGAGGTCGAGCGTGGCGTCGTTCGGGACAATCTCGCGGATGGCGCGGAAGACGGCATCGACGGGGCCATTGCCT
Organism: uncultured Hyphomonadaceae bacterium; assembly: GCA_938011445.1. Taxonomy (GTDB): domain Bacteria; phylum Pseudomonadota; class Alphaproteobacteria; order Caulobacterales; family Hyphomonadaceae; genus CALLCD01. The sequence goes on from CALLUH010000023.1 coordinate 2,361, forward strand.
TCAGAGCTGGCTTCGGCCTCCTGGCCATCAATGGTGACGCACAGATCGGCGGTTTGCGGGCCGTCGGTGCCGCAGATGACTTTCAGCCCGCAAAAGCCGATGCGCTCACCTGCGGCGGAGAGCTGGTCATCAACAAGAGCTGCAATATCGTCATCGAAGACATGTTTCTTGGCGTCGGCCAGCGCTTTGAACCGTTTGAACGCGTCGATCAGTTCGTCTTCGTCCAGCTCATAGCCCATGGCAGCGAGCTTATCACGGAAAGCATGACGGCCAGAATGCTTGCCCATGACGAGGCTGGTCTTGGAGACGCCAACCGTTTCGGGCTTCATGATCTCATAGGTTTCGGCGTTTTTCAGCATGCCGTCCTGATGGATGCCGCTTTCATGGGCGAAGGCGTTTTTGCCAACAATGGCTTTGTTGTACTGGACGGG
>CALLUH010000024.1 GCA_938011445.1 uncultured Hyphomonadaceae bacterium
GTGCGTGTGATGAGTTCGTCATCCCTCGTTTACGGGCACGTTTGAGTTTCAGGAGATGAATTTGGCCCGCATAGCAGGTGTCAACATACCGACAAATAAGCGCGTAGAGATCGCTCTGCGCTATATCCACGGAATCGGCCCCGCAAAGGCCCGTCAAATTACGGACAAAGTTGGCATCGCCGCCGATCGTCGGGTCGCAGACCTGACGGATGCGGAGGTTATCCAGATCCGTGAGACCATTGATGCCGAGTTCACCGTAGAAGGTGATCTGCGGCGCGAAGTGTCCATGAACATCAAGCGTCTGATGGACCTTGGCTGTTATCGCGGCTTACGTCACCGTCGGCGTCTGCCGGTTCGTGGCCAGCGTACCCACACCAATGCCCGCACCCGCAAAGGCCCCGCAAAGGCCATTGCCGGCAAGAAGAAATAGGAGGCGGTTATGGCTCGCGATACGCAACGGGTTCGCCGCAGCGAACGTAAAAACATTTCTTCTGGCGTGGTCCACGTCAATGCCAGTTTCAACAATACGATGATCACCATCACCGACGCGCAAGGCAACACGATCTCGTGGCAGTCTGCGGGCGGGATGGGCTTCAAAGGCTCGCGCAAATCGACGCCCTATGCCGCACAAGTTGCCGCAGAAGATGCCGCACGCAAGGCCCAGGAGCACGGCATGAAAACAGTCGAAGTCAATGTCCGTGGACCAGGCTCTGGCCGCGAATCAGCGCTTCGGGCCCTTCAGGCTGCTGGTCTCACCGTCACATCCATTCGTGACACCACCCCCATTCCGCACAATGGATGCCGCCCGCCCAAGCGCCGGCGTGTCTAGCTATTAGATTTACGTTCCAGAGGGAGAAACGGCCATGGCCGATACTGACGTCACTGTAAATGACCGGAACTGGAAAGAACTGATCCGGCCGAACCGGCCCATTATCAATGCCGGAATTGATCCAGCCCGCAAAGCCAAACTCGTCGTCGAGCCGCTTGAGCGCGGCTTTGGCACCACGCTTGGCAATGCCTTACGCCGCATTCTCTTATCCTCCTTGCAGGGCGCAGCGATTACCGGCGTCCAGATTGACGGCGTGGTCCACGAGTTTTCGGCGATCCCGGGCGTCCGCGAGGATGTCACGACAATCGTTCTGAACCTCAAGCGCATCGCGATCGACATGCAGTCCGACACGCCAAAACGTCTGGTCTTGAAGGCCAGCGGGTCTGGCGCGGTCAAGGCCAAGCAGATCGAAACCTCGGGCGACGTAAAAATCCTCAATCCCGATCTTGTCATCTGTCACCTCGATGATGGTGCAGACCTGCGGATGGAGTTCACCGTCGCCACCGGAAAGGGCTATGTCCCTGCCGAGCAAAACCGGCCTGAAGACGCGCCGATTGGCTTTGTGCCCGTCGATTCGATCTACAGCCCCGTGCGCCGCGTGGGCTACACCGTTGAAGACACCCGTGAAGGTCAGGTGCTTGATTATGACAAGCTCACCCTCGACATTGAAACCGACGGCTCGATCACACCCGAAGACGCCGTGGCCTATGCCGCACGTATCATGCAGGATCAGCTCCAACTCTTCATCACCTTTGACGAGCCGGTTATCGAAGCGCCCGTCAGCGAAGAGCAGGATCTTGGCTTCAACCCCGTCCTTCTCAAGAAAGTGGACGAGCTAGAACTGTCTGTCCGCTCTGCCAACTGCCTAAAGAACGACAATATCGTCTATATTGGCGACCTGATCCAGAAGTCCGAAGCGGAGATGCTGCGGACCCCGAACTTTGGCCGCAAATCGCTCAACGAGATCAAGGAAGTTCTTGCTGGGATGGGGCTGCACCTCGGTATGGAAGTGGCTGACTGGCCGCCTGAAGATATTGAAGGCCTCGCCAAAAAATATGACGATCATCATTAGAGAAAGCTGATAAAGCTTTTCCAAGGAGAGTATTATGCGCCACGGACTTGCGCACCGCAAACTGAACCGGACCTCGTCTCACCGTAAGGCGATGTTTGCCAATATGGCGGCATCCCTGATCATCCATGAGCAAATCGTCACGACTTTGCCCAAGGCCAAAGAGATGAAGCCGATCATGGACAAGCTGATCACCCTGTCGAAAAAAGGCACGCTGGCAGCCCGCCGTCAGGCGCTCGCCCAAATCCGCGACAAGGCGGCCGTCAACAAGCTGTTCTCCGCATTTGGCGAGCGTTATGCCTCCCGTCATGGCGGCTATACACGTGTCCTCAAAGCCGGTTTCCGCTATGGTGACAATGCGCCCATGGCGGTCATCGAACTGGTTGACCGCGATCCCGAAGCGCGCGGCGCACCAGACCGCGAACGCCTCGCCGCCGAAGAAGCCGCCGAAGCGTAAGCCCAAGGCCCTTCGGTTAAAATAACAAAGCCTCGCACCAAAATGTGCGGGGCTTTCTTGTTTTCCGCGCCAATTTACCTAACTGAAAATTTAAGCCCGCCTTGATTGCATTCCCTTTCGCGCCGCAATAGAGCCATTAAGTATGACTATCCAACGCCCCATGACCAAACACGTCTCCAAATTCCTCGCCGCAGCCCTGTTCGCGGTCGCCGCGCTGCTCTTGCTGCTCGTCCAGCCGCTTCTCGCTGCGCCCAAAGCCTATGCGCAAGCCGTTCCCGCCAATGCCCGACAAATCGACCTGACCTTCGCCCCGCTCGTCAAACAGGCGTCCCCTGCGGTGGTAAATGTCTACACCCGTAAAACGGTGCGCCAGCAGTCGCCATTTGCCAATGATCCGATATTCTCGCGCCTGTTCGGCCGCCAGCAAGCGCGCCAGCAAAGCTCGCTCGGCTCCGGGGTTCTGGTTGGCCGCGACGGCGTGATCGTTACCAATAATCATGTTGTTGAAGGCGCAGACGAGTTCCGCATCGTCCTGTCTGACCGCCGCGAATATGCCGCCGAACTTCTGCTCGCCGACGAACGCACAGATCTTGCCGTTCTCAAAATCGACGCGGAAGCCGGCCAATTGCCCACGCTTCCCTTCGCCGACACGCGCGACCTCGAAGTCGGCGATCTCGTCCTCGCCATAGGCAATCCGTTCGGCGTCGGCCAGACCGTTACCAGCGGCATTATCTCCGCCACAGCCCGCACCGATGTCGGCATTTCCGATTATGCCTTCTTCATCCAGACTGACGCAGCGATCAATCCGGGCAATTCGGGCGGGGCGCTGATCAACAATGCCGGCCAGCTTGTCGGCGTCAACACAGCCATCTTCTCTCGCTCGGGCGGCTCGAACGGCATCGGCTTTGCCATCCCCGCCGAAATGGTTCGCCGCGTGGTCGATGCTGCCGTCAATGAAGGCCGCATCATTCGTCCATGGCTCGGCCTTAAAGGGCAGGCGGTCAGTTTCGATATCGCCCGCTCCCAAGGCCTCGACCGCCCCATCGGCATCATCGTCACCGAAGTCTATGAAGACGGTCCCGCCGACAAAGCGCGCCTCAGACGCGGCGATCTCGTCACCGCCATTAATGACCGTGAGGTTTATGACGAACGCGGGCTGAACTTCCTCGCCGCCACCCAGTCGCCCGGCGAACGCGTCCGGCTTTCGGTCCTACGCGGCGGCAAGGAACGCACGCTTAATGTCTTGCTCACGCCGCCGCCGGGCGCCACCGATGCCGAACTGCACCTGATGGCCGGTGCCCATCCGCTGTCTGGCGCAGAAATTGCCGAACTGTCGCCCGCGCTCGCCGAAAGCCTTGGCGGCGA
>CALLUH010000025.1 GCA_938011445.1 uncultured Hyphomonadaceae bacterium
CGCTGGCGCTTTGCAGAATGTCCTGCATGGCGAGGGCACGTTTACGATCATCAAAGACTAGAGCGAGGGCGAAATTATGAGCTATGACGAAAAATCCCTTAAGCGACGTATGGAAGGGGCGATTACCAATCTGGCGCAGGAGTTTGGCGGGCTGCGCACCGGACGCGCCTCGATCAATCTGCTCGATTCGGTGCAAGTGCCCGCTTATGGTTCCAAAGTCCCGCTCAATCAGGTGGGTTCGGTGTCCGCCCCCGAAGCGCGTATGCTCAGCGTTAGCATCTGGGACAAGGCGATGGTCGGTGCAGCCGACAAGGCGATCCGTGATGCCGGGCTCGGGCTTAATCCCGTTGTGGACGGCACCAATCTGCGCATTCCGATCCCGCCGCTCAATGAGGAACGCCGCACCGAGCTGACCAAGATTGCGGGACAATATGCGGAAGCCGCGCGGATTGCCGTGCGTAATGTCCGGCGCGATGGCATGGATGCGCTTAAAAAAATGGAGAAAGATGGCGAGATCAGCAAAGACGAGCAGAAATCGTCTGAGGGGGATGTTCAGAAGCTAACGGATGGGTTTATCGGTCGGATCGACGAAGAGCTCAAGGACAAAGAAGCGGAGATCATGCAGGTTTGAATCAGCCCGCTCCTCTCACGCAAGCAACAAAGCCCGACCAGGGGGGCGTGTCGCTGCCCAAACATATTGCGATCATCATGGATGGGAATGGACGCTGGGCGCGCGCGCGTGGCCTTCCTCGGGCGGTGGGCCATGAGCGTGGCGTTGAAGCGCTGCGCAGGACGGTGGAAGCGGCTGGCAAGATGGGGATTGAGTATCTCACGCTCTTCTCATTTTCGACCGAGAATTGGCGACGCCCTGCGGAAGAGGTCAATGCGCTGTTTGGCTTGTTGCGAGCGTATGTGAAACGGGATCTGGAGCGGCTTAAGGCTGAGGGTGTCAGGGTGCGTATAATTGGCAGCCGGGAGAATGTGCCTGCGGATATATTGGAGCTGATTGGCAAAGCGGAACGGGAAACCGAGGCGAATAGGCGCGGAAATCTCACTATTGCGTTTAATTATGGGGGGCGTGAAGAGATTGTCCGAGCGGCGCGGGCGCTTGCCCAGAATGTTATTGATGGGGCGCTTTTGCCTGAAGATATTGATGCTGAGCAGTTTGCCAGCGTGCTGGATACCTCAATGCTGCCTGATCCCGATCTTCTTATCAGGACCAGCGGTGAAGCACGGATAAGCAATTTTCTACTCTGGCAGATCGCTTATACGGAACTCGTTATTCTCGACGTATTATGGCCCGATTTTGACGGCGACCATTTGGCCGGAGCGATTACCGCCTATCAACAGCGCGAGCGACGGTTTGGCGCACTCGCTGAAGAGGGGCGCGCTGATGGTTGACAAGCAGGGCGGCAAATCGGGGCAAAAGCGCGAAGTGCTTGTCAGGCTGGCCTCGGCGGCGGTGCTGGTGCCAATTGCGGTGGCTTGTGTGTGGCTTGGCGGTTGGCTGCTCGCCGGATTTGCGGCGCTTTGTGCCGGGCTGATGGCGTTTGAGTGGGCGCGTATGGCCAAAAGCCGCGTCGCGCTTTTGATGATAATCGGTGCCGTTTTGACGAATTTTCTGCATCCGGTTGACCCACGCTGGGCTTTGATTGGCTTGGTGGGGACGGGGGTTGTGGCGATGGCGCTTGAGCAGCGTGACGGGCTCAAGAGCACGGCGCTGCTGGGGACATTATATGCCGGAGGTTTGCCGCTCGCACTTCAGGTTTTGCGTGCGATTCCGGATAATCTGACGGGGCTTTATATCGCCATGGGTGTCATGCTGCTCAGCTGGGCGTCGGATACGAGCGCGTTTTTCGTTGGGCGGCGTTTTGGCGGGCCACTGCTTGCGCCCAAAGATAGCCCGAACAAGACGTGGAGCGGCGCGATTGGCGCGGTGGTGGGCAGCGTTATCACGGCGCTTGTCTTTGCCTATTTCGTCAAAGGGCCATTGCTGACCTGGGCCGTGCTTGGCGTTTGCGTCTCGGTGGCGGCGCAGTTTGGTGATCTGTTCGAATCGCAGATCAAGCGGCGTCATGGCGTTAAGGACACAAGTGGTTTTCTGCCCGGACATGGGGGTGTTATGGACCGGCTGGACGGGTTCGGGTCTGCATGTGTGGCGATGGTGGCCGTCCTTAAGGCTATGCCTATGCTCGCATCCATGCTTGTGGGGCATGTATGAAGCCCAAGCGAATCAGTGTTTTGGGCTCGACCGGCTCGGTTGGCCAATCTACATTATCGGTCATTGCGCACGCGAATAAGGAAGCTGTGATTGCAGGCGACGGGCCGGTGTTCGAGATTGGGGCGCTTGCGGCAGGGCAGGATGTCGAGACGCTAAGCGAGCAGGCGATATTGACAGGCGCAAAGCTTGCCATTGTGTCTGATCAGTCCAAATATGCCGAATTGAAAGACCGTCTGGATGGCACAGGGGTCGAGGCGGCGGCCGGGGATGCTGCAATCGAAGCGGCCGCGGCCGGGCCATCTGACCGGGTTGTCGCTGCAATTGTCGGGGTGGCGGGTCTGCGCTCGACATTGGCGGCCTTGAAAGCAGGAAATGATGTGGCGCTGGCCAATAAGGAAAGCATGGTCTGTGCGGGTCATTTGCTGCGACAAGCTGCCGCCGCGTCAGGCGCGCGTATTGTGCCCATGGATTCCGAGCATAGCGCGATTTTTCAGGTGCTTCATGGCCGCAACGATCTTGAAAAACTGATTGTTACGGCCTCTGGCGGACCGTTTCTCGATACACCTGCGGCCGAGTTGGCGGATATGACTGTACGACAGGCACGCGCGCATCCGCGCTGGTCGATGGGACTTAAAATTTCCATTGATAGCTCGACGCTAATGAACAAGGCGCTGGAAGTAATCGAAGCGGCCTATTTGTTTGATGTACCGGGCGAACAGATTGATGTCGTCGTTCATCCGCAATCCATTGTGCATTCGCTTGTGTCCTATCGCGATGGTTCGGTCCTGGCCCAACTTGGAGAGCCGGATATGCGCACGCCAGTGGCTTATGCTCTGGCGTGGCCTGATCGACGTGTTTGTACGGCCGTAAACCGGCTCGATTTGGCAGCGCTTTCACGGCTCGATTTTCAGGCGGTGGATCATGAGAAGTTTCCCGCAATTACCCTGGCAAAACAAGCGTTAATCATGGGCGGGACGGCACCACTCATATTAAATTGTGCTAATGAAGCCGCTGTAGCTGCTTTTATTGTAGGCAAATGCGGATTTCTCGACATAAGCTCTGTTGTGCATGATACATTGGAGGTTATGTCTCATTCTGGATTCGGTTCGAAATCGCCAAATAGTCTTTCAGAGATTGATGCCGTCATTGCGCAAGCAGGGCAGGTTGCAAAGCAGCTTCTGGCGAAGTGTAAGGTTTAGGGTTTATGGGTAGTATTCTGACACAGGGCCCCTTGTTCCTGATCCCCATGTTATTGCTGCTTGGTGTCGTGGTGGTGGTGCACGAATTGGGACACTATCTGGCTGCCCGGGCGTTTGGCGGGGCTGCGGAATCCTTCTCGGTTGGCTTTGGCAAGCCGCTGATTGAACGTAAAGACAAGCGGAATACCCGCTGGCGTATTAATTGGATACCCTTTGGCGGCTATGTGAAATTCGTTGGCGAGGCACAGACGGCAGGCGATATTGGCAAGATTGATGCCAGCCCGATTGGCAAACATTTTATGGAAATGACGGTCTGGCAACGCTCGGTGATAGCGGCTGCGGGGCCCGTTGCAAACTTTTTGCTGGCGAGCGTTCTGTTTGCGCTGATTGCGTTGAACCATGATACGCCGGTGCAAAGAATTGTTATTGCGGATGTTCTGGAAGGGCCTGCCGCAGAGGCGGGGCTGGCACCGGGCGACGGTCTGGTTGCGGTCAATGGGCAGGGCATTCAGCAGAGTTCGGTCCTGATCCAGAAGATTATGCTTTCAAGCGGGACGCCGCTTATCTTTTCGGTGGAGCGGGATGGCACCGTGCAAGATATTGCCGTCACGCCTGTTCGGAATGCTCGTGATAATGGGCTTGGCCAAACTCACAATGTTGGTTCGATCAATGTTCAATTAAGCGTAGAGCAGGTGGGTTTAATCGAATTTGGGCCAATCTCTGCAATCGGAGAAGGCGTGCGCAGGACTGGGGAAACGCTTGGGATGACGGTCACCATGCTGGGCCGGCTGGCGACCGGTCGTGAACCGCTAACACAGCTAAGCGGGCCTATCGGTATCGGTGATGTCAGCCGCCGCGCGGTCAATGCGACGATGGGGGTTGAGTCGGTTTCGCTGGGTCGCCGATTGGCGTCGGTTGGCTGGTTGATGATTAATATCTGTGCTTTTGTTTCCGTCGGGATTGGCTTGTTCAATCTGCTGCCACTGCCTGTGCTAGATGGTGGACATCTTGTCTTCAACGCTTATGAAGCTGTGACGGGGAAACTTATGCCTATTAAGGTTCAAGAACTGAGCTTACGGTTTGGCATGATCCTGCTATTGGGCGTGGCGGCGATTGTTACTTGGGGCGACATTGTAAAAACCGGCCTATTTCAGAGTTTGGGCGGATAAGCCTTGTTGGGTATTTAGGGAAATTGGAAATTAGCTTCATGCGGTCACTTTTTTCAGTCACACTTCTTGCATCAACGATACTTAGCGGCGGTGCGTTCTTTCCCTATGCCCAGTCTGCGTCAGCCCAAACCCAGGAAGATCCGCTGGGCGGCATTATTTCTTCCGTTATTATTGAGGGCAACCAGCGGATCGAGTCGGTCACGGTCCAGTCATATCTGCTGCTCGGCCCGGGCGAGCCTTTTGATGAGGAACGGCTTGATCTTTCCCTGAAGACGCTTTTTGCAACGGGCCTGTTTGCAGATGTGGCAATCGGGCGTCGCGGGTCCGATCTGGTGGTCACTGTTGTTGAAAACCCGATTATCAATCGCGTGCTATTTGAAGGAAATAGCTCAATTGATGACGATAAGCTGCGCGAGGAGATTCAGGCGGAGCCACGAGGTATTTTTACGCTGTCGCGGGTTCAGGCGGACGTCCAGCGTATTCTGGAGCTTTACCGCCAATCAGGCCGGTTCGCCGCGCAGGTGACGCCGCAATATAAGCCACTGGATCAGAACCGTGTAGACCTGATCTTCGAGATAACGGATGGCCCAACAACAGGCATTCGTTCGATCAATTTTATCGGTAATGAGGTGTTTTCGGATTCGAGATTGCGCTCGGAACTGGTGACAAAACAGTCGCGTTTGTGGCGGTTCTTTAGTTCGCGAGACAGTTATGACCCCGATCAATTGGAGTTTGACCGGGAGCAGATCCGGCAATTCTACCAGAATGAAGGCTATTATGATTTCCGCGTTGAATCGGTAGATGCTGCGATACGGCCCGATCAGGAAGACTTCTATATCACCTTCACGATTGATGAGGGTCGCCAATATGATTTTGGTGAGATCAAGGTTGAAACCTCTCTGGACAAGCTCAATTCGGACATTTTGCTGCGCGCAGTGCCGATCAAGTCCGGCACCACATATAAGGGCGATTTGATCGAGGAGTCGATTGATCAACTCACCGCAATTGCGGGCGTATCTGGCTATGCCTTTGTTGACGTTATTCCGCGTATTTCGGCCAATGCTGATACGGGCAAAATTGACGTCACTTTTGCAATGGATGAAGGCCCACGCGTCTATATCGAACGCATCAACATTGTTGGGAATACGCTTACGCTCGATAATGTTATCCGGCGTCGGCTGGAAGTGTCCGAAGGAGACGCCTTTAACCGGTTCTTCCTTGACCGTTCGCGTAACCGGGTTCGGGCGCTTGGCTATTTTGGAGAAGTGGAGGTCGTCGAGCGGCCTGGTTCAGAGCTTGACCGGACGATTGTCGATTTCGAGGTCGAAGAGCAACCCACTGGCGAGCTGGCGCTGGCGGCGGGCTTTTCATCCGTTGATGCCTTCCTTCTGGATGTCAGCGTTTCGCAGCGGAACCTTCTGGGGCGCGGTCAGACGGCGATCGCCCGTGTCTCCGCATCGCGCCGGAACCAGACCGTTGACCTGCAATATCAAGAACCGCAATTTCTCGGTCGGAATTTGGCGGCGGGTATTAGCATATTTGGCCGTCGGAGCGACTTCTCCGATGTGTCCTTGTTTGAAACCCAAACGATTGGCGGAACCGTCAATGTCGGCTTTCCCTTGACCCGCCGCAGTCAATTGGGTTTGCGCTACCAGATCTCGCAGCAAGAGCTCGACGTGGCTGATCAGGACATCGTTATCGACGCCCTCGGCAATCTTGCCACGATGGATCTGCTCGATGCAGACGGCATGACTATCAATAATACCGCAACCAATATGCCCCAGCAGACGCCGGTTTTGCCAACGGCAGTTCCGCTGCCCGCTGGCACGCGGATTGTCGATCAATGCGATCCGGACTTTATCCAGCGGCAAGTGTCCTGCTTCAGTGAGAGTAATGAGTTAACGTCGCTCTTGGGCTATACGCTGCAATGGGATTCGCGCAACGATCCGATTGCGCCAACAGGCGGGTTCGATTTCAGCTTGTCCCAAGATATTGCGGGCCTTGGCGGCGATGTTCGGTTTTTGCGCACCACGGCAACGGGCGCAGCTTATAAGGGCCTGTTCCCGGGCGTTCGCGCCAGCTTGCGGTTGTCGGCAGGGAATATCCTGCCGTTTGGTGGGCAGCAATTGCGAATTAATAATCGGTTTTTCCGAGGCGGGAATGATTTCCGTGGATTTAACGTTGCCGGCATCGGGCCGCGCAATACGCAAACGACTTTTGATGCCGATGGCAATCAGGTCGGTGATATTGTAAGAGGGCCAGCCTTGGGCGGCGAAGTCTTCTATCAGGGAACGCTGGAAGTGACCCTTCCTGATGTTATCCCCGAGCAATACGGCATTCGCGGCGCTTTGTTCGTGGAAGCTGGTGGGCTGGGCGAGTTGGGGAGTGAGTTCGATACAACACCAAATGTCGTGTCGATTCCGAACCCTGATCCAAATTCTGATCAACCTTTCACTGTGATTACGCAGATTGAGGACGGCTTGCAATTACGGGCGTCAGCGGGGCTTAGCGTCTTTTGGGATTCGCCTTTTGGGCCAATTCGATTTGACTTTTCTCAACTTATTACCGCGCCGGACTTTGACAGACCAAGAGGTATCCGGTTTAGCACCAATACTCGTTTTTAACTTACAGGAGACTCTCCATGTCGCCCTTCAAGACACTACTTATCGCTGCCAGCTTTGCATTTGCGACTCTGGCGATCCAGACCCCTTATGCCGAGGCACAGGGCTCTACAATTATTACGGTCGATCAAAACCGCGTCTTGCGTGAAAGCGCGGGCGGGCAGGACATTCAGCGGAAATTGCAAGCTATCGGCCAGACAATCCAGTCCGAGATCCAGTCCGAGCAGGCAGCGCTTGAGACCGAGGGCCGCGCGCTTGAGGGGCGCCTTGCCAATAAATCGGAGGAGGCTATTCGGGCGGATACGGCACTTGTCTCCCAAATGCAGTCTTTCCAACGCAAGCAACAGGCCTTCGTTCAGAAGCGCCAAATTCGACAGCAGGAGCTTGTTCAGACCGAGCAGAATGCGCTGACCGAGTTTAACACCGCCCTTACGCCTGTGCTGGAGCAAGTTCTCGCGGAGCGAGGGGCAGATGTTATGATGGCACGCAGCAGCCTTATTGCTGTGAACCCATCGCTGGATGCGACGGATCTGGTGATCACGAAAATTAATTCAGCGAAGCCATCTGTCACCGTGTCGCGTGTACGGCTACCTGCTCAACCTGCCGCTGGCGGCCAATAGGCTGAGCATTTGAATGGCTGTTGACTCTCGGTTCTATAGCGCTCGCGTGCCAGCGAGACTGGCCGGACTGACAGACATTTCAGGGCTTGGCCCAAACCCGCTCCCGGATATTTCGATATCCGGGATTTCGGTGTTTGAGGAGGCCGTTGGTGGTGAACTTTGTTTTGTTGATGACATTAGGCTGGCGGGCAAGATCGCCGAGCGGTGCGCACTTGGTGCGCTTTGCCTGACGAGCAAGGCGATTGCCCAAGGGCTTGGTGATTTGGAAGGTATGAACGTTGTTGACGCGCCGCGTCTGGCTTTCTTTGATATTGCTTCCAGGATTTTTGCTGCGCGAAGCACCGGGTGCGAGGACGGGCTGGAGGCGAAGCGGATACATGCGGACGCGGTTGTCCACCCGACCGCGATTATCTGTGCCGGCGCGGTAATTGGTGCGAACACGCACATCGGCCCCTATGCCCATATCCAATCCGGAGTTCAGATCGGGTATGACTGCGTGATTGGTTCAAGCGCGCAGATCGGCTTTTCGCTGATTGGTAATGGCGTTGAAATTGGGTCTGGCGCCCGGATTGGCGGAGCAGGATTTGGCCTTTTGCCAGCTGTTCGCGGTGCGAAAAATACGCCGCATTTCGGACGGGTTCTGGTGCAGGACAATGTTCGTATCGGTGCCAATACTTGCATTGACCGAGGCGTTCTCACCGACACGATTATTGGTGAAAACTCCAAGATTGATAATCTTTGTCATATTGGCCACAATACGAGAATCGGCCGAAATGTCGTTATGGCAGCGTTTGCTGGAATCTCCGGTTCCGTTGAAATCGGGGATGATGTGATAATGGGCGGACGGGTTGGAATTGTCGATCATGCAAAAATTGGTACGGGCGCGCAATTGGCCGCTGATGCCGCTGTGTTCAGTGATGTTCCGGGCGGTCAGACCTGGGCAGGAAGCCCGGCACGTCCCTTACGGCAATGGCAAAGAGAAACCATTTGGCTGCGCCGCAAAATGCTGCGCAAGAGCGAGGCCAAATGACCAGCATACATGAAAGTGCCATTGTGTCGGCCAAGGCCGAGATTGCAGATGATGTCAAAATTGGTCCGTTTTGCGTGATTGGTCCAGAGGTTAGGCTCGAAGCAGGGTGTGTCTTGCACAATGGTGTTACCGTGGAGGGGCGCACGCATATGGCTGAGGGATGTGAGCTGTTCACAGGCGCGGTAATCGGCAAAGATCCGCAGATATTAGGCTATGAGCCGAGCGCTGTTTCTCGTATAGAAGTTGGTGCACGGACGATTATTCGTGAACATGCTACTGTTCATCCCGGCTCGGCCGAGCATGGTGGTCTGACGCGGATTGGCGCAGACTGCCTGTTGATGATCGGGGTGCATATCGCGCATGATTGCATTCTTTCTGACCGTTGCGTGCTGGCCAATAATGCAACGCTTGGCGGGCATGTGCATATTGGCGAACAGGCTTGGCTTGGCGGCCTTGCAGCCGTGCATCAGCATTGCCGGATTGGTGCGCATGCTTTTGTCGGGGGCGGGGCAATCCTTGTTGATAATGTTATTCCCTACAGCACGGTGATCGGCAATCACGCGCATCTGGCTGGCATCAATATTGTCGGATTGCGGCGGCGTGGCTTTTCACGGCAGAGCATTCATGATTTGCGTGCGGCGTATCGCATGCTGTTTGCAGATGAGGGCAGTTTTGTCGAACGCCTCGAGGATACTCACGCGGCTTATGGCAGTTCTCCGGAAGTGGAACAAATGCTGCAATTTATCGAGAAGAATACGGGGCGCGCCCTATGCATGCCGCAATGAGGTCATGACCGCCCCTATCGGAATTATCGCCGGCGGTGGCGGTTTGCCGGTCGCGCTCGCAAATAGACTCATGCCAGACCGGAGTTTGTTTGTGATACGGCTCTCAGGCTTTGCCGATTGCGCGCTTGGAACCTATGCAGGTCAGGAACTGAATATTGGCGAAATTGGCGGCGTGATGTCGGCTTTACGAGCGGCGGGGTGCACACAGATCGTTTTTGCAGGTGCCGTGAAGCGGCCTGATTTTGTGACCTTGGAGCTTGATGAGATTGGCCAATCCTGTTTGCCAGCGCTGATTGCAGCGGCACAATATGGCGACGATGCGCTTCTGAGCGCTCTCGTTGAAATATTTGTGGCACAGGGCTTTGATGTGGTGGGCGCGCAAACATTGTGCCCAGATCTGTTGAGCCCTGCTGGTTTGATCGCTGGCGCAGCACCTGAGGCGCAAGCGGCTGCAGACCTCGACAAAGGGTTGCAGATCGCCCGTTTGATCGGGGCCGAAGATATTGGGCAGGGCTGCGTGGTGGCGGATGGCGTCGTGCTCGCGCTTGAGGCGCAAGAAGGTACCGACGGAATGCTTAAGCGGCTCTCTGACTTGCCACTTGCGGTGCGAGGAACGCCAGAGCGTCGGCGCGGGGTATTGGTTAAATGCGCAAAGCCCAATCAGGACCGGCGGATTGATTTGCCTGTGATCGGAGCAGACACGGTGGTCAATGGCGCGCGGGCGGGATTGCTCGGCATCGGCATTGAGGCAGGTAGTGCGATGATTGTCGAGCGGGAGGCGGTGGAACGCGTAGCTCAGGAGATGGGTGTGTTTGTGATCGGGCTTGGAGCGGGATGACAGAGCCGACACTCGGTGAGCGCTTTTATTTCGTTGCGGGTGAAGCGTCCGGCGATTTGCTCGGTGCCGAAGTGGTGGCCGCTTTGAGGGAGGCGGGTGGCGACATGTCTATTCGTGCAACTGGTGGGACATCTCTTGGTACGGTGGCGGAAATGTCGGGCGTAGATGTTTCGCCGCTGTCGGTTCTGGGTCTGTGGGAAGGCTTGCAAGCCTATCGTGATGTTACCCGTCTGGCCGAGGAAACCGCGCAAGATGTTTTAGCATTCGCACCGTCCCAGCTCGTGCTCGTTGATTCTTGGGGGTTTTGTTTGCGTGTGGCGCAAAGAGTCCGTGCAGGCAATCCGGACATTCGGCTTGTCAAACTGATCGGACCACAAGTCTGGGCGACACGAGCGGGGCGAGCGAAGACTTTGGCGAGCTTGGTTGATCAGCTTCTTTGCATCCATGATTTTGAAGTGCCATATTATGCGCCGTTCGGGTTGGACACGCGGGTGATCGGACATCCGGCACTCTCGCGCCATGGACTTGCCGATGGTGATGCTTTTCGGCAACTCTATAAAATAGCGTTACAAGATGAGTTGATCCTCGTTTTGCCTGGTAGCCGTCGGTCGGAGATTGACCGGGTGGCCTCGCCGCTGATCGAGGCTGCGCGTCGGCTGTACCATGCGGATCGACAGAGGCAGGTTGTGGTCGCGCCCGCTTTTGGGGTTGTCGATATGTTTGCCGAGCGGTTTGGCGATCTGCCCGCAGACTGGATCATTCTTCGCGATGAGCGTGAACGTTTTGGCGCGATGGCGGCGGCGGATCTGGCGCTTGCCTGTTCGGGCACGGTGACGAGCGAAGTGGCGGTGCAAGGCACTCCGCTGATTACAGGTTACAAGACGGGCGCTATAACATGGATGCTTGTCAAACATTTGCTCATGAAGGCTGATTATATCACGCTTCTGAATATGGCGGCGGGCAGGATGATTGTGCCTGAGCTCTTGCAGTCGGCGTTTACGGCGTCGGCCATTACGGAGCTTGCCGAGGGCTTATTGTGCGATAACGCTGCAAGAGAAGCGCAGATGGTCGCGCAGAATGAGGCACTCGGTAAAATGGGCTATGGCGGACCGCCTGCCGCGAGGCTGGCTGCTGAAATTCTGCTTGAACTATAAAGGCGTAAAATGTCTGGCTGATAACGAACAGCCCGCAGCTATTGCTACGGGCTGATTATATTATTGATTGCAAGGCGCTTAGCTGCGTGTGTCCAGGCTTGTATAATCGCGGAACGGTGCTCCAGTATAAATCTGGCGTGGACGGCCGATGCGCTGGGTCTTGTCCACCGTCATTTCATTCATTTGGGCAAGCCAACCAGCTGTACGTCCAAGTGCGAACAGTACGGTGAACATTTCGGTCGGGAAACCGATCGCATCCATTGCGATACCGGAATAGAAATCGACATTCGGATAGAGTTTCTTCTCGATGAAATATGGGTCTTCAAGCGCGATTCTTTCAAGCTCCATTGCCACTTGAAGAATGGGGGAGTTCTTTATATCGAGCTCTTGCATCAGCTCGTGGACAGTCGCCTGCATGACTTTGGCGCGTGGATCATAATTCTTGTAAACGCGGTGGCCAAAGCCCATGAGCCGGAACGGATCGCTCTTATCTTTCGCGCGGGCAATAAATTCGGGGATGCGCTCCACGCTGCCAATTTCGCGCAGCATGTTGAGGCACGCTTCGTTTGCTCCGCCATGGCTTGGCCCCCAGAGGCTTGCTACGCCCGACGCGATTGCCGCATATGGGTGTGCGCCGGATGAGGCCGCAAGGCGGACGGTGGAGGTTGAGGCATTCTGCTCGTGGTCCGCTTGCAGGATAAGCAGCCGATCCATGGCGCGAATAATTGCAGGGTTGGGCTTATAATCTTCTGCTGGCACGGAGAAGCACATGCGCAGGAAGTTTTCCGCATAGGAGAGATGGTTTTGCGGCTCGATAAAGGGCTGGCCGATAGAGTATTTGTAGATGCGAGCGGCGATGGTCGGCATTTTGGCAATCAGGCCATTGGTTGAAATGCGGCGTTGGTCCTCGTCTTTTACGTCCATCGCGTCAGGATAGAAGGCAGACAGAGCGCCGACGGCACCGACCATCATTGCCATTGGGTGACTGTCACGCCGGAACCCGCCAAAGAAGCGGTCCATCTGCGTATGGAGCATAGTGTGTTCCGTGACGTCGCGCGAGAAATCATGAAATTCTGACTTGCTGGGTAGCTCGCCATAATTAAGCAGATAGACCAGTTCGAGAAAGTTTGAGTTTTCAGCTAACTGGTCGATCGGATAGCCGCGATGGAGGAGGATGCCTTCCTCACCATTGATGAATGTGATCTGGCTTTCGCATGAGCCCGTCGAAGTAAAGCCAGGATCAAGCGTAAACATGCCCGTTTCAGCATAGAGCCGTTTGACATCAATGACATCTGGCCCATCAGTGCCGCCTAAGACGGGAAGTTCTACGGTTTTACTGTTTACCGTTAGCGTTGCCGTACCTTTTTGAACTGTTTTGTTTTCCATTGCTTTTCTCAACTTTCTTGCTCGTGGCGCGTATTGATTACACGTCCGTCGGTATTTGATCCTCTATTCTGGCGATGGTTTCCTCCCGTCCGAGCCAAGCCATAACCTGATCAATGTCAGGCGCGGGCAATCCGCCGGTCAGGGCGGCACGGAGTGGAGGACCGATCTGGCCCATGGAAAGCGCTGTTTCGTTACAAATGGCTTGAAGGGTCAGTTTCAGCTCATTCTCCGCCCAGCGATCAATCTTGCTTACGTGGTCGCGCACCAGAGCCAATCGGTCAAGTCCTTCCGCACGCAATGCCTTGCGGGCTTTCTTGTTCATTTCGAGTGGCCGTGCTGCGAGCAAGAAGCTAAAAGCGCCAGCCAGTTCGGGCAGTGTATCGCCCCGATCGCGCATAAGGGGCAGCGCTTTGGCTATGTTTGACGCCGCTTCTGGTCTGACTTCGCCAGTTTTAGCTAGTTCAACCATGAGCGCATCGTACAAACGACTCTCATCAATTGTGCGGATATAATGCCCGTTAATCGCGGAAAGTTTATCAAAGTCGATCCGTGAAGGCGCTTTTCCGATGGCGTCTAGCCCGAACACGGCGGCTGCTTCGTCCATGCTGAAAATTTCCTCATCGCCATGGCTCCAGCCCAGCCGCATGAGATAATTACAGACGGCCTCGGGCAGATAGCCCAAATCACGATAGGCAAGGGTGCCAAGAGCGCCATGACGTTTTGAGAGTTTTGCCCCGTCTGGCCCGTGGATCAGCGGGATATGGGCAAATTCCGGTACCGGCCACCCCATTGCCTGATAGATCGGGACTTGGCGCAAAGCGTTACGCAAATGATCGTCGCCCCGAATGATGTGCGTCACACCCATATCATGATCGTCTACCACCACAGCGAGCATGTAGGTGGGCGTGCCGTCGGCTCTCAGCAGGATCAAATCATCAATCTCTGATGCGTCGACGGTGACAGTGCCCTGTACTTTGTCGGCGATTGCCACCTCGCCTGCATCCGGCGCGCGCAGGCGGACGGTATAAGGAGCCTTGTCGCGTGGGGCCGTGGCCGGATCGCGCCAAGGTGAGCGGTAAGCGGCAAGTTTTTCATTGGCGACGGCAAGCTGGCGGGCGCGATCCTCCTCGCTAATACCATCGGCTTTGGCAGCTTTTCGGGCGGCGTCTCCTGCGTCGCGGCGTGCTTGTAATTCTTCAGGCGTGGCATAGCAGCGAAACGCCTTACCGCGTGCGATCATCTCCTCGGCACATTGGATGTGTCGTTCGGCGCGTGCGGCCTGGAATATGGGCGGATCATCGGGTGTAATGCCGAGCCAGTCGAGCCCATCAAGAATGGCTTGGACGGCTTCAGGGGTGGAGCGTTTCAGGTCGGTGTCCTCTATGCGAAGGAGGAAGCGGCCCCTATGGTGTTTTGCATAAAGCAGGTTGAACAGCGCGGTTCGTGCACCGCCAATGTGCAGCATGCCGGTCGGGGAGGGCGCAAAACGGGTAATAACAGACATAGACGGTCAGACCTTCCAATTTCGAAGCAGCAAGCCCTGCTGCGACCGCTTGAACACGGCCAGAGAGATAATGGCAAGATGGCGGCGCTATTTGAGCCGTCTTTTAGCGCGCTTGTTGCGCCTGGTGAAGCGGTTCCATTTTGTTTCGCCTTGTCAGTCTGTGGTGGGGCAATGCTATATCTCGTATTGCCTTTCGAGCCGTTTGGTTTGATCTGTCTTGGCGCCTTGATATTGCTTTCAGCTTTGGTGCTCGTGGTTGGACGTTACGGGGCCCCCGCCTTCGCGCGCGTTTTCGTGTTTCTCTGCTTTGGGCTAGCGCTCGGTTTTGGTGCCGGCAAATTACGTGTGGAGATGAACATGTCAGCGCCGCAGAAAACGGCGATTGGGCCGGTTCTGGTCGAGGGCTGGATTACGGCTATTGAACCGGGTCGCAAGGGTGTGCGGGTGCGTATCAAGACGCATGCTATCGGGCGGCTCGGGCCTGACGAGACCGCCAAGACGGTGCGCCTGACTCACAGGCTTGATCTGCGTGTTTCTTCAGGCCGCTTTGTTCGGTGTTGGGCAGTGCTGAGGCCGCCGCCAGGGCCTGCGATCCCCGGCGACTATGATTTTCAGCGCCAGGCCTGGTTTGAGGAGCTTGACGCGGTAGGCTATGTGCTTGGCCGTTGCCGCGGCGGGGTGCTTGGACCGCCAGACAGTTTGGCTGCGCAATGGCAATTGGCGGTGGCGGCCAAGCGGCGGCAATTGGCACGATTTGTACATCAAGCGAGCGGTGCGCGTGCAGGCGGGTTCGCGGCAGCCCTTATTTCAGGTGATCGGTCTTATATCTCGGTTGAGGATCAGGATGCGCTCAGAGGCGCGGGGCTTGCGCATCTGCTTGCAATTTCGGGCCTGCATTTGGGGATTGTGGGTGGGCTGATCTATGTCTTGTTCCGGCGCAGTCTTGGACTTATTGCACCATTGTCACGACGGTTTCCTGTGCAGAAGTTTGCGGCAATTGCGGCTATCTTGGCCATTACGGCCTATCTCATTTTGTCTGGTGCGTCGGTTTCGACCCAGCGTGCTTACATCATGTCAGTCGTATTTTTCTCGGCGATATTGGTGGATCGGCCTGCGTTGAGCTTACGGTCCTTCTCTCTTGCAATGTTGATGGTGGTTTTGCTCAGGCCGGAAAGTGTCTTCTCGCCGGGCTTTCAGATGTCCTTTGCCGCGACAGGGATATTGATTGCAATTTATGAGGCCTGGTCGCGGGCGCGTGTGCGTGGCCAGTTCAGTTTGCGTGGGCGTGTCTGGTTCTGGATGCAGTCACTCGCCGTGACCTCCATCGCGGCTTCTGTCGCAACCGCGCCATTTGCCTTCTATCATTTTGAAAGACTGGCCCCGCTCGGTCTCTTTGCAAATCTTGTTGCCATGCCAGTGGTGAGCCTGTTGAGTGTGCCAGCGGCTGGATTGGCCATTGTACTTGCACCGTTTGGGTTGAGCGAATGGGGTTTGCGCGCTTTCGGTGGCTCGCTTGAGCTTGTGCTCAGTATCTCGCATTGGGCGAGCGACGCCGGGGCAGGCTATGCAGCACCGATAAACTCTATGCCGCCCCCGGTTCTGCTCGGATTTACGGCCGCTTTGATTGGCTTCGTCCTATTTCGGCGCTGGCTTAGAGTGTTGATCTGTCTGGGCGCTAGCCTTGGCGCTGGTGCTCTTTGGGCGGCGCTGCCGATTGCTGATGGCTACTGGTCGCCCTCTGGTGAAGCCTATCTCAGCCTTGATGCAGGGGTGCCATACTCCATTATCGAGATCGCGGAAGCGGATGCGCTGGGGCCGCTGAGGTTTCAAAGCGCGATACCAACCGAGCGGTGCACCGAACGCGTTTGTATCTATGAAATGACAGGAGGAGAAAATATCGCCCTCATGCGAACGCCGCCGCTTGCAAGTGATTGCGACCGGCGCTCGGGCATTGCCCTGATACTGGTTGCCGAGCCAAGCCTTGAGCAAAGTGCTGATCAGGCTGATTTTCCATCTCGGGCCGCTTTGCCTATGCCTGATCTGTCCGAGCCGGATTGGGCTTGTCCCAGTGTTTTGTCATGGCGAGCTATTCAGCGCGAGGGCGGCGCAGCTTTCTGGCTTCGCGGCTCGCAGGTTCATATCCGCCATGCGCGCAAATGCAGCGCGCGGCCATGGCGCAATTGCGAGCTCTAACTCGATGTCTCACGATACGCCGATAGGCCTGACGATTAGTCGTAGCGGCGCACCAGAGCGACCAATGTGCCCTGAACCCGAACGCGGTCTGGCCCGAAAATCCGGGTTTCATAGGCAGGATTTGCGGCCTCTAATGCAATCGAGTTGCCTTTCTTGCGGAGCTTTTTCAATGTGGCTTCTTTCTCATCGACGAGAGCGACGACAATGTCACCCGAGACCGCACTGTCGGTGCGCTTCAGGATAACAATGTCATCTTCCAGAATACCGGCATCAATCATTGAATCTCCGCGAACCTCCAACGCAAAATGTTCTTCCCCCATGGGAAGATCTATCGGCGCATTGACCCGATCCGTCTCTTCCTGAATGGCCTCGATGGGCACACCAGCGGCGATCCGGCCAAGCACGGGCACCGAATTTGGCGCGGGCACGTTCGGCATGGGGGCGGTGCCGACGACGCTGGGGCGGAACTGTTGTCGTCCGCGTGGAGGGGCAGCAGGTGCAGCCGATTCGGGAAGTTTGAGCACCTCCAGCGCACGCGCACGATGGGCGAGACGGCGAATAAATCCGCGTTCTTCAAGCGCTGTGATCAAACGGTGAATGCCTGATTTTGACGCCAAATTCAGCGCATCCTTCATCTCGTCGAAGGAAGGTGATACGCCGTCTTCCTTGATTCGAGTGTGGATAAAGAGGAGCAATTCTCTCTGTTTGGTGGTGAGCATGACCAGTTTCCTTCGCGAATCAATGTGCCGCTTTTGTTCTAGGTGTGTTCACGCTTCGCGTCAAATGCTGTTTTAGGCCGTGACCAGCGATTTTACCGCTTGGATGCGGTCGCTTTGTTTCATCAAGCTCTCGCCAATGAGGAACCGCCGTGCGCCGGATTGCTTCAAAAATGCAATATCCTCAGGAGTTCTCACGCCACTTTCAGCGATAAGGTGCTTGTTAGCGGGTATCAGCGAGGCGAGACGTGCGGTCACCGAGAGATCGGTCGTCATTGCGGTCAAATCCCGATTATTGATGCCCAGCAGCGGACTGGAGAGTGCGAGTGCCCGTTCAAGTTCGGCTTCATTGTGCACTTCGATCAGCGCGTCCATGCCTTGCTCGCGGGCTGTGTTTTCAAGATCTTGCGCCAGCTCGTCGGAGACGGCGGCCATGATGATCAAAACCGCATCGGCACCGAAAGCGCGCGCCTGCGCAACTTGGATGGGGTCTATCATAAAATCCTTGCGCAAAAGGGGTAGTTCGACGGAAGCGCGGATAGCTTCGAGATCGGCCAATGATCCGCCAAAGCTTGGAAAATCTGTCAAAATCGAGAGGCAAGCCGCACCGCCTGCTTCATATTCACGCGCGATCTCTACAGGGTCGGCTCCGGATAGAATTTCGCCAGCGGACGGGCTTTTGCGCTTAAGCTCGCAAATCAGTCCGTTTTCGCCCATGTCGACGCGGGCAGTCAGCGCCTTGGCAAACCCGCGCGGCGGTGTCTGCTCCATGGCGCGGTCGATGAGTTCCGCGCCAGAGCAACCGGCTTTGAGCGCGGCGACTTCTTCGGCCTTATAGGCAAGGATCGGGGTAAGGGCATTGGTCATGTCACTTTGCTCCATTAGGCTCCATTGGAAAGACGAATAAGCGCGGCGAGTGTGGACTTGGCCTTCCCAGTGTCAATTGCCGATTGGGCTCTCTTGACGCCCGCTTCGAGGGTATCGGCTAACCCATAAACAAGTAGGCCAGCGGCCGCGTTGAACACTGTTATGTCGCGGAATGCGCCTTGCTCGCCGCCAAACAGCCGCTCAATCGCGTTGGCATTATGATCCGGCTTGCCACCTGCCAGATCGGCAAGTGGATAGCGCTTGAGACCGAATTGCTCAGGTGTGATCTCGAACTCGCGCACGGCCCCATTTTCGATCTCGGCAATATGGGTCACGCCGGAAACGGACACTTCGTCAATTCCGTCCGCGCCATGAACGATCCATGACCGCTTTGTGCCAAGGGCCGCGAGCGTCTCTGCCATTGGGCGCACCCATTCGGGCTGCGAAACGCCAAGCACTTGATGCTGTGCGCCGGCCGGATTGGTGAGGGGGCCGAGCAGATTGAAGATCGTGCGAATACCAAGCTGCTTTCGAACAGGCGCGACATGGGCGGCGGCGGCATGATGGCTGCGCGCAAACATAAAAGCGACCCCGGCGCCCTCAAGACAGGCATGGAATGTCTCTTCGTTGATGTCGATATTCACGCCCAGCGCTTCGAGCACATCAGCCGAGCCGGTCTTGGGCGGCACCGAGCGATTGCCATGTTTGGCAACCCGTCCGCCCGCAGCTGCAATTACAATAGCGGCGGCTGTGGATGTATTCAGGCTCGTCCATGTCAGCCCGCCCGTCCCGCATGTGTCGAGCAAGGGGCCGTCCACGGCGATCTTCCGGCTTGCCGCCCGCATCGCCCGAGCGCCCGCGAGCAGCTCGGACGGCGTCTCCCCGCGAACGGCAAGCCCCATAAGGAGGGCACCAATTTCTTCGGGCTTTGCAGCCCCGGCGAGCATATCATCAAACGCACCCCCGAGTGTTTCAGCGTCAAGTTCTTCGCCGCGCGCAATTGCTTTGATCGCTATATTAAGAGCCGTGTCGGTCATAACGAGCAGCCCTAGACCGAGATTGAGGCCGGTGCAATGTGCAAACCATATCTGTGGTGATAGTCTGATGCGGATATAGCCAGTTTCGGAGACACTCATGGCCCCTGAAGATTTAAGCCGCAATGAAGGCCAGCTCAATTCCATGCCGGAGACGGCAGATTTTGTGCTCAACCATACCATGCTCAGGATCAAAGACCCGGCCGCCTCGCTCGCCTTCTACCGCGATCTTCTCGGCATGACGCTAGTCAAAAGGCTCGATTTTCTGCCCGGCAAGTTCTCGCTCTTTTTCCTGGGTTATGTCCGCGCTGAAGACGGGCCGATCCCCGAAGGCGAGGCCGAGCGGATCGCGTTTACATTTCGCCAGCGCGGGCTTTTGGAGCTTACCCATAATTGGGGCAGCGAGACGGATGATGCGATCAGCTATCATAATGGCAATGCTGACCCGCGCGGCTTCGGTCATATCGGCATTTCTGTGCCTGATGTCGAGCTGGCGTGCGAGCGGTTTGACGCGGCAGGGGTGCAGTTCGTCAAACGACCGGACGAGGGCGGCATGAAAGGGCTCGCCTTTATCCGCGATCCGGATGGTTATTGGGTTGAAATCCTCAAAGCACGAACGCTCGCCGGCCTTTAGCGCTCTATCTGCTTGAGCCAGTTCGCAAGCATGGCGTGGCCGTGTTCGGTCTTGATGCTTTCGGGGTGGAATTGCACACCAAACACGGGCCGCGAGATATGCCGCACGGCCATGATCTCGCCATCCTCGGTAAAGGCGTCCGGGATGAGCGTGTCCGGCAAATCCTCTCTGCGCACGGCGAGCGAGTGATAGCGCACCACATCAAAGCGTTCTGGTAGGCCGTCAAAGAGTGGACCGTTGTGATGGCGGATGGTGCTGAGCTTGCCGTGGCGGATTTCCTGCGCGGTGATGACTTTGCCGCCCATGGCTTGGCCAATAGATTGATGGCCAAGGCAGACACCAAGAATAGGCAAAGCGTCCGGCGCACGCGCGACAAGCTCGACCGTGATACCCGCCTCGTTTGGCGTACAAGGCCCGGGGCTGATGACCACACCATCGGGCGCTTTGGCGAGCAGGGCATCAATGCTGATCTGATCATTGCGGATCACTTCGGTCTGCGCGCCGCACTCTTCGAGATAATGGACGAGGTTCCATGTGAAGCTGTCATAATTGTCGATGACGCAGATGAGGGGACGCGTACTCATTGGTCGAACTCGTAACGGCTTGCCAGAGCGGCGGCGCGTTGCAGTGCGCCCGCCTTGTGCAGTGTCTCGTCAAACTCATATTGCGGATCGCTATCGAGCACCACGCCGCCGCCGGCCTGAATGTGCAATTGGCCATCCTTGATAACCGCCGTGCGTAGCGCAATGCACGTATCGAGATCACCCTGCCAGCCGAAATAGCCGACCGCTCCGCCATAAATCCCGCGCCGTGTGGCTTCAAGCTCGTCAATAATCTGCATGGCGCGAATTTTCGGAGCACCAGAGACCGTCCCCGCCGGAAAGCCCGCAAACAGAACGTCCACCGCATCAAGCCCCTCGCGCAGATTACCTTCAACATGGGAGACAATGTGCATGACATGTGAATAGCGCTCGATAATGAAGCTTTCGGTGACTTCTACGCTACCATAGACTGCCACCCGCCCGACATCATTGCGTCCAAGGTCGAGCAGCATCAGATGTTCGGCCATTTCCTTTGTATCATCGAGCAGGCTTTGTGCACGCTTTTGATCCTCGACCGGATCGCCAGAGCGCGGACGCGTGCCCGCGATCGGACGGATTGCAACACGGCCCTCGCGCAGGCGCACCAGGATTTCAGGGCTGGAGCCGACAAGTCGTAAATCGCCAAAACCCATATGGAACATGAAGGCCGACGGGTTGAGCCGCCGAAGCGCGCGATAGAAGCTGATCGAGCGATGTTTGAAGTCCGCGCTCAATCTCTGGCTCGGCACAACCTGAAAGATATCGCCCGCGCGGATATAGTCGCGCGCCGTTTCGACCATTTTGAAATACTCGGCTTTGGCGGTGTTTGAAGTAAACGCCATTTCCTCGTCAGTATCTTTGACGGGGCTGACGGGCGCGGGGCTGGCTAAGAGGCGTTCGACATGGTCAAGCCGCTCTTCTGTGGCAGCTTTATCGCCATCAAAGACGCGGCCTACCAGAATAAGCTCCTGATAAAGATGGTCGAAAATGATGACCACGCGCGGAATGGTGAGGAGCACTTCAGGCACATTCAGCTCGTCGCGCGCGGTAATGGATACTGGCTCGACATGCTGGATCATATCATAGCCGATATAGCCAAATGCGCCTGACGCCATAGGCGGCAAGTCCTCGTCCGCAGTGGCGCGTGCGCATGCTGTAAAGCTGCGTAAAGCCTCGACCGGTGCCACCTCCATCGTCTGCGGGTCTTCGAATGTCTCGTTTGTTGCCGTTTCGGCACGGCCATTGAGAATCCGAAACCAGACTTCCGGCATCAGCCCGATAAAAGAATAGCGCCCCAGCGTTTGCCCGCCCTGGATTGATTCAAACAGAAAGGCTCCTGCCTGTTCAGTACCCAGTTTGAGCATAGCCCCAACAGGGGTTTCAATATCGCCGATCCGCCGCCGAACCGTCAGCGTGTCCGTCATTGGGCTTCTACGATCCTTGCACGATACGCATTGAAGGCATTATCGTCTGTGGTGACTTTGACGACATCGGTTAGTTCCTGCTCGAAAGCAAAAAGGATGTCATTGCGCAATTGGGAGGCAATCCGTGACGCGGAGACCGGGGCGAGGGAATCAAGCTCGCCGCTCGCGGGACGGTCTATGCTGTCGAGCCTGACGAGGATCATTTCATCGGGCGAACGGCCCTGAACAATACTGGTTTCCCCTTCGCCTAGCTCGAAGACGGCATTTATTACAGACGGGGGAAGCGCGCGGTCAAAAGCCGTCCGGCGCAATCCTGTTGTGGTTTCTACCGCACTGCTGAAGCGTTCGGCCTGGGCTTCGAGTGTGCCGAGGCCGGAGTCGATATTGGTCTTTACACTTTCCAGAGCGATGCGCAGAGCATCGGATTTGCGAACGGTTTCATAGCCGTTCTTGACCTGCTCCAAGACATCTTCAAATGGCGGCGTGGATTGGGGAATAATTTCGTCATTCGAAATAAGCGTAATGCTCGCCTCGCTGTCAAAGCGTTCTGTGGTTGTGCCCGCGGGAATCGTGAATGCAGCGGCAAGCGCCTCGCGAGCGCTGACCAATTGGCTGACGACCGTGCCGTTCTCGGTGATGCCGCGTGCGTCAACGGGATCAAAGCTCATTAGAGGTGTCCCGAAAGCATCTCCTATTTCGGCAAGAGTGAGGCCTTGGCCGATCAAATCATCAAAATCATTCAGCGCTGTGAAGAACGCGATCTCGGCCTGATCGGCGGCGAGCGCATTGGCGATTTCCTCGCGGCTTTCTTCGAGGGTTTTCGGTGTTCCAGGTAAAATCTCGTTCAGCCGCCCGATCACCCATCTGCCATTGTTCTCATAAGGGCCGACCACATTGCCGACACCTGCGCCACGCGCGAACATGGCGGTTCTGAAGGCTTCATTGCCAACATCTTCTGCGGTGCTCGTGCGGATGGTTTGTACTGTGGTTGGGTCCGCTTCAAGCTCGCCTCCGCCAGCCAATACGCCGAAGGCTGCGAGCGCTGCGTCTTCAGTTGGGAATATTGCTTCGAGATAGGTGCGTTGTTCGGGTGTTGAAAGGCGTGTCGTTTTAGTGGCTTCATAGAAGGCCAGGATGTCTTCCTCCTTGATTTCAGCCTGATCGAGAAAATTGCTGGGCGAGAGGCTCAACAGGCTCAATCGACGGCGTTCGGGAACTTGAAAAGCATCGCTGCGTTGCTCATAGAAGGCACGCAGTTCTTCGTCCGTGGGCTCTGCGGGCGGTGGCAGCGCGTCATTCCGAATGGGCAACCAAGAGCCGAAACGTACTTCGCCGTCAAAAATGGCCTGAAGGCGTGCCAGATCGTTTGGTGCGACGGTGGCAGCTTCAATGCCTTCCCGGACATAGTCGAGGGTTAGTCTGTCGCGCGTGTCGGCTTCGAATTCGTCTACCGAAATGCGATTGCGGCCCAGGGCTGCCCGATAGGTCACTGCGTCGAATTTGCCGGTAAGTGGATCGTTGAAAGCACCGATCGAGCGAACTTCGTCTGTCAATGCGGCCGGACTGGCATCTGCACCCAATTGGCGGGCATAGCCAAGGCTTGTCAGCCTTGAGCGTTCGATATTGTAGATCTGATCGAGAATGCCTCGCTCGACGGCTTCCTGCCGCGTCAGCACGACACCCTCCTGTTCGCGTCGGACATTGGAAAGATAGTTCTCGAACTTGCGGTCAAGTTGTTGCTCGGTGACGCCCCGTTCGCCGGCCTTGATAATGTTTGATCCGATGCTACCGGAAAAAATATCCTCGATGCCCCAGACGGCCATTGAAAGTATGACGATGCCGAGAAGGAATCCGCCGGTCAGTTTGTTCTGGGTCAGTTTCTGCATGAAGCCAAGCATAGGAATAGGTCCGCATCTTCTTGAGTCTTGTTCAGTAGCTTGCTACGCGGGGGCGACGAGATAGGCAAGATCGGAGAGTGACAAGATGCGCAAGCTAATTGCCGGAAATTGGAAGATGAACGGTCTGCGGGCGAGTTCGGATGTCATTACCGAGATTGTGCAGGGGCTCGAGGGCACCGAGATAGAGGCTGATTGCCTGATCTGTCCGCCATTTACCTTGCTTGGTGCTTTTGCTGAACAGACGGCAGGCAGCGGCTTGAAAATCGGAGCGCAGAACTGCCATGCGGTTGCGTCCGGTGCTCATACGGGGGACGTTTCTGCGCAAATGCTAGCCGATATTGGAGCCTCACACGTGATTCTCGGTCATTCTGAACGCCGCGCCGATCATGGCGAGCTAAGCTCGGATGTGGCAGCGAAAGCGAGCGCGGCTGTGGATGCCGGACTTGTCCCGATTATCTGCGTGGGCGAGAGCCTTGCAGACCGGGAAGCCGGGCTGACCAGGAAAGTCGTTCTGGGTCAGCTGGATATGTCCTTACCTGATGCGCTCGTAGAGAAGCCGTTTGTGATCGCTTATGAACCGATTTGGGCTATCGGAACCGGATTAACGGCCGATGCGGGGCAAATTGCCGAAGTTCACCATGCGGTTCGGGAAGCATTGGTAAAACGATTTGGGGAGCAAGGTCATAATGTACAAATTCTCTATGGCGGTTCGATGAAGCCAGCGAATGCCACAGAAATACTCGGTGTGGCCGATGTCGATGGCGGTTTGATCGGGGGGGCGAGCCTAAAAGCGGCTGACTTCCTCGCCATCTTCAACTCAGCGGGTTAAAACTGCCCGAGGGGCGCAAAAGTGAGCTTGTGGGGTTGGCGTCAGGGCATAATCGGCCTATCTCCGCTCAAACGATTATTCGGGACAAAACCAACATGCAAAATGTGCTCCTCGTCATTCATATTATTGCCTGCATCGTGATGACGGGCGTGATTATGCTCCAGAAATCCGAAGGCGGCGCGCTGGGCATTGGTGGCGGCGGTGGTGGTGGTCTCATGACAGGTCGCGGCGCGGCGGGGGCTTTGGTACGCGTGACCATGATTGTTGGCGCGGTGTTCTTTGTAACGAGCCTCGGGCTGACGCGGCTGGCCAATGAAGGTTTGGATACGCGATCGGACGTAGAGCGTCAGGTTGAAGCCGAAGAGCGCGCCGGGGAGACGGTTCCGACCATAGATGAGCCGCTTGCGCCGCTCCTTGATGATATTGGAACATCTTTGCGCCTTGACGCGCCCGACCAGATCGCCCCCGCCCTCGATGGTGAGGCACCAGCAACCGATAATGCAGGCGACCCGGCACCCGTGGATAATCCACAATAAACCGGACCTGTCTGGAAACCCTTTGTTTGATTTCGGTCGAATCAGCGCATTTTGAGGTCCCATGATCCGCTATATTTTTATTACTGGCGGCGTGGTGTCTTCCCTGGGCAAGGGTATTGCCTCGGCCGCGCTTGGAACCCTCCTGCAAGCACGAGGCTATGGCGTCCGTTTGCGCAAGCTCGACCCCTATCTGAACGTAGATCCAGGCACCATGTCCCCGCGCCAGCATGGCGAAGTGTTCGTTACAGATGATGGCGCCGAGACCGATCTCGACCTTGGCCATTATGAGCGCTTTACCGGCGTCTCCGCGCGTAAGTCGGACAATATCACCACAGGCCAAATCTACCGCGAAATTCTCGAGCGCGAACGGCGTGGGGACTATCTTGGCGCAACCATTCAGGTTATCCCGCATGTCACCGATGCGATCAAAGAATTTGTCCTGTCAGATCCGGGCGAGGGCGTTGATTTCGTCCTGTGCGAGATTGGCGGCACAGTTGGCGATATAGAGGGGCTGCCATTCTTCGAGGCGATCCGCCAGCTTGGGCAGGAATTAGGCCCCGAACGCGCCGTCTTTATCCATCTCACCTTGTTGCCCTATATTCCGGCGGCGGGTGAAATGAAGACCAAGCCGACCCAGCATTCGGTGAAAGAGTTGCGCTCGATTGGTATCCAACCCGATGTGCTCCTGTGCCGCTGCGACCGGCCGATCCCCGAAACCGAGAAAAAGAAAATTGCCAGCTTCTGCAATGTCCGCCCTTCTAGCGTCATCGAAGCCAGCGATGTCGGCCATATCTATGATGTGCCAGCGACCTATCATGCCGAAGGCCTCGACACGGAAGTCTTGCAGCATTTCCGCATTGCCGATGCGCCCACCCCCGATCTTTCCAAATGGGACGAGATTGCCCAAACCATCCACAATCCGGACGGTACGGTTTGTATCGGCCTTGTCGGCAAATATACCGACGTGCCGGACGCCTATAAATCTGTCATGGAAGCGCTCGCTCATGGCGGGCTTGCCAATAAGGTGAAGGTGGATATCCGGCTCGTTGATTCTGAACAATTCGATGATGGGACCACGCCGCTTGAAGTGCTCGAAGGCGTTCATGGCATTATCCTGCCCGGCGGCTTTGGCGAACGCGGGGCACATGGCAAGATCCGTGCAGCCCAATTCGCTCGAAAGCGCTCTATCCCGTGTTTCGGCATTTGTTACGGCATGCAGCTTTCGGTCGTCGAAGCTGCGCGGTCTCTGGCCGGCATCGAGGGAGCCTCAAGCGCCGAGTTTGGCCCGACTGACAATCCGCTTGTCGGCCTTATGGAACAATGGACCAAGGGCAATGAGAAAGAAGTGCGTACAGCCACGACCGACAAGGGCGGGACGATGCGGCTCGGTGCGTATCCGGCCGTCTTGAAAGCAGACAGTCTGGTTGCGCGGATCTATGGCACGACCGAAATTTCCGAGCGTCACAGACATCGCTATGAGGTTAATGTCGGCTATCGCGAGGATCTGGAGCGCGCGGGTGTGATCTTCTCGGGCATGTCACCGGACGGCCGCTTGCCAGAGATCTTCGAGCTTGCCGACCATCCATGGTTTATCGGCGTGCAGTATCACCCCGAGCTCAAATCACGCCCCTTCGAGCCGCATCCGCTGTTTGCAAGCTTTGTCGAGGCGGCAAAAGTTCAGTCTCGCCTCGTTTGACGCTTGCAATTGCGCGTCGCTCTGGCTATGAGACGCGCTCGGAATTTAAGGCCGCGTCGGCCACAACAGATCTGGAAGAGCAATATGGCTGTCCCCAAGAGTAAAATCTCGAAATCCCGCCGTGGCCAACGCCGCGCGCATGATCGGCTTGCTGGTAATACCTATATCGAAGATGCCGACAGCGGCGAGCTGCGCCGTCCACATCATATCGACCTGAAGACAGGCATGTATCGCGGGCGTCAAATCCTCGAACCAAAAGACGACTAGTCTTGTTGGTTTGCACGGCGACACAAGATGAAATGCCCTCGGCCAATCTGGCGGGGGCATTTTGCATTTGTAGCGTGTCTTGGGCGGGCTTATAACGCTCTGAACGCCAGCCGACCGACAGGAATCCGACATGCCCGATCTGACCGAAGAACAGCAAGACCGCCTCGACGCTGCCGCTTTTCGGCGTTTGCTTAGTCATCTCGACAATAACAAAGATGTTCAGAACATCGACCTGATGATTCTCGCTGACTTCTGCCGCAATTGCCTTGGCGACTGGTATGGCGAAGCGGCCAAAGAGGCGGGCATTGACATGAGCAAGGACGAGGCCCGCGCGCGCGTCTACGGCATGCCCTATTCGGAATGGAAAGCGAACCATCAACAACCCGCAAGCCCTGAGCAACTTGCCGCTTTCAAGGCGCGCGCTGACAAATAGGGTAAAGAAGACCCCATTGCGATAAGATAAGTCCTGTGGGCCTTGCGTTCGCTCCCATATGGCATTAGCGACTGACCCGCGCTCGCATCGTGTGTGCGATTTTTAACATCACCCATTTTGGAGCTTTGA